>CALXYJ010000003.1 GCA_944392945.1 uncultured Clostridia bacterium | reverse complement strand
TAAAAAACAAGTTGAAACGCAAGAAAATACACAATAGTTTCAAAAAAGATATAAGAGTCGTAAAAAAACTAAAAAAATTAAATCAAAAAAAAGGCAGAGAAATATTCAAAAGTATCTTTAAGGAAACTATATTACAAAAAAGTGCCTACTTTACAAGTAAAAACAATGATTTTAAAATATATTCAGAAAAATAAAAAAAGTAGCTACTTAAAAAATTTATATTAAAAATAAAGCATCCTGTAATAAATGAAAAATGAACTTTGACAACAAAATACCCCCTAATATATAATTTCAATATAGACAACAAACTCAAAAGTCTATGAAATTAATATATTGGAGGTAAGAATAATGACTAAATCACAAAATTTAAAATTTGATGCTATTGAAAACACAGATGCAATCGTAGGAATAGACATAGCAAAAAATGTACATTGGGCAGGAATAATCCTACCAAATGGGAAAGAAATAAAAAAATCTTTCTCTTTTAATAATAACAAAAAAGGATTTGAAAGTCTAGTAGAAACAGTAAAAAATGTATTAACAATGTTAAATTTCAAGAAAGCAATAATAGGAATGGAACCAACAGGACACTATTGGAAATCTTGTGCTAGATATTTAAAGAAAATAGACTGGATAAAAGTTGTAACAGTAAATCCATACCATGTAAAGAACTCAAAAGAATTTGATGATAATTGTCAGACAAAGAATGATAAAAAAGACTGTATAACAATAGCGAGACTAATAAAGGATGCAAGATTTTTTGAGCCATATTTACCAGAAGGGATATGGGCAGATTTAAGAAACCTGTCGAATACAAGAGCAGAATTGATAAGAAAGCAAAATGCAGTAAAATGTAGATTAGTAGCAATAATAGATGAATACTTTCCAGAATATACAAAAGTATTTAAGAATGTATTAAGTAGAACATCAGAAGAAATACTAAAAGAATGTCCATTTCCTGAAGACATAAAAAGCATAGGAAAAGAAGAATTACTAAAGCATATAAAGAAAACAGTAAAAAGAGGATATAGTAAAAAACAAGTAGAAACAATATACGAATTAGCAAATGAGAGCATAGGAACAATGGAAGGAAAAGAAGGAGCAAAATTCCAATTAAACATGTATATAGAAGAAGCAAAACTATTAGAAAAGCAAATAAAAATGACAGAACAAGAATTAGAAAAACAATTAAAAGAGACAGGATTTTATGAAAGTTTAATAAGCATACAAGGGATTGGAATAGTAAGTGCAGCAACATTTGTAGGAGAAGTTGGAGATATAAATAGATTTGATAGTTATGAACAGATAAGAAGATATGCGGGATTAAATCTAGTGGAAAATAGCTCAGGAAATCATAAAGGAAAAACAACAATATCAAAAAGAGAAAGAAGTTTGTTGAGGAGTATATTGTACAGAATGGCATTTACAATGGTAAACAAAAATAAGGAAATAAAAGAATTATACAAATATTTAACAACAAGAAAAGTAAATCAACTAAAGAAGAAACAAGCAATAGTAGCAGTAATAGGAAAGATATTACAGATAATATATGCAGTAGTAACAAAAAATGAAGAATACAAGGTTACAAGAGTATTTTCACAAGACAGATTAGAACAACTAAAAGTAGCATAAAAATATATAAATTAGCTAGATAAAAGTGGCATGAGAGGAGAACACTCCATAAGGCCTTAAATGAGCCAGTTTTAAAGCAGTAATGCCATGTCACTTTATCTTTATACATTGAACGAAGGATGGTAAGGACTGACGAAATCAGATCCAGAGAGAAAAGATAGGGTTAATGGTAAAGAAAGATTCTAGGTAAATTCAAATTAAATAAAATTATTAAAAGTACACTTTTTAGTGTGTCTATTAAAGATGTTATTAAATTTAATTAATATAAAATAAAAAAATAAGATAAATGGAGATATCGAGAGATAATCGTTCATTTATAGAGATAGGAGTGTATTTATATGGAAAAAACAAAAGTAAATTTAAAAAAAGGATATGTAGAAGTATATGATTTTGGAGAAATTAAATTACATGCTTATCAAACAAATGATTTAATGTATGATGAAAGTTATATTTTAGAAAACAAAGATAATGTGCTATTAATAGAATTCCCAGCATTTTATGATAATTTGCAAGAGTTTGAAACATATGTAAAAGGTATAGGAAAAAATATTGTAGGAAAAGTATTTTCTGATCATCCAAATGGTGGAACTATTTTTAAAGATGTAAAAGGATATGCTTCAGAAGGTACAATAAAATCAATGAAAGAAGGAACAATCCATAATTTAGTAACAGGATTTGAACAGTCTTTTGGAGGAACCTTTGCAAAAGAATATCATGAAATTACAGACACATTAAAAGATAATAAAGAAAATATAGGAGGATTTGAATTAAACATTACATATCATGATGAAAATATAGAAATTGAATTTCCTCAAATTGGTTGTGTGTATACACATATGCTAGGACATGATTGCCATTCAATAGTAGCAGGTGAAGGTCATGCAGATGTGATAATATCACAGTTAAAAAAATATAAAGGTAAGGGATATAACTTTGTACTTTCTAGTCATTATACTCCAGAGACATTAAAAGATGTAGATACAAAAATAGCATATCTTGAATAACTTAAGAAAATTGCTAAAGATTGCTTAAATTCTAATGAATTTAAAGAAAAAGTAAAAGCAGAATACCCAGAATATAGTGGATTAAATTATTTAGATATGACAGCAGGATATTTTTTCCCAAATAATTAAATATAAAAATATAAACCAAGTAATATAGGTTTAAAATAGATATGTCACACCAATATTGAAAATATTGAAAGAGAGTACCAAAAATGATATTGTTTAAATAACCACAAATAAACGGTATCGGAGGTACTCTCATATGGGTAATAATATCACACAAAAGTTAAAATATAAAGAGTCTGTAGTAAAGTTTTCATATAAATATGGAGTAACAAAAGCAGCAATAAAATTTTGCGAATGCAGAAGAACAATATATAGATGGAGAAAACGATATGATGGTACCTTAGAGAGCTTAAGGGATAGATCAAGAAGACCACATTATCATCCAAATCAACACACAGAAGAAGAAATAAAAATGATAAAAAATTACAAAAACAATAATAAAGATACGGGATTAGTAGTATTATGGGTAAAATTAAGAGAAGCAGGATATACAAGAACAGTGCAAGGATTGTATCATGTGTTACAACGACTAGGAATATATAAAAAAACACCAAGTAAGAAAAAAGAGAGAGAGTCAAGTGAATGGGTAACAGGAACATATCCAGGAGAGAAAGTACAAGTAGATGTAAAATATGTACCAAAGAAATGTATGAGCCCAGAGCTACAAGAAAAAGGAGAAAAATATTATCAATATACAGGAATAGATGAATTCACGAGAATAAGATATATATGGTATACAAATGAGCATAGTACATATACGTCGAGTGAATTTGTAAAAAGGATGGTAAGATATTTCAGAGAACAATATGAAATAGAAATAAAAACAATACAAACAGATAACGGATTTGAATTCACAAATAGATTAAGCTGGCAGGCATTTTTAAAGAATAAAAAAACGCTATTTGAAGAGACATTAGAAGAATTAGGAATAGAATATAAAACAATAAAGCCACATACACCAAAGCAAAATGGAAGAGTAGAAAGAAGTCATAGGAAAGACCAAGAAAGGTTTTACTACAATAAGATATTTTGGAATTTAGAAGATTTAAGAAAAAGAGGAGCAGATTGGAGAAAAGAATATAATAATTTTCCAATGAGACCACTAGGATGGTTGAGTCCAAAGGAATTCCTAAAAAAATATAAAAGTCAAGAAGAATCGGTTATAACAATATAGAGTACTCAAAGTATATATTTTTCAAAAAAGTGTGACATATGTTTGACTAACCTTCATAAATATAAAAATATAAACCAAGTAATTAGTTGCTGATTACTTGGTTTTATGATATTATAAAAAAACTAAATTAAGATATAATAATAAAAATACTATTGAAAGAAACAACTAAAGAAAAAGTAGTTAAAATACAAAAGAAAGGAGAAAATATTTGGCAGTAGAAATTATATCAATAATAATAGGATTCATATTTTTAATAAAAGGAGCAGATTTTTTAGTAAAAGCAGGAATATAAGTATAGCTAGAAAATTTGGATTATCAGAAATGGTAATAGGTTTAACAATATTGGCTGTGGGAACATCTCTCCCAGAAATTTTTATTACTATTACTTCTGCAATAGATGGACACTCTGACCTAATAATTGGTAATGCAATAGGTAGTTGCATCTGCAATTTTTTATTTGTAATAGGAATTACAAGTTTGATAAGACCAGTAAAATTTGACAAAAGAATTATAAATAGACATCTTCCAATTGGTATGATTGCAATGTTATTACTATTATTTTTAGGAAATACAGAAAAACTTGGAGATGCACAAACAATTACTAGAGGACAAGGTGTTATACTTATTTTTAGTACAATATTATATATAATTTATTCGATTTATGAAGAAAAGAAGATTCATAATGAAAAAGCAGACGAAGAAATGATAAAAGAAGTAAAATCTAAAGAGAATTATTCAATATTTAGTATCATAATATATACGATTTTAGGAATTTTAGGTTTAAAATTAGGTTCGGATTTTGTTGTTGATAATTCTGTAGCTGTAGCAAATACATTAGGATTATCTGAAAGATTTATAGGTACTACCATCGTAGCTCTTGGAACAGCTTTACCAGAAATTATAACTGGAATCATATCAGCAAGGAAAAAAGAAACAGATTTACTTTTAGGAAATATTTCGGGTTCAAATATTATAAATTTGTGCTTATTAATAGGATTAGGAGCAGTAATTAATCCGTTAACATTTGCTACAGATTTTAATTTTTCTATTATAATTTTGATGATTGTAACTATATTTTTACAATTTGTTACGACTATAAATAAAAATAGTGAACTAAATAGAAAAAGTGGTTTAATGTTAATAATTATATATTTTATCTATATTTTTTGTATTAGTTAGAAAATATAAAAATTCACAATTTATTTACTTTAAATTTACCATATCTATACTTTCAAAAAATATAATACTATATACTTAAGATAAATTATTTTATTTTAAGGGTGCTACTGTAATGATACAGGAAGCACAAAAACATCCCCTTTTATTTTTAAAGTTCTACATGTAGTTACAGATAATATGTAGGATGAAAAGGAACTATTTTATTCAAAGTAGTTCCTTTTTTATTGTATAGTAAGAGATTTTTTGTTGAAAAACAAGTAATAATTATTCCAAATGTCTAATAGTATCTAAAAGGAAACTATATTACAAAAAAGTGCCTACTTAACAATAAAAATAAACGAGAGTATAATTATTATAACAAAAGGAGGGATATCTTGGAGAAATTAGATTATTTAATAGGTTATTTGTTAAAGGAAAGAAATGAAATTATAGAAATTAATAAATTATCTTATGAAGATAAAAAAAGAATATACCGTTCATTATGTAATATAAGAGATGCAAAACCAATTTCAGAAAAATATTTAAAAATTGAAAATGAGTATTTACAAGAAGAGCTCAATAAAAAGAATATTACAAATGTAGTAGACATAAAAACAATTCAAAATCCTAATTTACCATACAATGATAAGATATGTTTATGGAAAGGAGATATAACT
The DNA here is from genome assembly GCA_944392945.1 of uncultured Clostridia bacterium. Taxonomy (GTDB): domain Bacteria; phylum Bacillota; class Clostridia; order TANB77; family CAG-508; genus Merdicola. The sequence continues at coordinate 127,825 of CALXYJ010000003.1, read as the reverse complement.
ACTTTAAAAATAGATGCTATTGTAAATGCTGCAAATTCACAGGGATTAGGTTGTTTTGTACCATTACACTCTTGTGTGGACAACATCATTGGAAGTAATGCAGGAGTATCAATTAGACTTGAATGTAATGAAATTATGAAGAAGAAAAATTATTTTCTTCCAACTGGGAAAGCTTTTATTACAAACGGGTATAATTTACCGGCTAAATATGTAATTCATACAGTTGGACCAATAATTTATGAAAGAGTAACAGAAAAGGAGAAAAGAGAGTTAAGCAATTGTTATATAAATTCATTAAAGTTAGCAATTCAAAAAGGAATAAGAACTATTGCATTTCCTTGTATATCAACTGGAGAATTTAGATTTCCACAAGATGAGGCTTGCAAAATTGCAATATCAGCAGTAGAAAACTTTTTAAAGGAAAATAAAGATAAGATTGACAAAATAGTATTTAATGTTTATAAAGAGGAGGATTATAGAATTTATGAACAAAATATCGGAAATTAATAAATTAATAGATGAAGCCGAATATGTTCTAATAGGTGCGGGTTCGGGACTTTCTACAGCATCAGGAATCGAATATTTTGGTAAAAGATTTGAAGATAATTTTGCAGACTTTATTAAAAAATATAATTTTACTGATATGTATACATCTTCATTCTATGATTTTGATACAGAAGAAGAAAAATGGGCATATTGGGCAAAACACATATATGTAAATGATACCGGAATGGGAGCTACAGAGCTATATAAAAAATTATTCGATATAGTGAAAAGCAAAAACTACTTTGTTATAACTACAAATGTAGATGATCAATTTTATAAGTCTGGATTTGATAAAAATAAGATATTTGCAACACAAGGAAGTTATAGATATATTCAATGTAGTAATGCTTGTCATAATAAGTTATATGATGCGAAAGATTTAGTATCAAAAATGTTACAAAATATTCATGATTGTAAAATACCTTCAGAACTTGTTCCTGTTTGTCCGGCTTGCGGAGAAACAATGGATGTAAACATTAGGAAAGATGCATATTTCGTAGAAGATGAGCATTGGTATAAACAAGATGAAAGATATGGAGAATTTTTAGATACAACTAAAGATAAACATGTTGTATTATTGGAGTTAGGAGTGGGATTTAATACTCCTGGAATTATACGAATTCCGTTTGAACAAATGATTTATAAAAACTCTAATTGGAAACTAGTTAGAATAAATAAAGACAACAGTAGTACATTTTTAGATATTAATGACAGAAGTATATTAATTGAAGATGACATAAAGAAAGTTTTAAATGAACTTTAGGGACGTTCCTTAAAGTTCAAAGATAGAATAAACACTTATTGCTAAAATAAATGGGATTTAAATAAAATCATAATAGAAACAATAGATAAAGATATATTGAATATAGTAGATGAATTTTAATAAAAAATAAACAAGATCATTTAAACTTGTTTATTTTTTTGACCCCAATCGCATAATTGATCTAATATTGGCATTAAAGATTTTCCTTTATTGGATAAATAGTATTCTACTTTAGGCGGTATTTCATGATATTCTTTTCTTATAATTAATTTATTGTTTTCTAAATCTTTTAAATTAGAGGTTAATGTTTTAAAAGAAATCGGATCTAAAAATCTTTTTAGTTCATTATATCTAAATGGACCATAAAATGCTAAAGAATATAAAATAGATAATTTATATTTACCAGATATTAAAGACATACTATATGCAAATCCAGTTTCTTCAAAATTCATATTAGGTTTTATACATTCTTTCATGTTACACTCTCCTTTAGGTTAGTACTTTACAAAGGAATTATAGCATTATATAATGCAGTTGTAAATATTTTAAGAAAGTATGGAAATAATAATGAATATTCAATTTTAGATTTACTATAGAAGACTATATCGTCAATAATATATGAATTTATATATTAAGAACGAAAGCTGAAGGTTGGAATGTACTAACGGAAATATTTACAAAATTTTAATAGGAGGAATTTAAAATGAGAAAAAATATTAAAACTACTGAAGCAATATTTCCAATGCCTGTATTAATGATAGCAACATATAACGAAGATGGAAGTATTGATGTTATGAATGCAGCATGGGGAACTATGTTAAGTAGAAATCAAGTAATATTAAATTTAACAGAAACACATAAGACTGTTAAAAATATTAAAAAAAGAAAAGCATTTACAGTAAGCATTGCTGATAGCAAACATGTTGTTGAAGCAGATTATTTTGGAGTTGTATCAGGAAATAATACTCCTAATAAATTTGAAAATAGTGGATTAACAGCTACAAAATCAGAAAATGTAGATGCACCGATTATAAATGAATTTCCTATTTGTTTTGAATGTGAATTTATAGAATATCAAGATGACGAATATGGTTGTGGAGTAATAGGAAAAGTGGTAAATGTAACAGCTGATGAAAGTGTAATGAATGGAGAAAATGTTGATATCGAGTTAGTTAATGCTATTGCATTTGATCCATATACTCATGGATACTATAAAGTTACTGAAAGAGTAGGAGAAGCTTTTAAAGATGGTTTAAAATTAAAAAAATAGCAATATAAATTAAAGGGCAGATAGTTCGCCAAAAACTACCTGCCCTTTATGGTGTATCCATTTTGACAAAATACCTAAAATGTAATCCAAATAATGGTGAGGATGTAATTGATGATTATGATGTAATAGATTAATAGTAATTTATATAAAGTCTTATTTTACGTATTACTAAGCAACAAATTTAGTATAAATATTTGACAAATAGGAAAAAAGGCAATATAATTTAGTAGATTAATAAATGTTGACGAAGAAATTATCAAAGTAGTTAGTATGTAAATCTAATCAGGGAATTGTAGTCATAGACTGGAAGCTACAATAGAAAGACAAATTAACGAATTTCAATAATGGAGTCAAATCGTGTAAGAGCGTTAATCTGTAATGAGGTAGTAGAAATACTATAAAAAAAGGTGGTACCACGAGCAAATCGTCCTTTATGGAAGATTGCTCGTTTTTTGATTGCTAAAAAAATGATCGAGTAAGCATTCAAAATAAAAAGCCATATTAAATAGGGAGAATTGACGGTCATAATATTCCTATCTAAAAATAAAAAAGACCGTCTCCTAATTACTATATTAGAAAGGATAGAGCGTATGAAAGAGAGATTAGAAGAAATCAAAACAAAAGGTTTGGAAAAAATTAAAGACGTAAAAACTATTGCTGAACTTGAAGAAGTTAGAAAAGAATTAACTGGTAAAAAAAGCGAATTATCAGAAGTTCTAAAAACTATGAAAGATTTATCAGTAGAAGAGAAAAAGACAATTGGAATGTTGGCAACAGAAATAAAAAATACTTTTTTAGGTAATTTACAAGAAAAAGAAGAAGAAATTATTGCTTCTATGAGTGTATTAGATGAACCAATTGATTTAACCATTCCTGGAAAAAAAGTAAGTGGAGGAGCACTTCACCCAATAACCCAAATGAAACATGACTTAAATGATGCATTTTTATCTTTAGGTTTTGAAGTATATAGCGAAGATGATATAAGTAGTGAAAAATATGCATTTGATAATTTGAATTTTGCTAAAAACCATCCTGCACGTCAATCTATGGATACTTATTGGCTTGAAGGAACAGAAGATAAAGAAGGTGCAGAAAGATTATGCTTAAGACCACATTTAACAGGTGGTTCTGTAAGATATTTACTAAAGCATGGAGCTCCAGCAAGATTTGTATATCCAGGAGAAGTGTATAGAAATGAAACAACTGATGCTAGACATGAAAGAGCATTCTTCCAATATGAAGCATTAATAGTTGATAAAGATATATCTTTTTCATCTGGTATGGTCATGATTCAAACAATATTAGAAAAAGTTTTTGGAAGAAAAATAAAAACAAGAATGAGAGAAGGATTTTTTCCATTTACTGAACCAGGATATGAAATAGATATGGAATGTTTAGTATGTGGTGGAAAAGGATGTAAAGTATGTAATCATAATGGATGGATAGAAGTTATGCCAGGTGGTGTAATTCATCCAAATGTATTAAAATCAGCAGGATTAAATCCAGACGAATGGACAGGATTCTATATTAATATTGGATTAGACAGATTAGTAATGATGAGATATGGAGTAGATGATGTACGTTTATTCCATAGTGGAGATTTAAGATTTTTAAAACAATTTAATTAGAAAGGATTTTGAATATGAAAGTATCATTAAATTTAATTAGAAAATATGTTGATTTACCTGAAGGCTTAACAGATGAACAAATTGCCTATGATATGACATTAAGAACAGTAGAAGTAGAAGAAACCCTAAATATTGCTAAAAAATTTCATGACATAGTTGTAGGAAAAATTTTAGAAATAAAAGAACATCCAAATGCTGATAAATTAAGAATATGTATGGTAGATATTGGAGAAGAAGAACCTGTACAAATTGTATGTGGTGGTTCTAATCTTTATGCTGGAGAATATGTAGTAGTATCAAAACCAGGTGCAGAAGTTGTTTGGCATGGTCAAGGAGAACCTGTTAAAATAACAAAAACAAAAATGAGAGGAGAAAGCTCCTATGGAATGATTTGTGCTTCAACAGAAGTATATTTAAGCGATTTCTTCCCAAACGAAGGTGAAGAAGAAATAGTTGATTTAAAAGGATTTGATTGCAAACCAGGAGATAGTGTTGCTGATTTATTTGGAATGAATGATACAGTATTAGAAATAGATAATAAATCTTTATCTAATAGACCAGATTTATGGGGACATTATGGAATTGCAAGGGAATTATCAGCTATATATGATGCACCATTAAAAGAACTACCAAAATACGAATTACCTAAGTTACCAGAATACAGTGTAGAAATAAAAGATACAACTAAATGTAATAGATATGTAGCAGTAGAAATAGATGGTATATATGAAAAACCATCTCCAATGTGGATGCAATCATTATTATCAAAAGTAGGTCAAAGACCAATAAATGCTATTGTAGATATTACAAATTATGTAATGATGGCAGTAGGTCAGCCACTTCATGCTTTTGACAAAACACATGTAAGTGGAGAAAAAATAATAGTAAGGAATGCTAAAGAAAATGAAAAATTATTATTATTAGATAATAATTTTATTGAACTTTCAACAGATGATTTAGTAATATGTGATGAAAATGATGCAATGGCATTAGCAGGAATTAAGGGTGGTAAGAAGGATTCTATATTACCAGATACAAAGGGAGTTGTATTAGAGGTAGCAAACTTCTCAGCAGATTCAGTTAGACAAACAGATAAAAAATTTGCAGAAAAAACAGAAGCTTCAATGAGATTTGAAAAAGGTGTTGATACACAAAGGGTAGATGAAGGATTAAATTTAGCATTAAGATTAATTAAAGAAGTATTTCCAGATAGCAAAATAATTAAATATGCAGATGTTTACCCAAACGAAACTAAGAAGAATGAAATAAAAGTAAGTGAAGAATTCTTAGATACAAGATTAGGAAAGAAAATACCACAAGAAAAAATTGAACAAATTTTAACAGCTCTTGGATATGAAATATCATTACATAATGGGGAATATGATGTAATAGTTCCAACATGGAGATCAACAGGTGATGTAACAATTAAAGATGATGTTATGGGAGACATTGCAAGAATATTAAGTTTTGATAGTTTTGAGGCTAAACCTATTACTATAACTTTTGAACATTCTGTAAAACAAAATGACGTTTTATTAGAAAGAAGAATTAAAGAATATTTAGCATTTAGATGTGGATTTTATGAAATTTTTACATATCCATGGATTGAGGAAAAATATATTAAGGCAGTTGGAACAAATATGGATAAATGCTTAAAATTAGCGACTCCACCAGCACCAGATTTAGCCTATTTAAGAAGTTCTTTAATACCAGGAATGTTAGAAGCAGTTTCTAAAAACTTAAGATATTATGATGAATTTAGATTATTTGATTGTGAAGAAGTTTATGAAAAAGGTGATTATAGACCATCTTCAGAAGATGAAATTTTGCCAATTCAAAAGAATTATTTAACAGGATGCATAGTTGGAAAAGATGCAAAAGAAATATTCTATGAAGCAAAAGGAGTAATCGAAAATATGTCTAGATATTGCCATATGGAAGATCTTAAATTAGAAAAAATGGAGAAACCATATTGGGCGGATGTTAATGCTTACTTAAATGTAGTTAAAGGTAATGAAGTAATTGGAACATTAGGATTAGTTTCTGTAAAAGTAATGGCAGATACAAAAATAAAAAGAACTAATGTAGCAATGTTTGAAATTAATACAGATAAATTTGTTCCATATGCTTCAAGAACAAATGAATATGAAAGATTGCCAGAACTACCATTAGTAGAAAAAGATTTATCAATTATAGTCGATGAGCAAGTCTCTTGGAAAGAGATTGAAGAAAGTATTCAATCTAAGGTAAAAGAAATCGAATTTGTAGATGAATATAGAGGAAATCAAATTCCAGAAGGAAAGAAATCAGTGACATTAAAAGTAAAAATACTAAATGAAGGAACTACTATGACATCTGAGCAAATAAATGAAAAAATGAACAGCATACTAAAGACTCTAGATAAGAGATGTGGAGCTAAATTAAGAGACTAATGAACTTTTAGGACGTTACTTAAAGTTCAAGGAGTAGACATAAACTTAAAATTTAACAATATAGAATATCAAATAAAAGAGCTATTTAAAGTTGATTTAAGTAGCTCTTTTTTATAATTATTATTTTATATAACGTGATACGAATTCTATTTTTATGTGAAACTTATGTGAAATATTCATACCAACTGTTGACTTATACTATAAAAGCAAGTAAACTATTATCATTAGTTCAAAAACGAACAAAAGGAGGAAGCATGACTTTACTGGAAGATATACAGGTTTTAAAAAAAGTTGCTGATAATTTATTTATAAAGGTTTCAAAAGAAACTGATTTAAATTCAAATGAAATAAGAGTACTATTATTTTTATATAAAAATGAAAAATTAGATATTGCAACAAATATTGTAGAAAATCTTATGATTTCCAAATCACATGTATCATACTCAGTAGAAACATTAAGAAATAAGAAATATATTAAAAGGATACAAGATAATAATGATAAGAAAAAATTCCATTTAAAATTAACTAAAAAGGCAGAAAAAATCATACAAATTTTTGAAAAAGAACAAAATCAATTATTAGAACAATTATTCCAAGGTATTTCTGTTAATGAAAAAGATCAGTTTATAAAAATATGTAACAAAATATTAGAAAATGCAAAATTATAAAGATGGAGGATCAAAAATGCTTGGAAATATAGTTACAAATCCCAATTTATTAGATGATATAGATAAAAAATACTATAGAGAATGTTATTGCGGATTATGTAAAGCATTACAAAAAAATCACAATAATATAAGTATGATGACATTAAATTATGATATGACTTTTTTAATTTTATTATTAAATGAAGTTTATAAGGAAAAAAACAAAAAATTAGAATGTAGATGTATGATGCATCCTATTAATAAACATACTTATATTGAGGGCAAATTTGTAGATTATGTAGCAGATATGAATATTTTATTATCATATTATAATTTAATTGATGATTGGCAAGATGATAAAAATGTATTTGCTAATTGCTATGCAAAACTAATAAAAAAGAGTTTTAAAAAAGTGTGTAAGCAATATCCTAAAAAAGCTGAAATTGTACAAAATAGTTTAAAAGAATTAAATGATTTAGAAACTAAAAATATCATAAATCCAGATTTATCAGCAAATTGTTGTGGCAAATTATTTGGAGAAATATTTGTACCATATGATGATGAACACGAAGAAAAATTAAGAAAATTTGGGGATTCACTAGGAAAGTTTATCTATATATTGGATGCTTGTATAGATTTTGAAAAAGATATAAAAAAGAAAAAATATAATCCATTAATTACAAACTCAAAAACAGAATTTGATGATATGCTTAATTTGCTTTTATCAGATTGCATGGAAAATTACAAAGAACTAAACATTTCAAGTAAAATAATCGAGAATATTCTGTATTCAGGTATATGGACAAAATATGAAATACACAAAAAGAAGGGAGAAAAATAGATGATACAAAATCCTTACGAAATATTAGGACTATCATATGGAGCAACTGACGAAGAAGTCACAAAAGCTTATAGAAAATTAGTAAAAAAATATCATCCAGATTTACATCCAGGAGATGAAGAGGCTGCAAGAAAAATGAGAGAGATAAATGAAGCATATGATCAAATAAAAAATGGTAATGTGAATCAGTATAATGGATATTCAAATAGTCAAAATGATTCATACAATAATAATGAAGGTGCAAATCTCTACCAAGTAGCAAGTCATTTTATACAAGTTGGAATGTATAGGGAAGCATTAAGAGTACTTTCTGAAATTCAAAATAAAACAGCTGAATGGTATTATTTAAGTAGTATTGCAAATTACTATACTAATAATAGGATAACAGCTTTAAATCATGCAAAGATAGCAGTACAAATGGAACCAAATAATTTAAGATATCAAGAATTATATAATCAGATACAAAATGGAGGAAATGTATATAAAGAAAGAAGCAGAACATATGGAAGACCATTTGATATGCAGAACATATGCTTTTGGTGGTGTGTTGCAGATACAATTTGTAATTGTTGTTGTAGACCAGGATTTATGTGTTAAAGGAGAAGTAAGATTATGAATAAATTTATTGGTAAAATGTTTAATTTTTTACAAGGTAGATATGGAATAGATGAATTATATAAATTTTTATTTATCTTGTTTTGGATAATTGCTATTTTGGGCATATTTTTAAGAAATCCAATTATATATCTTTTGGAAATGTTAATTTGTATTTTTATGATATATAGATTATTTTCACGAGATATCTATAAAAGACAAAGTGAGAATATGAAATATTTAAAATTAAGAGATAAAGTTAAAGAAAAAATAAAACTTCAAAAAAGAAAATGGAATGATAGAAAAACACACATATATAGAAGATGCCCTAATTGCAAAGCAGAAATAAGACTACCAAGAAAGAAAGGTAAACATGTATGCACATGTCCTTCTTGTAAAAAAGATTTTGATGTAAAATGTATTTAAAAGTAAATTAATGAAAAAGGAATGTATAAATAAATGAATTATAGAGTATTGATAATAGTTAATCCAGTATCAGGAAAAAGGAATATTGAAAAATATATACCGCAAATTAAAGAAAATTTTGAAAAGTCCAATTTCCAGACAGAAATAAAATATACATCAATCGAAAATGATGCAGGAAGCATTATAAAAAATTGTAAAGAAAAATTTGATATAATTGTTATATGTGGAGGAGATGGAACTTTAAATCAAGCAGTTCAAGGAATTAATTATGCAAATATAAATGTTCCAGTAGGTTTTATACCAGGTGGAACTACTAATGATTTTGCAAATAGCTTAAATATTTCATTTAACAAATTGCATTTATCAAAAAATATAGGTAGATATTGTCCTAAAAAAGTAGATTTAGGTATAATAAATGAGAAAGTTTTTAATTATGTTGTAGCATTTGGATTATTTTCTGAATCATCTTATAAAACAAACAAAAAGTTAAAGCAAAAAATTGGAAGATTAGCATATGTGCTTTATGGAATAAAAAATATATTTAATTATAAAACATATAAATTACAGATACAAACAGAAGAAACAAAAATAGAAGATGAATTTATTTATGGAAGTATAAGTAATTCAAAGTATATAGGTGGATTTAATTTGTTTAAAAAGAAATTAATAAAATTGGATGATGGAAAATTTGAAGCAGTTTTTGTAAAAAAACCTAAAAACTTTTTGCAAATGATAAATCTAATATTAAAGGTATTAAGAGGAAAGCTGGAAGATGATTGTATATATTATTTGCAAACATCAAATTTAAACATAAAATGTAATAAACCAATAGATCTTTCAATAGATGGAGAATATGGTGGAGCAAAAGATGAAGTAACAATACATATTAAAAAGCAATGTATAGAATATCTTGTACCGCCATCAAAAAGTAGTTAATTAATTTTAGAAGAATAAATACGAAAGTGTTTAATTTTATAAATATTGGAAAGTAGGAGATATGAAAATCAAAAAGCACATTTTTTATAGAAATGTGCTTTTTTTAAATGTGCGACAGGCATGTCGTTTGGCTAGTCGGTGAAAGTCCGTAGTGGAGGTAGATATCGCCAACCACATAGAGAAACACAAGCTATTCATCGTGAGATGAAAGTAGAGGAAGTGTGTATCAAAATCATGGCTCGATGTACAAAAACTTGATACTAAGGCTGTATAAGAGGGTAAGGCTACATTACAAGTCAAAGCCCAAAAGATATACGTAACCTTATGCAGTAAATCAAGCGAGTAAATGAGGAAAGTTAAACGACTTACCCTGTGAGGTCTTGTGGACGTAGAGTAGTTAGGAAACGACGAGGAGTACATAGAACAAAATACGGTCGGAAAAGGTTTATCACAAGAAGTCAGCAGAGGTCATAGTAGAAAATTTTTTGAAGGACTGAACAATTTGTAGTGTTTTCACTACCTAAAATTTAGTGGTAGATAATAGTTAGAATGTGTTAATGAGGAGAGTATGAGCGTATCTCAAATGGTTACTCAAAATCAATGATTTATCTATCTACGGAAAGGAAAAGAGGAGACAGATATGGAACTTTTAGAAGAAATACTTAACCCAAACAATTTAAACAAGGCATACAAGAAAGTAGTATCAAACAAAGGAGTAGCAGGAGTTGACGGAATAACAGTAGAAGAAGAAATTGATTATCTAAAAGAAAACAAAGACAGAATAATAAATCAAATAAGGAAAAGAAGATACAAACCACAACCTGTGAAAAGAGTTCAAATACCCAAAGAGAATGGCAAAAAGAGAAATCTAGGCATACCAACAGTTACAGACAGAATAATACAACAAGCAATTGTACAGATAATAAGCCCAATATTTGAAAAGCAATTTAATGATAATAGCTTTGGATTTAGACCAAATAGAAGTTGTGAACAAGCAGTGATAAGGGCATTAGAATATGTAAACGATGGGTATGAATGGATAGTAGACATTGACTTAGAAAGGTTCTTTGATACAGTAAATCAGGATAGATTAATAACAATAATAGGAAAGACAATAAAAGATGGAGACGTAGTATCATTAATAAGAAAATATCTAAGTGCAGGGGTAATGGAAAAAGGAATAGTAAAAGCAACAGAAGTAGGAACACCGCAAGGAGGAAATTTAAGTCCATTACTAAGCAATATAATGTTAAATGAACTCGATAAGGAACTAGAGGTAAGAGGACTAAACTTTGTAAGATACGCAGATGATTGTATAATACTTGTTAAAAGTGAAAAAGCAGCTAACCGAGTTTTAGCATCAATTAACGATTGCTCGTGTAATGCTTTGCAATCCTAGTGTGTTGATATTAGATGAAGCAACTTCAAGTGTCGACACAAGGACAGAAACAGAAATTGTAAAGGCCATGCAAACACTTATGGCTAATAGAACAAGTTTCGTAATAGCACATAGGTTATCTACAATTGTAGATGCAGATATGATTTTTGTTATGAAAAATGGAACAATAATAGAGCAAGGAAATCATAAAAAATTACTAGAACAAAATGGAGCTTATGCAGAACTTTATAATAGCCAATTTGAACTTTAGGGACGCTCTGGAGTTCATTTTGCAGTTCATCCAAAAATGTTTGCGAAGCTCTAGAAAATATTTGATATTTTTTCCAAACCATAACTAAATTTGACTTTAAATTTGGTTCAAGAGGTTTAAAACATAGTTTAGAATTATTTACTAAATTATCTAAAGTTAATGCACTTCCAATCCCTTCTTCCACAAAGAAAGAAGCATTATATATTAAATTATATGTTGCGACTATATTTAATTTTTCTATATTATATCCAAACCAACCAGTAAGTTCATTATTATCAAGAGCTTGTTTAGAAAAAATTAATGGAATATTTAAAAGATCTTTAGGACTTATATATTTATGTTTGGCTAAAGAATTATCAGTTCTCATTAAAAGTCCTCAATTATTATATACAGGTAATTTAATATAATTATATTTTTTAAGTTCAGAGGGCTCAAACAAAATTGCAAAATCAATAAGCCCTTTATCTAGTTTTTCTAGAACATCTTGACTATTACCACTAAAGAGATGATAACGAATATTTGGATATTTATTTTGTAAGTTTTTACATAATTTTGCAATTATTTTTATACCATCGGTTTCAGCAGATCCGATATAGACATCTCCAAATATTAATTCATCATTTCTTTGTAATTCAGATTCGGTTTTTTCTACTAATTCAATTATTTCGCTAGCTCTTTTACGAAGAAGAATTCCATCTTCTGTTAATATGATTCTTCTTTTTTCTCTAATAAATAATTTTTTTCCAAGTTCATTTTCTAAATCCATAATTTGTTTAGAAAGAGTTGGTTGAGTTATATGTAAACTTTCGGCTGCAGCAGTAATATTTCTTCTCTTGCAACTTCTAAAAAATATTTTAATACTCTAAGTTCCATAATATATCCTCCTGAATTTAAAGCATTATTGGCATTAGTAATAAAATCATTATATCATATTACCATGCTTTTTGACTATGATAAATCATTCAAAATAAGTATTGGCTATCAATAAAAAAATATAATTATAATATACTAAGAAGGTGATAAATTTGATTTATAATAAGAATAAAAAAGAATATCTAATTGAAAATTTGCAAGATGCAGGTTGTAATCAGAAGCTAACAGAAGAATTTTTTTCTTTATTAGAGAAGGACGAGTTTGAAAAAATCTATGATTTACTTAGAAAACATAGAGAAATGCTATTAAAGACAATACATAAAAATCAAAAAGAAATAGACATATTAGATTATCTAATAATGAGCTTAAAAAAAGAAAATTAAAATCGCGAAAAAAGTAAGATTAATTAAAGAAAGGAAGGGATTATGGAAAAGAAAATTTTAGTTCTAATTATTGTAATTATTGCGATAATTATAATAGGATGTTTAATTTATCAAAATAATATAAAAAGTGAGATGGGTAACGAAATGAAAATGCAAAATATAATTACTAATAGTAATAATAGTCCTAAAGAATTTAATTTTGAAACGAAAACTGTAACATTAAATAGTGGGTATGAAATGCCTTTAAATGGCATAGGAACATATAGTTTAACAGGAGATATATGTTATGACTCAATAATAAGTGCTTTAAATTCTGGAGTTAGGCTAATTGATACAGCATATATGTATAATAATGAAGAAGAGGTAGGAAGAGCAATCAGAGACTCTGGAATTCCAAGAGAAGAAATATTTGTTATTACTAAAATATATCCTAGTCAATTTGATAATCCAGAAGAAGCTATAGAAATGGCTTTAAGAAAATTAGATATAGGCTATATTGATATGATGTTATTACATCATCCAGGAACTAATGATGTAAAAGCATATAAGGCAATGGAAAAATATGTACAACAGGGAAAAATCCATTCTATTGGTCTTTCAAATTGGTATATAGAAGAATTAGAAGAGTTTTTACCGCAGATAGAGATAATGCCAGCTCTTGTTCAAAATGAAATTCATCCATATTATCAAGAATTAGACGTAGTACCATATATTCAAAATAAAGGAATTGTAATGCAAGGGTGGTATCCATTTGGAGGAAGAGGATATACTTCCGAACTTTTAAATGATGAAACAATTGTAGAGATATCAAATGCTCATAATGTAACATCAGCACAAGTTATTTTAAGATGGAATTTGCAAAGAGGAATAGTAGTAATTCCAGGTTCAAGTAATCCAGAACATATAAAAGAAAATACACAAATATATGATTTTGAGCTGACTGATGAAGAAATGAAAAAAATTGAAGAACTTAATCGTAATGAAAAACATGATTGGTATTAATAGAAGGGAGAAAAAATGAATAAAAAGATATTAATTTCAATTTTTATATTAGTTATAGTAATTGTTATAATTGTTTTATTTGTTAAGTCTGCTAGTGATGAAACAGCAAATGAAACAATAGGTGTAAATTCAGAAGAAAATAAAGAAACCGCCTTGGAAGTAAATGAAGTAATAAATGCAGATAATATTACTGAAAAGACAACAGATTTAGAAAAGGAGATAAATACAATGAATAGTGAAGAAATAAGGATAAATTTAATAATAAATAATAAATATTTTACTGCGACTTTAGAAAACAACAAAACTGTACAAGAATTAATACAAAATTTCCCTATGACGCTTAATATGAGTGACTTACATTCCAATGAAAAGTATAATTATTTAGATTCAAGTTTAACAACAAATAGTACCATTCCAAGTATGATATATGCAGGTGATATCAAATTATATGGTAATAATTGTTTAGTTGTGTTTTATGATGATTTTAAAAATTCATATAGCTATACAAATTTAGGAAAAATAGATAATGTAGAAGAGTTTGTATCTGAACTTGGGAGTGGAAGTGTAAATATTAGATTTGAGCTTGCAAATTAAAAAAATATAGGTTAAATTTAATTATAACAGTAATATATAATAATTTACACGAAAGGAATAGATATGGAGATTAATAATACAATTAAAAATAAAACATTTGATGAAGAAAGAGCATTATATAATTTGAAAGATGCAGAGGTTATAAATTGTACATTTGCAGGACCTCAAGATGGAGAATCTGTTTTAAAGGAAACCAGAAATATTTTAGTACAAAATTGTACATTTTCATTAAGATATCCGTTATGGCATGCAAAAAAATATGAATTAATAGATTCTAACTTTGATGAAAAAACAAGAGCACCAATATGGTATTCTGATAATGGATTAATAAATGGATGCATACTAAATGGAATTAAAATGCTAAGAGAATGTAATAATACTATAATAAAAAATTCTACAATAGTTTCTCCGGAATTTGGTTGGAAATGTAATAATGTAGATATGAAGGACACAAAAATAACATCAGAATATATTTTTTTAGATAGCAAAAATGTAAAATTAGAGAATATAGAATTTCAAGGGAAATATTCTTTTCAATATATGGAAAATTTAGAAATAAAAAACTGTAAATTAGATACAAAAGATGCCTTCTGGCATAGTAAAAATGTAACTGTAAGGGATTCTATTGTAAAGGGAGAATATTTAGCTTGGTTTTCTGAAGGTTTAACACTTATAAATTGTAAAATTATTGGGACACAGCCACTTTGCTATTGCAAGAATTTAAAATTAATAAATTGTACAATGGAAGATACAGATTTAGCTTTCGAGTATTCAGAAGTAGAAGCAGATATAAAGGGAAATGTACTATCAATAAAGAATCCGAAATTAGGAACAATAATTGTTGATTCTGTTGGAGAAATTATAAATGAAGATTCAATTATGGAAGTTAATGGAAAAGTGATTATTAGGAATGAACTTTTAGGGACGTTCCTTAAAGTTCAAAGCTAAAATAAGAAAAGGAGAAATATATATGGATTATCGTATTAATAAAAGAACTGGTGATAAGATAAGTGTTATAGGTATAGGATCAAGTTCTATATCAAATTCTAATAAAGAAGAAGCAATACAAACATTAAAATATGCTTACGAAAATGGAATTAATTATTTCGACTTAGCAGCAGGAGATGCCAAATGTTTTTCGTATTATGGAGAGGCTTTTGAAAACGAAAGAGATAAAGTAATTTATCAAATTCATTTTGGAGCAAATTATGAAACAGGTACATATGGTTGGACAACTAATTTAGACACAGTAAAAATATCAATTGCATGGCAATTAAAAGAATTACGAACAGATTATATAGATTATGGATTTATACATTGTTTAGATGAAGAGAGTGACTGGAAAAGTTATGTAAAAAATGGTATTTTGGATTATATATTAGAATTAAAAGAAAAGGGAGTCGTAAAACATATAGGAGTTTCATCACACACTCCAGAATTAATTAATGAAATATTAGATACAAAGTTGGTTGATATGGTAATGTTTAGTATTAATCCGGGATATGATTATCATCATGGCGATTATGCCAATGGAACAACTGACGAAAGAACAAGTTTATATAAAAGATGTGAGGCAGAAGGAATAGGAATATCTGTTATGAAACCTTTTTCAGGAGGTCAACTATTAGACGAAAAAACATCACCATTTAGTAAGAAATTAACTAAAATACAATGTATACAATATGCTTTAGATAGACCAGGTGTATTAACAGTACTTCCAGGAATAAGAGGAATGGATGATTTAAAGGAAATATTAGAATATAATACTGCAACTGATGAGGAAAAGGATTATTCTATTCTTGGCGAATTCGCTCCAGCTAATGTAACAGGGAAATGTGTTTATTGTAATCACTGTATGCCATGTCCTATGAAACTTGATATTGGTTTAATTAATAAATATTATGATTTAGCTGTGGCAGGTGATAAATTAGCAAAAGACCACTATTTAAATTTAGAAAAAACAGCTTATGATTGTATAAGCTGTGGACATTGTAACCAAAGATGCCCTTTTAAAGTAGATCAAATTGCTAGGATGCAAGAAATAAAAAAATATTTTGGAAAATAAAAATTTTATTTATTAAAAATCAAAAAATTGCTTTTTAGTCTATATAGTAAAAATTAAAAGAAAATCCGCATGTATTACCACGGATTTTTTTGATATTAAAGATCACACTTTGAACTTTAAGGAACGTCCCTAAAGTTTATATTTCGTATAAAATTCGTATTTTTCTGCCGTTTACTTCGATTAGCTTATCATCTTTTAAATGTTTTAGTTCTCTAAACATTGCTGATCTATCAATAGCTAGATAATCAGCTAAATCTTTAAAAGAAGAATCTAAATATATATTCTTAGAACGACTTTTTTTATGTTCTATTTCAAAATATTTTAATAATTTTTCACGTATTTGTTTTTTTTCTAGTATTTTTACTCGTTCATTTGTTTCTCTAAATTTTGTATTAATAATATCAAATAAATTACTTAAAAATATATTAAAATAATTATGATTTAAATTTTCTGGGTTTATAAGTTTTATATAATCTATAACAAGTACTTCTGTATCTTCTTTTGCGATTATTTGGCAGTTTTCACTATTTGTTGCAGAAATAGTTGTACCAAACACACTATCTTTTCCAAGATTTTCCTGTACTATTTCGTTCCCATTGTACTCTATATTCATAATTTGGGCAAATCCTTCTAAGATAATCCCAATAATATTTTCATTTTTTATAGTAGGTAAGATCTCTTCACCTTTAGTATACTTATACCTGTGAACGCCTAGTAACACAAGGAGTTTGCCAATTTGCAATTTCGTTAATCCTTCAAATGGAAGCCTCATTTTTATCACCTGAAAAAATTTTAACAAAAAAATAGAAAAGTTGCAAGTGCAACTTGTATATATAGAGAATTATATATAAGATTTAGACGTAATAAATAATAAAAAAATAATCAGGGGAGGAACAAAAGAATGAAAATCGTAAAAAGAGATGGACATATTGTAGATTATGATCCAGAAAAAATCAGGATAGCAATTGGAAAAGCAAATGAGGAGGTAAGAGGAAGAGAAAAAGCAACAAAAGAAGAAATAAAAGAAATAATAAAGTATATTGAAGATCTAAACAAAAAAAGAATTTTAGTTGAGGATATTCAAGATATAATAGAAGAAAAATTAATGGAATTTGGCAAGTATCAATTGGCTAAAAAATATATTACATATAGATATACTAGAGAATTAGTAAGAAAAGCAAATACAACAGATAAATCAATTAAAGAATTAATTGAAGGAGAAAGCGAATATTGGAATAGTGAAAATTCTAATAAAAATGCGGAAGTAGTTACAACACAAAGAGATTACTTAGCAGGAATTAC
The DNA here is from genome assembly GCA_944392945.1 of uncultured Clostridia bacterium. Classification (GTDB taxonomy): domain Bacteria; phylum Bacillota; class Clostridia; order TANB77; family CAG-508; genus Merdicola. The sequence continues at coordinate 109,874 of CALXYJ010000003.1, read as the reverse complement.
AAGTACTGATATTACGAGAAGATTTTTACTCCCTGAAGATATAGTAGAAGCACATGATGCAGGAATAATCCATTTTCATGATGCAGATTATTTTGCACAAAATGCTCTTCATAATTGTGAATTAATTAACCTAGATGATATGTTACAAAATGGAACAGTAATAAATGGAGTCATGATAGAAAAACCACATAGATTTTTAACAGCAGCAACGATAGCAACACAAATCATTTTAGCAGTTACATCATCAAGTTATGGTGGTGCAACAGTATCACTTACACATTTAGCTCCATTTGTAAGATTAAGTTATGAAAAATACTTAAAAAAATATCAAGCAAGAAATTTCAGCAAAAAAGATTGTGAAAAATATGCAATGCAAGATACTAAAAAAGAAGTTGAAGACGGTGTACAAACATTTAATTATCAAGTAAATTCTATGACAAATACAAATGGACAAGCACCATTCTTATCAGTTTGTATGTATTTAGGTGAAACAGATGAATACAAAGAAGAATTAGCAATGATAATTGAAGAATTTTTAAGACAAAGAATTTTAGGATTTAAAAATGAGAAGGGCGTATATATAACACCAGCGTTTCCAAAACTTCTATATGTTCTTGAAGAAGATAATATTCATGAAGATAGCAAATATTGGTATTTAACAAAACTTGCTGCTGAATGTACAGCAAAGAGAATGGTACCAGATTATATATCAGAAAAAGTAATGCTACAATTAAAGAAAAATGAATTAGGAAATGGAGAATGTTATCCATGTATGGGTTGTAGATCTTTCTTAACACCTGATAGAACAATGCATCTTGGAAATATAGCAAAGGCTAAAAATTATGTAGAAGGAAAAGGAAAATATTATGGAAGATTTAATCAAGGTGTTGTTACATTAAACTTACCAGATATTGCACTTTCTGCTGATGGTGACATGGATCAATTCTGGAAAATATTTGATGAAAGATTAGAGTTATGCCATAGAGCATTACAAATAAGACATAAAAGATTAAGTAAAGTAACAAGTGATGTAGCACCTATTTTATGGCAACATGGGGCATTAGCAAGACTTGAAAAAGGTGAATCTATACACGAATTATTACATCATGGATATTCAACAATTTCACTTGGATATGCAGGATTATATGAATGTGTTAAAGTTATGACAGATCATAGCCATACAGATAATGGACCTGGAAAAGAATTTGGTTTAAAAGTTATGCAACATTTAAATGATGCTACTAACAAATGGAAAGCAGAGGAAGATATTGATTATTCTGTTTATGGTTCACCAATAGAGTCAACAACATACAAATTTGCTAAATGCTTAAAAGAAAGATTTGGAACAGTAAAAGGAATTACAGATAGAGGATATATTACAAATTCATACCATGTTCCTGTATTTGAAGAAATAGACGCATTTTCTAAATTAAAATTAGAAAGTGAATTCCAAAGATTAAGTCCAGGTGGAGCTATTTCTTATGTAGAGACTCCAAATTTACAAGGAAATATAGATGCTGTAATTGAAGTTATACAATTTATTTATGATAATATCATGTATGCAGAACTTAATACTAAATCTGATTATTGCCAAAAATGTGGTTATACAGGAGAAATATTAATTGATGATAATTTAGAATGGTACTGCCCAAACTGTGGAAATAGAGATCATAATACATTAAATGTTGCAAGACGTACCTGCGGATATATTGGAACAAACTTCTGGAATAAAGGAAGAACTCAAGAAATAAAAGAAAGGGTTTTACATATTGATAATAAGGAGGCATAATCATTATGAGATACAACTTAATTAGAAAAATGGATATATCAAACGGACCAGGAGTTAGAGTATCTATATTTATGCAAGGTTGTCCTTTTCATTGTAAAAATTGTTTTAATCCTGAAACATGGGATTTTGAAGGTGGAAAGGAATTTACACAAGAAACGATTGATAAAGTATTAGAACTAAGTAATAAAAATGAAGTAAAAGGATTATCTATATTAGGAGGAGAGCCAATGGCACCAGTTAATATAGAAGGAACCGCGAAGCTTGCAAAAGCATTCAAAGAAAAATATCCAGAAAAAAATGTATGGGCTTGGTCAGGTTATAAATTTGAGCAAATAAAGGATAAAGAAGCTTTAAAATATATAGATGTCTTAGTTGATGGAAATTATGAAGATGAATTACATGATCCAACATTAAAATGGAAAGGTTCTTCTAATCAAAGAGTAATAGATGTTCAAAAAAGTTTAAAAAATGGAGGAATCAATTTAATAAAATAGTTTTTATAAAGCAGGTAATTTTGTTTTAATTTACCTGCTTTTCTACTATTAGGTATATAAATAAAAGGAGAATGCAATATGAAAAGGAAAATATTAATTAAAATAGTGATTGGAATACTAATTATTATAGCCATTATACTTATAATATTTATGAATAAGAACAGCATTAATAATAAAAATCAAATAAATAGTAACATTTCTACTATAGGGGAAAATACTAATACATCTAATGTTTTAGAAAATCCTAAATTGGAGAATGATATAAATGAATTTAATGAGAGTTATTTAGGTGACTATTTATGGGAAAACGGTGATAATACTATTAATTTTGAATTGATAAAACAAGATGATGAGATATATTATTATTTGATGTATTATCCAAATGGATCAGTTCATGCAAGCGAAGAATTATGGGGAATTTGGAATACCGAGTATAAAAATATAGAGCTAATAAATAACGAAAATGAATATTCTATAGCAAATTATAGCTTTAATGATATAGAATATGATTATAATAGCATAAAAATAGATATAAAAGCAAAAGACATCATTAATGCAGATTTACAAGATTATAAAATTCCAGATGGAGAATATACATTTATAAAACAAAACTAAATAGGTTATGATGCAAATCAAGATATATGGAGGAAGAAGTATGAGTAAAGAAAATAAAGAAACTCTTAAAATATATGACCAAAAAGCTGATGTATATTTAAAAACAAGTATTAAACATAATAATCTTGATCCGGATAAAGCCAAACGCAAACGTGAGAAATTAGAAGGATTTATTAAGAAAAATATGGAATTATTACCTAAAGATGCAAAAGTTTTCGAGATTGGTTCTGGAGATGGATTAAATGCAAAATATATTAAAGATTTAGGATATGATGTAACAGCAAGTGATATGGCAGATGTATTTATTAATGAGATTAAATCTAAAGGTTTAAAAACAATTAAATTTAATGCATTAGAAGATGAATTTACAGAAAAATATTTTGCAATCTTTTGTTGGAGAGTCTTTGTTCATTTTACTAAAGAAGATGCACAAATTGTTTTACAAAAAACTTATGAAACACTAGAAAATGGTGGACTATTTATATTTAATGCAATAAATCGTGAAATTAAAAATGTTGATGAAGAATGGGTTGATTTTTCTAACGAATATCATATGGGAGCTAAACGCTACTACAAATATTTTAGTGAAAATGAATTAAATGAAATTATTACTAAGACCGGATATAAAATTTGCGATTTTTATAAGGAAGGTGGAGCCAATAATAACAAATGGTTAGTATATGTCCTTAAAAAATAAGTAATAATTTTAAAAAATAATTTAGGTACGCCAAAACTAGTTCGGTATTAGAATATTAAGAGAAATAAGTAGGGATAATAATGAAAAATTTCAATTTATTTGAAGATAGTAATGATATTAGGCAGGCGCCTCTTGCAAGTAGAATGAGACCATTAAAATTGGATGAAATTGTGGGACAACAACATATAATCGGAAAGGATAAATTACTTTATAGAGCAATAAAAGCAGATAGATTAGGATCAATAATATTATATGGACCACCAGGGACAGGGAAAACTACTATTGCGAAAGTTATAGCCAATACAACAGACTCATATTTTAGTAAACTAAATGCAACAAATGCAGGAATTAAAGATGTGGAAAAAATTATAGAAGATGCTAAATTTAATTATGGAGCATATAAAAAGAAAACAATATTATTCATAGACGAGATACATAGATTTAATAAAAATCAACAAGATTATTTGCTTCCATTCGTTGAGGATGGCGTGGTGACTTTGATTGGTGCAACTACAGAAAATCCATATTTTGAAGTGAATAATGCATTGCTTTCAAGATGTAGAATATTTGAATTAAAGCCATTAGAAAAAAATGATTTGATAGACATAATGGATAGAGCATTAAAAGATAAAGAAAAAGGATTGGGCGAAATAGATATATCTATTGACGATGATGCAAAAGAATTTTTAGCCGACATGGCAAATGGAGATGCCAGAAGTGTTTTAAATGCGTTAGAATTAGCATATTTAACTACAACTCCTGAAAGTGATGGAAGCTTACATATAACTCTTGAAGTTGCAGAAGAGTGTATTCAGAAAAAAGCAATAAGATATGATGTTAATGGAGATAACCATTATAATGCAATTTCAGCTTTCATAGAATCTATGAAACATACAGATCCAGATGCTACTTTATATTATCTTGCAAGAATGTTAGTTGCTGGAGAAGATATTAAATATATTGCAAGAAGAATTTGTGTATGTGCATCAGAAGATGTAGGACTTGCAAATTCTGAAGCTTTAGAAGTTGCAACGACTGCTATGCTTGCAGTCGAAAGAGTAGGAATGCCAGAGTCTGCAAAAATATTAGCACATGCATCATTATATGTTTGCTGTTCTCCAAAATCTTCTACTGTATATGGAATTTTGAATGCTATGAAAGATGTAGAGAAAACTGGAAATATTCCTATTCCGTCATTTTTACAAGATTCAAGTTATAAAAATGCATATAAACTTGGTAGAGGAATAGGTTTAGATGATATTCATGATTTTCCTAATCATTATTCGGGAAAGAATTGCATGCCGGATGAATTAAAAAATAAGCAATATTTTAAATTATCTGGGACAGGAAATGAAAAGAAAATACAGGAGTTTTTAGATTATTTAAAAGATAATTTAAAATAAAAATATTTATGAGGAGTCAAAATGGATTTTATAGAAAAAATAGATAATATTTATAAAAAAAATAAAAATATCGAAATTTATTTGGATATGGATGGCACAATTGTAGAACTTTTATTTGATAAAAAGGGTAGCTATACCCAAAAGGGAGTATATTTAAATAAGAAACCAATAATCCCAGTAATTGATAGGATAGAAGAAATAAAAAATAGATTTCCATTAATTAAATTTAAAATATTAAGCTGTTCAAAAACAAATCAAATGAGAGACGAGAAAAACGAATGGTTAAATATTTATATGCCATTTATAGACAAAAATGATAGAATTATTTTTTCAGAGGAATCTGGAGATTATACTAGAGAAAATAGGAATCTTGTAAAGGCCGAATACATAGAAAAGAATATTACAAAAGATAAAATTATAGTTTTAATAGATGATAGTATTGATGTATTAAGGGAAGTTCAAATGATTAAAGAAAATGTAATTCCTGTACATGTTACTTCCATCCTTATTTAATAAAGAAAAGAGTGGTAATTTATGAATATTAAAATTTTGCAACTAATAGAAGGTGCAAAACAAGCAACTGGTTTAGCTGTTATTATAGATGTTTTTAGAGCTTTTACTGTAGAAGCATATTTGGTAAATAATGGCGTAAAAAAATTAATACCAGTTGGAGACAAGCAAATAGCATATGATTATAAAGAAAAACACAAGGATTGTATATTAATTGGCGAAAGACATGGAATAATGTTAGATGGTTTTGACTATGGAAATTCACCATCTCAAATAGAAAAGATAAATTTTACTGGAAAAACAGTTGTACATACTACTAGTGCAGGTACTCAAGGAATTGCAAATGCTAAAAATGCCAAAGAGATTTTAACGGGAAGTTTAGTTAATGCTAAAGCTATAGCTGAATATATAAAAATGCAAAATCCAGAAGATGTTTCATTAGTTTGTATGGGGAATGGAGGCAAATCAGAAGCTAAGGAAGATACTTTATGTGCAGAATACATAAAAAGCTTATTGGAAGGGAAAAAGCTTAATTTAGATAAAAAAATTGAAGATTTAAAAAATATAGCTGGAAAAAGATTTTTTGATCCGAAATTACAGGACATTTTCCCAGAAAGAGATTTTTACTTATCAACAGAATTAAACAAATTTAAATTTGTCTTAAAAGTAGAAAAAGATGATAAAGGAGTGAATTATGCTAAAAGGTTAGGCATTAATTAAATCAATAAATAATTAATTATCGTCTGTACTTAATGTAGAAAGAGTAGCTAGTGTATCTCCGAAGTTGAGTAAAAAAAGCAGATAAAATATTTATTTCTTTTTGTGATTTATCTTTAGCAATAGCACATGCCAAACTCGAAATAAAAATTACAAATTCACAATCTTGCATATCTAATACCTCTCTGAATATTATATGTATAATTTTTAATATGGTTAATCATAAATTATACAATGAAAGGAGGATATGATTAATTTTAGCTAAAAATCATAAAAAATATATGATAGAAAAATTTAATAAAAAAGATATAGATGCAATAATGCAAATTTGGAAGAAAGAAAATATAAAAGCACATTATTTTATTTCAAAGGAATATTGGGAGAATAATTATGAATATGTAAAAAAAGTTCTTCCTGATTCAGAAATATATGTATATACAAATAAAAATAAGATAGAAGGTTTTATAGGAATAAATAATAATTATATTGAGGGAATTTTTATAGATACTACTAGTCAAAACAAAGGAATTGGAACCGCTTTATTAAATAAAGTGAAAAGAAACAAAAAGAGATTAACATTAAATGTATATAAAAAGAATAAAAAAGCTATTAGCTTTTATAAGAAAAATGCTTTTATAATTATTGAAGAAAAGTTTGATGAAAATACTAATGAAAAAGAATATACAATGCTATGGGAGATTTAATCCCAAAACATAAATATATTTAATTGATAATTAGATACTTTTATGTTATTATGCCAATGTAAAACAAGCATAGGAGAATATTTTATAATGTTAAAGGAATTTATAATTGATAATAAAAATATACAAATTTATTGCAATAATCTTGAAGAAGAATTGCCAGTTGTAATACTTAATACATATAATGATGAAGGACAATATGTTTTTAAAGAATGTGTTAATATACAATGTAAAAATTTCATTTTAGTTGCTATATCAAATTTAGATTGGAATAATGATTTGTCACCATGGTTTGCTCCTAAATTGAATAAAGATTCTTCAGATTGTCTAGGGAAAGCAGATGACTATATAATAATACTAATAAATAAAATTATTCCAATTGTTGAAGAATATATAAAAAATACTTTAAAGGTAAATATAAAATATTTTTCAATAGCTGGTTATTCTTTAGCAGGTTTATTTTCTGTTTATTCTGGATATAAAACAAATATATTTACAAAAATAGTATCTGCTTCGGGATCATTTTGGTTTCCTGATTTCGTAGATTTTGTTGAAAAAAATAATATATCACCAAATGTTAAAGATATATATTTTTCATTAGGAAATAAAGAAAGTAAAGTCAAAAATAAAGTGTTTTCTACAGTTGGAGAAAATACTATAAAAATAGAAGAAATATACAGAAGTAAAGGAATAAAAACGATTTACGAAATGAATGTGGGAAATCATTTTCAAAATACAATTTTAAGGGTAGCAAAAGGAATAAAATGGATAATAAAATAGAAAAATTTTAATGATGAAAGAACATAGAAAATTAAATAATATAAAAAACAGATGACATTTATTATTTTTATGGTATAATAGACGAGATATTTTAAATAAAACAATAGTAGGGGGAAGAAAATGAGCAAAGAGATTTTAGAAGTAAGAGATTTAAAAGATATGTTAAATAAAACAGGAAAATTATATGGAGAAAGACCAGGATACAAAATAAAAATTGAAGAAGGAAAATATAAAACATATACACATAGCGAAATAAGAGATATGATAAATTATTTAGGAACAGCATTAATTAGTTTGGGATTAAAAGGTAAAAGAATTGCTGTTATAGGTGAAAATAGATATGAATGGGAACTTGCATATTTATCAGTTGTATGTGGTACAGGAATTGTAGTTCCATTAGATAAATCTTTACCAGCAAATGAATTAGAAGAATTAATAGAAAGATCAGAAGTTGAAGCAATTTTTTATACAAAAAAATATGAAGAAACTGTTGAAAAAATAAAATATGATGATAAAAATAAATTAAAACATTTAATATCTATGGATTCAGATGTACATAAAGAAGGAATTTATTCACAAAAAGAATTAATAGAAAAGGGAAAAGAATTAATTGATGCCGGAAATAGAGAATTTTTAGATGCTAAAATAAATCCAGAAGAAATGAATATTATGTTATTTACATCAGGAACAACATCAAAATCAAAAGTAGTAGCACTTTCTCATAGAAATTTAGTTTCAAATCTAATGGATTTTGCATCTGTATTAGATATAAATTCAAATGACAGAATATTATCTTTTTTACCTTTGCACCACGTATTTGAATGTACTGTTGGTATGCTATATTCATTATATATAGGAGCAGAAAGATCTTTTTGTGAAGGAATAAGACATATAGTACAAAATTTAAATGAATATAAAATAACATTTACATCATTTGTTCCTGCAATTTATGAGAGTATGTATAAAAATATAATAAAAACTCTAGAAAAAGAAGGAAAACTTGAAGCAGTTAAGAAACTTATGGAAGCAAACAAAGACAAAACAATGGCAGAGAAAAAAGAAATATTTAAAGATATTCATAATATATTTGGTGGAAATATAAAATTATTTGTTAGTGGAGCTGCTGCGCTAGATAAAGAAGTAGAAGAAGCTTTTAGAGCTTGGGGAGTTAATTTATGCCAAGGTTATGGATTAACAGAGACATCTCCTGTTATTGGTGTAGAAACAAATGAAAACTTTAGAGTTGGCTCAATAGGAAAACCACTTCCACATATTCAAGCAAGAATTGATGATGCGAATGATGAAGGTATGGGAGAATTAGTTGTAAAAGGACCAAATGTTATGCTTGGATATTATAATGATAAAAAAGCTACAGAGGAAGTAATGGAAGATGGATGGTTCCATACAGGTGATTTAGCTAAAATGGATGAAGATGGTTATATATTTATTTGTGGAAGAAAAAAGAGTGTAATTGTTTTAAAAAATGGTAAAAATATATTTCCAGAAGAAATGGAAGCATTAGTAAATAAAATAGAAGGTGTAAAAGAATCCTTTATATTTGGAAAACAACAATCTGATGATAAAGAAGATATAAAAATAAATGTAAAGATTATATTTGACAGAGAAATTATGAAAGAAGCATATAAAGTAGAAACAGATGAAGAAATTTATAAGGTTTTAGCAGATAAAATTAAAGAAGTAAATAAAGTAATGCCAAAATATAAAGCTATAAGGGGAATACTAATTTCTGAAGAACCATTAATAAAAACTACAACCAGCAAAATAAAAAGACAGGCTAATTTAGAAGTAATAGAAAAATTAAATGCTAAAATTTAAAAATTAAACTTGTAAAAACAAAAAAAATATGTTAGAATACAAACAGGCGTGTGGCTAAAAGGCGTAAATCCAGTTGTTGGATTTATGCCTTATTTTTTTATGTAAAGATAGAAGGAGGAGTTATGGAAGAAGTAAAACAAAATAAAATGGCTGTCGCACCTATGAAGAAGTTGTTTTGGAAAATGGGTTTACCTATGATAATATCTATGGTGCTACAAGCATTATACAATGTTGTTGATAGTATATTTGTAACAAATATGGGAGAAAAGGGTGCATTGGCTAATCAAGCTTTAACACTGGCTTTTCCTATACAAATATTAATTATTGCTGTTGGTGTAGGTACAGGTGTTGGATTAAATGCGTTATTATCAAAGAGTCTTGGCGAAAAAGATAACGAAAAAGTTAACAAAGTAGCTGGAAATGGAATTTTTCTTAGCATATGTATATTTTTTGTATTTTTATTATTTGGAATATTTGGCTCTAAATGGTTTATCTCATTGTTTGCTGGTGGGAACGAAGAAGTTATTTCTATGGGAACAACCTATTTACAAATTTGTACTTGTGTATCAATAGGGTCTATTGGTTATACAGTTTATGAAAGGTTTTTACAGTCAACCGGTAAGACTATATTTTCAACAATAGCACAAATATCAGGAGCACTTACAAATATTGTATTAGATTATGTTTTTATATTTCCATTAGGAATGGGAGTAGCAGGAGCTGCATGGGCTACTGTAATAGGACAAATTGTTTCTTTAGTACTTGCGATGATATTCCATTATTCATTAAATAAAGAAATAAACGGAAATATAAAATATATAAAACCAGATATTAATATAATTAAAGGTATCTATAATATTGGTATATCTGCAGCCATAATGCAGGGATTACTTGCAGTTATGATGGCAGGAATGAACGCCATACTTAATTTAGCACATGCTGATCAAACAATTTTAGTAGGTTCATTTGGAATATACTATAAAGTTCAACAAATAGCATTATTTTCTGCATTTGGTTTATCAAATACAATTATTTCTATTTTATCATTTAATTATGGCTTAAAAGATAAGGGAAGAATAGATGATTGTATTAAATATGGAATTATTGATACTTTAATTGTTACATTTATATTAACAATTATATTTGAAATTTTAGCAAGGCCTTTATCAAATTTATTTGGCTTAGCAGGAGGCAGTACAACAGAAATTATTAATATTTGTGTTACAGCACTTAGAATTGCAAGTATTGGATATATTTTTATGGGATTTTCTGTTGCTGTACAAGGGATTTTACAATCTTTAGGATATGCAGGAAGACCATTATGGATATCTCTGTTAAGACTAGTTATATTTGTATTCCCAATAGCATATTTATTTACTTTATCAGATAATGTTACAAATATTGTTTGGTGGACTTTCCCAATTGCAGAGGTTTTAACAGCAATTATATCTTTATTTATATTAAAGAAATCATATAAAGAAAAAGTGGAAGGTATAAAAATAACAGAGAGTGCTAAAAATCTCGTTATTGCGATTTCTCGTGAACATGGTACAAATGGTAAAGAAATTGCAAGAAAAGTTGCAAAGCAATTAGGAATACGATTTTATGCCAAAGAAGAAATTAAAGAATTTGCTGTAAAAAATGCTTTAGTCGAAAATAAAAATGATGAAGAATCTTTATATAGAGATTTCCTTTCATTAGATGCAAATAAAGGAGCTATTATAAAGCAAGCAAAAGTAATAAAGGAGATTGCAAATAGTGGAAATTGTGTAATTGTAGGTAGAGCTGCTGACTATATTTTAAAGGATAATCCAAATTTAATTAGTATATTCTTATATGCACCTCTAGAATATAGAATTAGCAAGATAGAAGAAATTTATAAAGATAATGTTAAAGAAGCAAAAAAATATGCTATACAGTCTGATAAATCTAGAGCTAATTATTATGAACTTATTTCAAACCAAGTATGGGGAGATAAATTAAATTATGACCTTTGTATTGATTGTCAGATAGGAAATGAAAAAGTTGCTAATATTATTTGCGATTTTGTAAAAAATAGAATAACATTATTTTTAGAAAATGACTAGTAAAAAAGAATTGTTTTATAAAATTTTAGGTATAAAATAATTCTTTTTTTATGATATTATAAATATGTGATAACTACTAATAAATAGAAAAGAGGTGTAAAAATTGAAAGAAAATAAAATTGAGGAAAAACAGAAAACGGTTCAAGAAAAATTAAAAAAGTATAGTAAGATTACAATTGATGAATTGTTTAAAGAATTTGGCACTTCATATGCAAGACTTAGCATTGTAGAAATAGATGAAAAAATAGAAGAATATGGGAAAAATAATATAGAGATAAAGGTAAATAATAGCTTTTTGCATAAATTAAAAGATGCTATTATTAATCCATTTAATACAGTATTAATTTTGGTTGCAATAATAACTTTTATAACAGATGTAATAATTGCAACAAATAAAGATTATGCTACCTTTTTATTAATTATAAGTACAATTATTATATCTGCCATTATTTCCATAGTGCAAGAAACAAAGTCTGATAATGCAGTAAAGAAATTAAAAAATATGATTTCAAATAAAATAGATGTGATAAGAGATGAGGTTCCATCCATAGTAGAAGTGGAAAATATTGTACCAGGAGATATTGTAAAATTATCATCTGGAGATATGATACCAGGAGATGTAAGATTTTTAGAAGTAAAAGATTTGTTTATAGATCAAGCTTCATTAACAGGAGAATCCAATCTTGTAGAAAAATTTAGTACTTTCAAAGAAAATGAGGATTTAACAGATATTTCAAACATTGGATTTATGGGAACTAATGTTATAAGTGGCACTGCTACTGCAATGGTATTATTTACAGGAAATAACACATATTTTGGAAATATGGCTAAATCTTTATTTAGTGTCAATGAAAAGAATAGTTTTGAAAAGGGCATTGATGAAGTAAGTAAGTTATTAATTAAATTTATGTTAGTTATGTTACCAATTATATTAATTATAAACTTATTAACTAAGGCAGATTGGTGGTCATCATTAATTTTTGCTATAACTATAGCAGTTGGTTTAACACCAGAAATGCTACCTGTTATTATGACGCAGGCAATGGCAAAAGGTGCAGTTGATATGTCTAAGAAGAAAACGATTGTAAAAAGATTAAGTGCTATTCAGACTTTTGGAGAAATGAATATTTTGTGTACAGATAAAACAGGGACATTAACTGAGGATGAAATTGTACTAGAAAAGTATATGGATGTAACAGGTAATGAAAATATAAGAGTTTTGAAACATGCGTTCTTGAATAGCTATTTTCAAACAGGTTTAAAGAATTTAATAGATGTTGCAATTATAAAAAGAGCTGAAAAAGAAAAATTAAATATCCTAAAAGAAAAATATGTTGCTGAAGATGAAATACCATTTGATTTTTCACGAAGAAGAATGAGTGTTGTTTTGAAAGATGATAATGGTAAAAGACAATTAATAACTAAAGGAGCAGTAGATGAAATTATTGATATTTGTTCATTTATTGAGATAAATGGGAAAGTAGAGAAGATGACTCCAAAATTAAAAAAAGACGTATATAATATCTATGAAAGACATAATCAAGATGGGTTAAGAGTTTTAGCAATCGCACAGAAAAATGATATTCATGGAATAGAAACATTTGGTGTACAAGATGAATCAGAAATGGTATTAATAGGTTTTGTAGGATTTTTAGATCCTCCAAAAGCTAGTGCAAATGAGGCAATTTCTGCTTTAAAAAGACATGGAGTAGATACAGTTGTATTAACTGGTGATAGTGAAGGTGTTGCTCTTAACGTATGTAGAAAGGTAGGAATTAAAGTAGAAAATAGATTAACAGGGAAAGATATAGAAAATATGACTGATGAAGAATTAAAGAAAAAAGCTCCAAATTGTCATTTATATTCCAAACTTTCTCCAATACAAAAGCAAAGAATTGTTAGGATTTATCAAGAAAACGGAAATACTGTTGGATACATGGGAGATGGAATAAATGATAGTCCTCCATTAAAACAAGCAGATGTTGGAATATCAGTAGATACAGCAGTAGATATTGCAAAGGAAACAGCAGATATTATATTGCTAGAAAAAGATTTAAATGTATTAGAAGAAGGTGTAATCAATGGAAGAAAGACTTTTACTAATGTTTTAAAGTATATAAAAATGGCTACAAGTGGAAATTTTGGAAATATGTTATCTGTAATAATTGCAAGTATGTTTTTACCATTTTTACCTCTTCTACCAATTCATATATTAATTCAAAATTTATTATGCGATTTTGCACAAATGGGAATGCCATTTGATAATGTTGATAAAGAGTATATACAAAAGCCGAAAAAATGGGACACAAAAGGAATTAAAAAGTTCATGTTTGTTTTTGGAACTATTAGTACAATATTAGATATAATATGTTTTTTAGTTTTATGGTTTGTTTTTGGATTTAATACTTTAGAAAAAGCAGTATTATTCCAAACTGGATGGTTTGCTTTCGGCATAATATCACAAACTTTAATAATTCATATGATTAGAACACATAAAATACCTTTTATTCAAAGTAAATCTTCTAAACAATTGATTATATCTACATTTACAATAACTCTTATCACGTTATTAATTACTTTTACAAATATTGCAACAATATTTGATTTAAGAAAATTACCTTATGAATATATATTGTGGATGTTAATTATGTTATGTATTTATGCTTTATGTATTCAAATATATAAAAAAATTTACTTAAAAAAGAATAAAGAATGGCTGTAGATAAATTGTCTAAGAGTAATAAAAATTAACAATGTAAGACTTTCTACATATTAGCAATGTTAGAAAATCTTACATTTGCTATAATTATTTAGTACATAAATTTCTCCTAGTAAGAGAAATAATTTACTAAATAAAAAATTAAGAAAACCTTAATTGTTTCTTTTTTATGTTATATGTATAATTTACTAAAAGGAGTTTTACTATGAAACATAAAACAAAAAGGAAACATTTAAAGTTTATTTTAATTATATTATTTATGATTTTGGCATTTTTGGCATGGGCAATGCAACCGGAAAATTTTAGAGAAGCAAAACAAAAAATTGAATCATATATATATGGAATAAATATGAAGGATTCATATAATGCTAAATCGCTTCTGTTGGTAGATTTATCGAATAATGAAAATTTTATGTCTAAAAATCCAAAAGAAAAAGAATTACCAGCAAGTTTAGCTAAATTATTTGTTATAGAATATGCAACAACATTAACAGATTTAGATGATATTGTTAAAGTAAATCAAGAAGCACTTTCTTTAACTAAACAAGGTTCATCAGTAGCAAATATTAAGGCAAAAAAATATTATATACATAATTTATTTGCTGCAATGTTAGTACCATCTGGGAATGATGCTGCATATGCACTTGCTGACTATTGTGGAAGTATTCTTTCACCAGATTCTACAACCAGTAAACAACGTATAGAAATTTTTATGGACAAACTAAATAATTATTTAAAAGAACAAAAATATACAGATACAATTTTATATGATCCAAGTGGTTATGATATGGATGCACGAACCACAGTATTAGATTTAAAAAAAGTTGTAGAAAAATTATTAGAAAATCAATGGTTTAGAGATATTATATCTAAAGTCTCATATACAGCAACTTTACCTGATGGAAGTACACAAACCTGGAAAAATACAAATACTTTCCTTGATTCAACGTCAGAATATTATAATAAAAATGTAATTGGAGTAAAAACAGGCTCATTATCTGATGACTATAATTTAGTGGTACTTTATAAAATGCATAATAAAGAATTTTTAATTTGTAGCTTAGGATCACAATCAGATACTTCTAGATATGATGATGTTACATATATTATAAAGACAATAGATGAATCAGATTATTTAAAATAGCGAAAATGCCTTTATTTTATATAGACTGCTTAATAATTGTACATATATATTTATTATATACGTAAAAATCTATAGATTATAATAAAATAAAAAACACCGTTAATTTTTTTCGGTGTTTTTTGCATATATTTTTAAGTTCTTTATAATCCCTATTATTTTTAGAAAATAAATGAATAGTTAAAGCAGTTATTCCAAATACACTACTATATGCAAATGTAAAAATAAACCAAATTTAATACTATATAAATAATTATATTATTTCATCAATACATAAATATAATTATAATATTTATAAAATTACTAGATAAAAATAAAAATTATGGTACAATATGAATATCCAAATTTAAATATGTATATAAATATTTTTATAAGACAGGAGATAGAATATGTTACAAGTTAAAAACATTTATAAAGAATATAAAACAGGAGGCTTAGTACAAAAAGCTTTAGATAATGTAAGTTTGAATTTTAGAGATAATGAATTTGTTGCAATTCTTGGTCCAAGCGGTTCTGGAAAAACTACTCTTCTAAATATTATTGGAGGTTTAGATCGTTATGATAAAGGTGATTTAATAATTAATGGAATTTCTACTAAAAATTATAAAGACAGAGATTGGGATTCTTATAGAAATCATACAATTGGCTTTGTATTCCAAAGTTATAATTTAATACCACATCAAACGATTTTAGCGAATGTAGAATTAGCCCTAACTATTTCTGGAGTATCTAGAAATAAACGTAGACAGAAAGCAATAAAAGCTCTTGAACAAGTTGGACTTGCGAATCAACTTCATAAAAAACCAAATCAGTTGTCAGGTGGACAAATGCAAAGAGTGGCTATTGCAAGAGCGTTAGTAAATGATCCAGATATTGTGCTGGCAGATGAGCCAACAGGAGCTTTAGATAGTGATACTAGTATTCAAGTTATGAATCTATTAAAAGAAGTTGCCAAAGATCGTTTAGTAATAATGGTAACACATAATCCAGAATTAGCAGAAAGGTATGCTACACGTATCGTAAATTTAAGAGATGGAAAAATACGTTCTGATACTAATCCTTGTATAGTAGATAATGAAGAGCGAGAAAAGCCAATTCATAAAAAATTAGGGAAAACTTCAATGTCATTTCTAACATCTTTATCTCTTAGCTTTAATAATTTAAAGACTAAAAAGGGAAGAACAATATTAACATCTTTTGCTGGTTCAATTGGTATTATAGGTATAGCCCTTATATTATCTTTATCAAATGGAGTTAATAGATATATTAATTCTATAGAAGAAGATACACTGTCAGAATATCCTTTACAAATACAAAGTTCTGGAATTGATATAAGCTCACTACTTATAGGTTCTAGCAATGATAATGAGGAAGACGAAAAGGGAGATATTAATGTTAGTAAAAGACTTACAAGTATGTTTTCAACTATAGGTTCAAATGATTTAGTATCTTTAAAGCAATATTTAGAAAGTGGTGATTCTAATATAGACGAATATGCAAAAGATATTGAATACACATATAATGTTACACCGCGAATTTATAGTTCAGATACAGAAAATTTAAGGCAACTTAATCCAGATACTACATTTTCAAGTTTGGGAATAGGTGCAGGAGAATCTAGTAATAGTATGATGTCTAGTATGATGAGTACAAATGTATTTTTCCAAATGCCAGAAGACACGAATTTATATGAAAGTCAATATGATGTAAAAGCAGGAAAATGGCCTACTAATTATAATGAATGTGTTTTAGTATTAACTCAAAAAGGTAATATTAGTGATTTTTTACTTTATACTTTAGGATTAAGAGATTCTAGTGAATTAGATAAATTTGTTACTGAATTTTCAAACGGAGAAGATGTAGAAACTCCAGATGATTTAGGCTCATACTCATATGAAGATATACTTGGAATTACTTTTAAATTAATAAATAGTAGTGATTGTTATGAATATGATGAAGAATACAAAATTTGGCGTGATAAAACTGATAATACTGAATATATGAAAAATGTTGTAACAAATGGAGAAGATTTAAAAATTGTAGGAATTGTACAGCCGAAAGAAGGTGCGACGAGTTCAATTTTATTAGCAGGAATATGTTATCCAGAGTCTTTAACAAAACATGTTATTGAAAATGCACAAAACAGCAAGATAGTACAAGAACAATTGGCAAGTCCAGAAATTAATGTATTTACAGGGAAAAGGTTTGACGATACTGAATCTAATAATTCTTTTGATATGAATTCTTTAATTGATGTTGATACAAATGCAATTAAATCAGCTTTTAAGATAGACCAATCTAAAATAAAAGTTGATTTTGGAAACTTAAATAATGTTTTAACTAAAAACTCATTACCAACTCTTGATATAGATGAGGTTATAAACAATATTGAGTTTTCAGTTTCAAGTGAAGACATACAAAAATTAATGAGCGATATTTTAAATGGATATAAGGCATATATACAAAACAACCCAGAAGCTAATATAAATCAAATTAGTAAACAATTGTCTGAGTACTTACAATCTAAAGAGGCTGGCGAACTACTTAATGAGAAAATTCAAGAAATAATTAAAGAGAATGGAAGTTTGAATTTTACCCAAGAGCAAATACAAAAAATTATACTAGAAGTTTTAAAAGGATATGAACAATATGTGGATGATAATAATCTAATAAAGTTTGATGATTTGAATGTATATCTTACAGAATACCTTGAGTCAGATGATGTAAAAACAATTATTACTAATAATTTATCACAAATAATAAAATCTCAAAATTTAGATAAACAAATTACGAATATAATGGAAAAATATATGCAGAATGTTATCAGTTCAATTAGTAACAGTATGCAAAAAGAAATGCAATCAAGTATTCAAGCATTAAGCAAATCAATAACAGGTGCAATTAGTATAGATGAAAAAGCTTTTATAGGAGCATTTCATATGAAGATGGATGAAGAAGAATTAGCAGAATTATTCCAGACACTTATGTCAAAAGAGACTATTACTTATGATAGTAATTTAAAAGAACTAAATTATGCAAATCTTGATGAACCAAGTGGTATTAATATTTATCCAAAAGATTTTGAGGGAAATAAAGCTATTACAAATATATTAAATGAATATAATACTCGTATGAAAGAAGAAGGTAATGAAGATAAGGTTATTTCATATACAGATATGGTAGGAACTTTAATGAGTTCTGTAACAACAATTGTTAATACAATAAGTTATGTATTAATTGCATTTGTTGCTATATCTTTGGTCGTTTCTTCTATTATGATTGGTGTTATCACTTATATTAGTGTTTTGGAGCGCAAAAAGGAAATTGGAATTTTAAGAGCAATGGGAGCTTCTAAACATAATGTAGCACAAATATTTAATGCTGAAACTATTATTATTGGAACACTCGCTGGAGTCCTTGGAGTGGGTATTACCTTATTATTAACTATACCTATAAATAAAATTATTTATTCACTTTCTAATGGTGCAGATGTAAAAGCATCTTTACCACTTGTGGCAGGTATTATTTTAATTGTGTTAAGTATAATTTTAACATTAATAGGAGGAATCATACCTTCAAGAAAAGCAGCAAAAGAAGATCCAGTTTTAGCTTTAAGAAGTGAATGAACTTTAGGGACGTTCCCTAAAGTTCATTTTTTTAAATCACTGAAAGAAAAGTGTCGGCTTTAATAAAAGCTAGAAAAAACAAAGAATATATGTTATAATAATAAGTAATTGACATAAAATGGTGAGAGAAACATAAATGGAGGAAATCTTTATGAAAAAATTTTTTGCAACAATATTAACATTATGTTTTTTTAGCGTATCTTCTATAACTGCACGGGGAGAAGAACTTTCTACAACCGTTAGCATAGCTGATAGCATAAGGAATGGAGAGGAAATCTCTACAGAAATTTCTTTAGATGGTGATTATACCTGCTTTAATAATTTCGTAAAATTGGTAAAAGAGTATGCACTAGAATATAGTGCTAGGAATCAAAGAGTGACCATTGCTATCAGCAGTCTGGACCAACATGAAAAAATAAGGTTTCAACTTTTCAGAAATAGTGATGGCACATATAAAGAACTTATAGATACTATTGATAATCGGGTTGATTTTGTTCAGATTATTGGAATAATGCCTAACAGTGTACTGAAAACTGCGAAAGAAGCGTTTGAAGCCGATGCAAAAAAAGCTGTGGTAGATTATATTTTACCACTGGAAGCGAATGCAGAAGAGCTGACAAATTACTTAGACACAAATAATATTCCGATATACTGGAATATTGAAGAGAATGAATTGGGCATCGGGACAGTGGAAGTCGCAATAGGAAAGTATGAGATTAGGCAGGGTGATACTTTAAGTGAAATTGCTGAACTATATGATACAACTGTATTAAAACTTATGGAAGACAACCATAATATTAAGGATCCTGATCTTATTTATGCAGGTGACTTTTTGGTCATAAAATGATTTATCCCCACACGGGACGTTAGGAACTATAGACGTATAAATACAAAAACTCTCACCGACCCCTCGCTTTTTGCGAGGGTATTTTTTTGAATAAAAAATTAATTGAATGTTTATTGACACAATTAATGGACAAGTAATGCAATAAATAACTATTACTAAAAATAGATATAAAAAATATTGACACGGTGTCAAAACTGTGGTATATAATAATTAAATTGACACGGTGTCAGAAAAATTAAAAGAAGTATTTTAAGAAAAATAAAATAGGAAAGGAGAAAAAATGGCTAAAGAAATAGTTGATATTAGGAAAGAAGAAATTATAAATGCTTGCGAAAAACTGTATAGAAATAATAATTTTAAAGATATAACTATTAAAAGTATAGGAGAAGAAACAACATTTTCTCGTACTTCAATATACAATTATTTTCAAACAAAAGAAGAAATATTTCTTGCACTTTTAAAAAGAGAATATGAAAGATGGATGGATGATTTAAATGAAATGTATGAAAAAAATTCTGATATGACAAAAGAAATATTTGCAGATAAATTAGCACAAACTATCGCAAAAAGAAAGAATTTGTTAAAATTACTTTCTATGAATATGTATGACATGGAAGAAAATAGCAGAATGGAAGAATTAATAGAATTTAAAAAAGCATATGGAGAAGCAATAAAGATGGTAAAAAAATGTGTAGATAAATTTTTTAAAGAAATTAGTAATGATGAAAGAGACGAATTTGTATTTTTATTCTTTCCACTAATGTATGGAATTTATCCTTATGCAGAAGTAACGGAAAAGCAACAACAAGCAATGGAAATAGCAGATGTACCATTTAAATATTTATCTATATACGAAATTACATGTAAAGGAATTTTAAAATTATTAAATTAAAATAAAAGGAGTGAATTTTTATGAAAATAGTAATATTAACAGGAAGTCATAATTTACACGGAACATCAAATACATTAGTTGACGAATTTATTAAAGGAGCAAAAGAAAATGATAATGACATTATAAGATTTGATACAGCACATTTAGATATACATCATTGTATTGGATGTAACCATTGTGGAATGGATGGTGATTGTGTTTTTAATGATGACATGATTAAGATATTAGATGAGGTGGAAAATGCTGATATGTTGGTTTTTGCAACACCAGTTTATTATTTCGCAATGACAGCTCCACTAAAAGCTACAATAGATAGATTTTATTCAAGAACAGGAAGAATAAGTAGTAAAAGATTAAAAACAGCATTTATCATGACTTGTTGGAATACAGACAATTCTACCGTTGAGCCTTTAATAGTACATTATAAAAAACTAGTCAATTATATGAATTATAAAGATGAGGGTATGATTATAGGAAAAGGCTGTGGAACAATAAGTATGATGCCAGATCATTTTTACAAAGAGGCTTATGAATTAAGAAGAAAGATTAGATAACTATATTCAATGAATGGTGATATTATTATAAAAAATAGTAACTTTATTAGTTGCTTTTTATTATAGATGTTATCTGCATATAATAGAAGGTCAATAAAAAGGAGAATTTTTATGAATAAAAAATTCAGAATAATGTTAGATATTGTAATGACCATATTGTTTACTATACTAATGGGATATTATGCAACAGATAATAAAGTACATGAAATATTAGGAACAATTACATTTATATTATTTATTATTCATAATATCCTAAATATAAAATGGTATAAAGGAATATTTAAAGGAAAACATACTTTTCAAAGAACATTTCATATTATATTAAATTCATTACTTTTTATAGCAATGTTAGGAATGATGGTAAGTGGAATAATGATTTCATCTGATGTATTTGCATTTTTTGATATTCCCACAACTATGTTTGGAAGAAGATTACATATGCTATCGACTTCTTGGGGATTTGTTTTAATGGCCATTCATGTAGGACTTCATATAAAATCATTTATGAATAAATTAAATGTAAAGATGAAAAATAGTACTTTTGAATATGTATATTACTTTGTATTAATTCTTTTTGCAGGATTAGGTATATATTCTTTTATAGATTTAAGAGTTTGTGAAGACATGTTTTTAGTAAATGACTTCAAATTTTTTGATTATGAACAAAGCCCAATATTATTTTATTTAAAATATTTATTAGTATTGATTGCAGTAGCACTTATTATTTTCTTTATTTTTTCTTGTATAAGAAAAGTAAAAAATAAGAAAGATGTGAGTTGACAAAATTAAAGATTTCGATGCACAGATGTGTAGACTACTTCGCAGTACTTCACGAACATAAGGTCTATCCTTGTAAAATAATAAAATATAAAAATTAGGAGGAAAAAGGAATGAATATTACAGAAAAAGCAATGGAAAATTGTAAGAAAATATTTGGAGAAGCAATAAATGAAGGTTTGGATGATGAATTAATCGAAATTGTAGTAAATTTTAGTCTAGATGAAGCACAAGAATATGACTATTTAGATGATAAAACGAGACAGATGGTAATACTAGCTGCAACAATTGCAGTACAAACACCTAAAAGATATGAAACATTTGTAAAAGCAGCACTAAATGTGGGTGTTACTCCAGTAGAAATTAAAGAAATTTTATATCAAGCAGTTCCTTATGTAGGAATTTTAAAGGTACTAGATTTATTAGAACCAACAAATAAAATATTTTTAGAAAGAGGAATTAAATTACCATTGGAAAAACAAGGAACAACAAATAGAGAAAATCGTTTTGATAAAGGATTAAAAGTACAAAAATCAATATTTGGAGAGACCATTGATAAAAATTATGAAAATTCTCCAGAAAATCAGGTGCATATTCAAAAATTTTTATCTGATAACTGTTTTGGAGATTATTATACAAGAAAAGGATTAAGTGTAAAAACAAGAGAACTAATTACATTTTCGCTATTGATTTCACAAGGGGGTTGTGAGCCACAAGTAAAAGGACATATAGTAGGAAATGTAAATGTAGGAAATGATAAGCAAATATTATTAAATACAGTAACAGCACTTCTTCCTTATATAGGATATCCAAGAAGTTTAAATGCTATTAGTTGTATTAATGAAGTAATACCAAATTAATAAGGAGGAATAAAAATGCAAAAAAATATAGGTTCAAAATTAGCGTTATATCCAATGCCATTATTAGTAATAGGGACAATGGTAGAAGGTAAAGTAAACTGGCTTTTAGCAGGACATAGTGGAATTATAGGACATGATAAAGTAATGGTAAGTTTAGTAAAAACACATTACACAAATAAAGGAATTAAAGCTACAAAAACATTATCTATAAATATTGTAAGTGAAGAAATGATAAAAAAAGCAGATTATGTAGGTAGTGTAAGTGGAAGTAAGCAAGATAAGTCAAACGTTTTTGAATACCATATAGGAGAGGCAGGAGTACCAATTATAAATGATGCACCAGTTGTTATGGAATGCATTGTGGAAGATGACTATGAAACAGATAATTTTGATAATTTTATAATGTCGATAGCAAATACTTATGTTCAAGAGGAAAACCTAGATGCAAAAGGAAAAATAGATTATACAAAATTTAGTCCAGTTCTATTTGAATTTCCAAATTACACGTATTTAAGAACTGGTAATACTATTGGAAATTGTTTAAGATTGGATAAATAATAAAAACAGAAGGAAGAAAGAAACAATCGTTTTATTACCAGTAATTTTTATAATAGTAATAATTTTAAGAATTAATTTGACATAAAAAAATAAGAATATTTAAGGAGAGGGTTATTATGAGTTTAACAATAAATATTTATTATACAGGAGAAAATGGAGCAGCAAGAAAATTTGCAGAGGAAATGGTAGAAAAGGGAGTTGTAGATAGAGTAAGAGCTGAAGAAGGAAATAAAAAATATGAATATTTCTTTCCAATGGATGATGAAGAAACTGTTTTATTAATAGATAGATGGGTGAGTCAAGAAGCATTAGACGCGCATCATAAATCTCCAATGATGAAAGAAATAGCAGATTTAAGAGATAAATATCATCTTCATATGAAAGTTGAACAATTTGTAGAAAGAAAGTAAAAGGTAATTGGAAAATATCTCCTTCTTTTGATGTAAATCTGCTAATAGTTTTTGGAATAATGTCATAAATGAATATACAAATAATAACAGCAAATATGAAGATGGAATATTATGTTTAATAATCAATAAATTACAATTTGGATGCTAATACAAAAATATGTTTAAAAAAAGTATATATATAATAGTGATATAAGTAGAACGCAAAAAATATCTGTGAAATACTACACAAAATAAAAAAAGTATGATAAAATATTTTAGGTATACAAATTATTTAATTATAATTAAAAGGAGGAATTAGTCATGTCAGGACACAGTAAATGGCATAATATACAAGCTAAAAAAGGTAAAGCAGATGCAGCTAGAGGAAAGATATTTACAAAATTAGGAAGAGAAATATTAATTGCAGTAAAACAAGGTGGACCTGACCCGGCAGGTAATTCTAAATTAAAAGATGTAATTTCAAAATGTAAGGCAAACAATATGCCAAATGATACAATAAATAATGCAATAAAAAAGGCTTCTGGAGCAAATGATACTTCAAATTATGAAGAAATTACATATGAAGGATATGGAACAAATGGTGTTGCTGTTATAGTAGAAGCTAGCACAAATAATCGAAACAGAACAGCAGCAGATGTAAGACATGTATTTGATAAAGCTGGTGGAAACTTAGGAACAACAGGTTGTGTATCATATTTATTTAATAAAAAAGGAATAATAGTTATAGATAAAGAAAGCACTAACATGGGTGAAGATGATATAATGATGCTAGCATTAGATGCTGGTGCAGAGGATTTTTCAGCAGACGAAAATTGTTATGAAATAACAACAGATCCATCAGATTTTTCTAAAGTAAGAGATGCATTAGAAGATGCTGGCTTGGAATTTATAGAAGCAGAAGTACAAATGGTTCCAACTACATATGTTTCTTTAAATGAAGCAGATGGAGAAAAGATGCAAAGATTAATAGATAATCTAGAAGATTTAGACGATGTAATGAATGTTTACCATAATTGGGAAGAATAATTTAATAAAATAGTAATAAAATAAAAATTAAGCACATATATATTTAATATATGTGTTTTTTCTTTTGCTTAAAATATTTTTATAGATAAAAATTCAAGATATAAGGGAACACAGAAAGGACAAGATATGACATATAATGAAATATTAAAATATTTTCCAAGAAGAATAGCTTCTAATTTAGAAGAGTATTTAAAACAGAATAATAATCTTATAGAAGAAATAAGACTAAGATCAGAAAGACCAATTATAATCAAACATTCTAAAGGAGAAGAAATATTAAAAATTACAGTTTCTATAAACGAAATATTAGAGACACTTCAACATATATGTGATAATTCAATATATACATATCAAAATCAAATATGTAATGGTTTTATAACTATAAAAGGTGGTCATAGAATAGGAATTTCTGGAAGTGTTGTACAGTCAGAAGGCAAGATAAGTAATATAAATTATATTTCTAATCTTAATTTTAGAATAGCAAGACAAATAATTGGAGCTAGTAATGAGATATTACAATATATTATAAATATGGGAGAAAATAGTATTTATAATACTTTAATAGCCTCACCACCAGGTGCAGGTAAAACTACTATATTAAGAGATATAGTACGAAGACTTAGTGATGGTATTGAACAGATTAAGTTTAAAGGAAAAACAATAAGTTTAGTAGATGAAAGAGGAGAAATTGCAGCCGTATATAAAGGAATTCCACAAAATGATATTGGAATTAGAACTGATGTAATGGACAATATAGATAAAAGTATTGGCATGAAATTATTAATAAGATCAATGTCTCCAGAGATAATTGTTGCAGATGAAATAGGAAAAGATGAAGATGTAGAAGCTATAAATTATGCTGTTTGCTCAGGAATAAAGGGTATTTTTACAGCACATGGTGGAACATTAAAAGAGTTAAAACTAAATCCTTCAATATCTAAAATTATAGACAAACATATTTTTGAAAGAATAATATTTTTAGATAAAAATATTAAGGGAAAAGTAGAGACAGTATATGCTTTAGATAAAATAAATAATGAGTATGTAACAATTTAAAAATTTTAGTTCTAAAAATAGTATATGTGAATATATATAATAGGGGAAGGTAAAATGGAAATTTTAAAATTAATAATATTAACTATAGTAATGATAATGTGTACATCTCTAGGAATTATGAAAGCAAATAGATATAAATTAAGAGTAATTGATTTATCAGAAATAAAAAAAGCATTAAATTTAATTATAACAAAAATGAGATATACATATGAACCATTACCAGATCTTTTTAAAGAAGTATCCAAAGACTTGAATGCAAATATAGCAAATATTTTTAATAAATCTAATATATATATGGACGAACTAAATGCGGGACAGGCTTGGGAAAAAGCTGTTGATGAAAGCACGTACAATTTTACAAATGAGGATATAAATATAATTAAAAGTTTAGGAAAATTATTAGGAAAAACAGATTTAGAAGGGCAATTAATGCAAATTGAGCTTACGAATAAATTGCTAGATGAACAAATTTTACAAGCTACTAATTTACAAAACAAAAATACAAAATTATATAAGACCTTGGGAGCAACAATTGGACTTGCAATTATGATTATTTTTATATAAGGAGAGAAGTTATATGGATATAAATTTATTGTTCAAAATAGCAGCCATAGGAATTTTAGTAGCAGTACTCTATCAAGTTTTAGTACGAGCAGGTAGAGAAGACCAAGCTATGATGACAACACTTGCAGGTTTAATTATTGTATTGACAATGGTAATTAAGGAAATAAGTACTTTATTTAGTAGTGTTAGAACAATGTTTAATTTATAGCAAGGAGAATAAAATGGATATTATAAAAATAGTGGGAATTGGCATTGTGGCAGTAATCATAATTACTATAATTAAACAATACAAACCAGAATTTGCTATTTATGTTTCTATTTTAGCGGGAATAATAATATTTTTTATGGTGTTTGATCAATTATCTGGGATAATAAATTTAATAAATGAATTAACTAGTAAAGCAAATATAAACGGTGAATTTATAAAAATATTATTAAAAATTACAGGAATAGCTTTTTTGGCAGAATTTGCAGTACAAATATGTATGGATTTAGGAGAATCAGCGTTGGCCAATAAAGTGGATCTAGGTGGTAAAGTAATAATTATTTCTCTATCTATTCCAATATTATCATCATTAGTAGAATCTGTAGTACAAATTCTACCATAAAGGAGTTGCAAATGAAAAAGATAATAATAATAATACTTATTATTCTTGCATGCATTTCTAGTACAAATATTTCTTTAGCAGATACTGAAGATGATGTAATAAATTCACAAATGGATTCGTTTAATATATCAAATTTTATAGATGAAGCTAATAAGTATACAAATGAGATTTTAAATGATATAGATATACAAGAATTATTAGATAACGCAATAAAAGGTGAATTGGATACGAACCAATTATTAAAAAATATATTTCCTCTTCTAGGTACAGAAGTAAAAGAAGCATTAAAGGTAATGGGGAGTATATTAATTGTTGTTTTAATACATAGCATATTAAAAAGTATAAGTGATAATTTAAATAATAAAAGTGTTGCTCAAATTACATATTATGTACAATATATATTAATTGCAACAATAATTATGTCTAATTTTTCTAATATAATAGCACTTACCAAAGATGCAGTAGGAAATATGATATCTTTTATTCAATTATTATTTCCTCTTCTAATGACCTTAATGCTTGCTTCAGGAAGTGTAGTATCTGTAAATTTAGTACAACCTATAATACTATTTATAATAAATTTAATTTCTAATATATTTCAATCAATAATCATACCAATAATTTTAGTGGGAACAGCGCTAGCAATTGTTTCAAAAATATCGGATAGAATTCAAATAGATAAATTATCAAAATTTTTAAAGTCAAGTGCAGTTTGGGTAATAGGTATTCTACTTACAATATTTGTAGGAGTTTTATCAATAGAAGGAACCTTAGGAAGTAGTGTTGATGGAATAACTGCAAAAACAGCTAAAGCTGCAGTCTCTAGTTTTATACCTGTTGTAGGAAAAGTGCTTGGGGATGCTGTAGATACGGTTATAGGCTGTTCTGCAATACTAAAAAATGCTATTGGTATAGTTGGGGTTATAGTTATAATTGCAATTTGTATAACTCCAATATTAAAGCTTGCAATTATTACTATAATTTATCATCTTACAGCAGCTTTATGTGAGCCTATAGCAGATTCAAAGATAGTATCATTAATTACACAAATGGCTGATACTTTTAAAATCTTGCTAGCTATTTTATGTGCTATTAGTGTAATGTTAATAATTGGAATAACTTTAGTTATCAATATTTCTAATACAGGATTAATGTATAGGTAGGTATTTTATGATTTCATGGTTTAATGGTTGGGCACAGAGTATTATCTTAGCTGTAATAATTGTGACTATTTTAGAGATGATTTTGCCAGAAGGGAAAAATAAAAAATACATAAAAATTGTAATGGGTGTATATGTTACATTTACTATCGTCTCACCAATAATTAGTAAGGTGGCAGGGAATGATTTTGAAATTGATATTAGTAAATATGAAGATATTTTAAATGCTAATGCTATAGAAAGTACAAATAGTATAGAAAGTATTAATAATCAGAGTATAGAAAATTTATATTTAAATACTATAAAAACAGATATAAAAAGTGAGATTGAAAAAGAAGGATATCAAACAAAAGACATAAAAATAACTGCTGATATTAATGTTGAAGAAGAAGAGGCTCAAATACATAAAATAGATATAGAAGTTTTAAAAAAAGAAAAAGAGAATCAGATAAAGAAAGTTAACAAAATAGAAATAGGAAATACAACAGAAGAAGTAGATGAAAATATTAATTTAACAAGTAAAGAAATAAATAATTTAAAAAAGATTCTTTCAGATAAATATGAAGTTGAAGAAGAAAAAATATATATTAATGGAAAGTAAGGAGGTGGTATGAATGTTAAAAGAAAAATTGCAGAAGCTAAAAGAGAATATCACAAAGAGTGATAATAAAACTAATAAAAAGAAAGTAGAAAATTTGGTAGTAGGAATTCTTATATTAATAGTAACAGTAATTGCCATAAATACCATCTTAGCAGATGATACAAAAAAAGAAAGTAGTGATAAAGAAAATAATAATAATGTAGTAATCGCAGAAACTAATCAGTCTAATAATACTTTAGAAGAAAGATTGGAAGGAATATTAAGTAAAATTAATGGTGTGGGAAAAGTCGATGTATTAATTAGTTATTCTGAAAGTAGTGAGGTTGTCGCTATGTATAATGAAAATATAAAAGAAACTTCTACAGAAGAACAGGATGAATCAGGTGGAACAAGAACTATTACCGAGAATGATATTCAAAGAGATGTTATATTTCAGGAGGATAATGGTGAAAAAACACCTATAACGCAAAAAACAATAATGCCTAAAATAGAAGGTACAATTATAACAGCAGAAGGAGCAGGAAATATAGAAGTAAAAGAAAATATTATTCAAGCTGTATCTGCTGCAACAGGACTTGCTTCGCATAAAATACAGGTTTTCCAAATGTCAAAATGAAGGGAGAGAATATGATGGATTTAAAAAACTTAAAAGGAGTTAAAGGCAATCAAATAATTTTATTTGTAATTGCATTAATGTTAGTCTCAGCAGGTTATTTAAGCTATACAATAAAAGGAACACCGGTTTCTAGTAATATTGTTTCCGAAAATGAAGTATCAAGCATAGGTGATGCAAAATTGGTTTCTAGTAATAATGTAATAGATTCTAACACACTAAATGAAATCGATGTAATGACTAAAGAAACTAATGCACAAACTTCATCTGAAAAAGATGATTATTTTGCAAGTTCAAGGTTGGGTAGAGATACAATGTATTCGCAAATGATAGAAAGTTATCAGAATTTATTAGATAATCAAAATGTAAGTGAAGAGCAAAAAACAGTAGCAACACAGGAAATAACAGAAATCAACAATATTCAAAATAGTATTATGATTTGTGAAAATCTAATAAAAACAAAAGGTATAGATGATGTTGTTATATTTGTAAATGATAAAAGTATAAATGTAATAGTAAAGGCAGAGAACTTAGAGCAAGACACAATTGCACAAATACAAAATATAATTGCAAGAGAAATGAATGCTGAAATAGAAAATATACATATTAGTAGTAAATAATATTGTTTATAAATGACAATATAAGAGCATATAGATTGAAAAAATTTACATAAAGTGATATAATATATATGATATACGTATCAAAAAGCTTCCCCTTTATCCAAAAGAAAAAAGAGGTAAATAAAATGATAAAACTTTTAATTGTAGCTATTGTAACAATGGTTTTAATTGGC
Source organism: uncultured Clostridia bacterium (assembly GCA_944392945.1). Classification (GTDB taxonomy): domain Bacteria; phylum Bacillota; class Clostridia; order TANB77; family CAG-508; genus Merdicola. The sequence goes on along the minus strand of CALXYJ010000003.1, from coordinate 79,440 downwards.
TATCTTGTTGAACAGGAAGTCAAGAGAACAAAAACAATCCAGAGCAATATTTATCTTGAGCTGAATAAAGCTGTAGATTGTGTAGCTGTAGGAGCTGTGTGTACGGCGATGTTAACAAGTTTAGTCCCAGAAGTAAAAAACTGGACTTCACAGATTTTTGTAATCTGTATGCTTTTATCATGGATAATAAGCAGATCTCTCTATGAAGATATAGTATATTACGTGGAGAGAGAGTATAAGTAAAAGTAACTGTAAACAAAAGGGGAAGCGGCGGGGAATCTATACCCCGCTTTTTCTATTATGTAAGCCAAATTATAGAGCTATTAATCAATTAATAGTTCTATAATTTGGCTTAATATAAATTTTTCTATAAATTCAAATAAAACTCTTGAAATAAAATAATATAATTGATATTATATAATTTGCAAAAGGAGGCATATAAATGAAATTAAATATTGTGCTAGTAGAACCAGAAATACCACAAAATACTGGAAATATAGTAAGAACATGTGCTGCAACAGGAGCAAAATTACATTTAGTTGAACCGCTAGGTTTCCAGATTTCGGACAGATATTTAAAGAGAGCTGGATTAGACTACTGGGACAAATTAGAAATTGAAAAACATATTTCTTTTACAGAATTTCTAAAAAAATATGATCCTGAACAAAATAATATGTTTTTTATTACATCTAAAGGGACACATAGATATGATGAACCAAAATACGAAAACATGGAAGAAGTCTTTTTATTATTTGGTAAGGAAACAAAAGGTTTACCAGAAGATATAATGAAAAAATATATTGATAAAACTATGAGGATTCCAATGGTAGATGGAATTAGATGTTTAAATTTATCAAATGCTGTTTCTATTTTAGCATATGAGGTTCTAAGACATACTAATTTTGATCACTTAAAAGAGACAAGTGAAAGATTATTGGAAAATTAGAACATAGCCAAAAGGCTAGGTAATTAGGGAGGTTTTTTAAATGATTAAAAAAGTAGCAATTTTAGCAAATGGTGGAGATGTATCAGGTTTTAATGCAGTAATAAGAGCAATTAAGAAAACTTGTGAAACAAATGGAATTGAATGTTATGGATATATTGATGGATATAGAGGTCTTGTAAAAAATGATTATATTCGTTTGGATGGAAACGAAAAGGCATCTGGAATATTAACAAAAGGTGGTTCAATTATAGGATCTTCTACAAATGCTATAGTATTCCATTATAAAGTAGAACATGAAGATGGAACTGTTACATATGAAGATTTATCAGACCAATGTGTAAAAAATGTAAAAGAAGCAGGATTTGATTGTGTATTTACTTTAGGAGGAGATAGTACTCAAAAATCAGCAAGGGACTTATTCTTAAAAGGAATTAACACTATAGGTGTTCCAAAAACTATAGATAATGATGTTGCATGTACAGATATTACTTTTGGTTATAATACTGCTGTTCATGTTGCTACAGAAGCTTTAGATAGATTACATACAACAGCAGAAACTCATAATAGAATTATGGTTTTAGAGGTAATGGGAAGATTTGCTGGCTGGATAGCTTTAGAGTCAGCTATCTCTGGTGGTGCAGATGTTGCATTAATTCCAGAAATTCCATATGATATAAATAAAGCAGCAGCAGCAATTAATAAAAGAAAAGAAAATGGTAAAAGATTTAGTATTGTTGTTGTATCAGAAGGAGCTCACCCAATAAACGCTGACCAAACAACACATTCAGCAGAAGGAATTGATAATAAAGCAGGAATAAGCGTTAAATTTGGAGGTGAAGGTAATAGAGTTGCAAAACAATTGCAAGAATTAACAGGATTAGAATCAAGATGTACAATTCTAGGATATATGCAAAGAGGTGGAACTCCAACAGCATATGATAGAGTTTTATCTACTAAGTATGGAGCTAAAGCTGTAGAATTAGCAATGGAAGGTAAATTTGGAGTATTAACAGTTATTAAGAATGGTAAATTAGATTGTGTACCATTAGAAGTTGTTGTAGGAGAAAATAAAGAAATTGGTGCAGTACAAGGTGGTACAGCAGAAAGTAATGTAAGATATGTTACAATGGACGATGATTTGGTAAAAACAGCAAGAGATGTAGGAATTTGTTTAGGAGATTAAAAAATGAATAATGAACTTTAAGGACGTTCCTTAAAGTTCATTATATTATATAAAAAAAATATTGTAATAGGAGCTAAGAATGAAGGCTAATACCAAATTAATGTTAGAAAAGCTTAATAATAGATATAGAGATATTCTAAAATCTCAAAATCCAGATTCTATAAAAAAGCATTACAAATAATAGAAAAAAGCAAAGAAAAAACATTAAAAAGTGAAAATAGTGATATTGTTAAATTTGATCTTAGTGGGATAGATCAAGAAACATTAAGAATTTTTGAACTATTAGATGAATATAAACAAAGTATAAAACAAATTTTTATAAAAAATCATGAATATCTTACTCATATAACATCAGTATCTCGTAAAAATATTGTTGATGGAAAAATAAAAGCTGGATATAATGCAAATAATTATAGTACTGAAAGAGATAAATGGGCATTTGCCTCTTCTACTCCGATAAGATGAGGATGGGAAAAGTAAAGTATATTTAAAAGAGCCTAATTATGTTTATTATATAAATCCTCAGAACTTTATGCCTGTTGCAACATTGTTGTTAGATCAAGCTGAAATTCCATTTTTTGATTTCTCTGAGGAGTGGGTGTCAAAAGATGATATTGATATAAATAATCCAGATCAAGTATTAGAAGAAACACCAGAAATTTTGGATATTACAAGCTTAGTTGAACATTACCAGATATTATGTGATACTAATGAGCAAGGAGAAGCAATAAAATTATTATCTGCTAACAGCAAAGAAGAATGGGAAATGATTTTAAAAGAAGAAGTTGAAAGTGGAAGATTAAGATATATAAATAGCGAAGCAAATATTAATGTTAGTCCAGTATTCAAAAGAATTAAATTAATAGAATACATTAAAGATTTATCAAAAAACGTAGATTATACTAATTCACAGAAAGCTAAATTCAATTTGCATAAAGATATGAAAAAATTAGAAAAAAATGGCAAGGTACAAGAATAAGGAAAACATAATATATATCAAAAGCCGAAGGGAGATTTTATTCCTTCGGCTTTATTCATGTTTACTTTTATTAAAAAAGGAAATACTTATATAAATAAATTATGGAGGTAATTATGAAAAAAATTTATATAAATGGAGATTTTATTACATTAGAGAACAAAGAGATTGAGGCTATAATTACAGAAAATGATAAAATAAAAAAATGCCGGATTAAAAGATGAAATATTAAAAGAGATGGATGGAAATACTAAGATAATAGATTTAAATGGAAATACAATAATGCCATCCTTTATAGATGCACATAGTCATATTTTTGCATTAGCAAAACAGCTCTTATCATTTTCTATAGATAATTTAACAAGCATTGAAGAAATATTAAATAAAATGGTCGAATATCGTAAAGGAAATAAAATTGAAGATTGGTTTATAGTAAATGGATATGATTGTACAGTGTTAAAAGAAAATAGAAATATAACAAAGCAGGAATTGGACAAATTCTTTCCTGATATACCAGTTATTATAGAAAATAAATCAAGACATAATGGAATAGTAAATTCAAAAGCTTTAGAAAAATTGCAAATAACAAAAGATACGAAAGATCCAGTAGGTGGAAAAATATTATACGAAATAGGTTATCTAGAAGAAGATGCTTTCATAAATGCATTAAAAAAAGTGCCTCTTCCAAAAATAGAAAATATAATAAGAGCATTTTCTAAAGCACAAAAAATCTATGCTTCATATGGAATTACGACTGCTCAGGAGGGAGTTATTACAGCAGAACTTGCACAGATTTATAAATTGTTAGCAGAAAACAATGAAATATTTTTAGATCTTATTGGATATATGGAAAAAAATCAAGTAGAAGAATTTAAAAAAATATTACTAGAGCACATTAATAGATATAAAAACAATTTAAAGATAAGTGGTATAAAAATATTTTTAGATGGTTCATTACAAGCAAGAACAGCATGGCTTAGAACACCATATATGAATGAAGAAAATTATTGTGGATATGGAATAATGGAAAATAATGAAATAGAAAAAATCATTCAGAAGTGCAAAGAAGAAAATTTGCAAATATTAGCACATTGTAATGGTGATAAAGCATCAGAACAATATATTAATGTGATAAAGCAAGTAGTAGAATTAAAAAGACCTGTTATGATACATGCTCAGACTTTAGCTTTAGACCAATTAGAAGATGTTAAAAAATATAATATTATTCCATCATTCTTTATAGGACATGTATATTATTGGGGAGATACACATATAAAGAATTTAGGATTAGAAAGAGCAGAACATATAAGTCCAGCATATTCAAGTTTGAAGAAAAATATTTTGTTTACTTTTCATCAAGATACTCCTGTAACAGCTCCAAACATGTTTGAAACGATTTGGTGTGCTGTAAATAGAAGAACGAGAAATGGAATAGAACTGGGAAAGGAAGAAGAAATACCAGTGTTGGATGCCATTAAGGCAGTTACAATAAATTCTGCATACCAATATGGCGAAGATAGCATAAAAGGAAGTATAAAAGAAGGAAAAAAAGCAAATTTAATAATTGTTAATAAAAATCCATTAAAAATAGATAAAAATGACATAAAGAATATCAAAATTTTAGAGACAATAAAAGATGGAAAAAGTATATACAATTCAAATGTTTTGTGATATAAAAAATTATATAATTATACGAAAGGAAAAATATAGTAATGATCGAAATAAAAAATGTAAGTAAATCATATTTAAAGGACAAAAAAGTAGTAGAAAATATAAATTTAAAAATTGAGGATGGTTTAATTTTTGGTTTTATTGGTCCAAATGGAGCAGGAAAAACAACAACGATGGAAATGCTTACAGGTATACTAGATATTGACGAAGGAGAAATTTTAATAGATGGAATTAATATAGAAAAAGAACCAATAAAAGCCAAAAGTAAGTTTGGATTTGTTCCAGATTCACCAGATGCTTTCGAGAAACTGACAGGTGTAGAATATTTAAATTTTATTGGGGATGTTTATGGAGTAGATCAAAAAACTAGATTCGAGAGAATAAGTAAACTTGCAAAAGAATTTGGAATATATAACTCATTAAAAGAAAGAATACAAGGATATTCACATGGCATGAAACAGAAAATTGTAATAATAGGAGTATTGCTTCACAATCCAAAAAATTGGATCTTAGATGAACCAATGACAGGATTGGACCCTAAAGCATCTTTTCAATTAAAAGAATTAATGAGGGAACATAGTAATAAAGGAAATACAGTATTTTTCTCAACTCATGTTTTAGAAGTTGCAGAAAAGATATGTGATAAAATTGCAGTAATAGACAAAGGAAAAATTAAATTTGTAGGAACATGTGAAGAACTAAGAGAAAAATGGAAATCTAATAGTTCTTTAGAAGAATTATTCCTAAAAATTATAGAAGAATAGGGTAAAAAATATGAATGAATTAACAAAAGTTATTTTTAAAAATGCATATAGAAAAGATAATGTAAATAAAGACCTTACTGCAAAATTTTTATCTGTTTTTGTATTTATTATTATTTTTGGAACTATTTCCTCATTAATGGGTTTTGCAAGTTATAGATTAACGAATGAATTAATCGAAGTTGACCAAGCACCAGCTTTTATTAATATAATTTTATTAATCATGATATTATTCCTTTTTTCAAGAAGCGTTTTTGAAAGTTTAAATAATTTATATTTTGCAAAAGATTTAAAAATCTTTTTGCGAATGCCTATAAAACCAATACAATTAGTAAAAGCAAAAATAAAAAATATGATAGTATCAGAATACTCGATGGAACTTATGCTATTGGCCTCACCAATAATAGTATATGGTATTGTAATGAATGTAAGTGCTATATTTTATGTTTATGCTGCAATAATACTATTATTATTACCGATTATTCCTATAGTGTTAACTTCCTTAATTACTGCTTGTATAATGAGATTTACAAATGTAATAAAAAATAAAACACATGTACAATATTTAACAGTATTTATAATATTCGTAGTTTTAGGTATAATAACAAGTTTATTTGCTACAGGTGATGGTTTTTCTACAGAAATATTTACCGAAAGAATGTTACAAGTAAATGGTTTAATAGAATTAATATCAGACTATTTTGTAATATTAAAACCAATAATGAACAGCTTATTATATTACCAAGAAATTAATGGATTAATTAATATTATTTTATTTGCTTTAGAAAGTATAGTTTGCTATTATGTAATGACTTGGATAATATCAAAAGTATATTTAAAAGGTGCTATAGGTGCTACTATTAATGCTTCTATTAAAGAGAGAGTACATGATGTAAATTTAAAATTTGAAGATTTTAAGCCAAAAAGTTCTAAATTAGCTTACCTTTCTAAAGAATTAAAACAAATTATAAGAACACCTATATTTTGTATGCAATGCATTATTTTTCCTGTAATATATCCAACGGTATTTATTGGAATTCCTGCATTTGCCTTAATTGCTTTTGCTAGAAGTATTGGATTAGACTTTTTTGCAGATGCACAACAAAATATTTTAAAACCAATAGGAGTAGTTATATGTGTATGCATTGCACAAGTTTTATATATAATGAATTTTACATCTATAACAGCGATTTCTAGGGAAGGAAAAACAGCAAAATTAATGAAAACAATTCCAATTAGTTTGTATAAACAATTTACATATAAATTGTATCCTGGTTTAATTGCAAATGGTATAATAGCGATAATAATAGCAATTTGCTATACACTATTTATGCCAAGTTTTAATTTTTTGTTTGTACTTACACTATTTGCAATAATGCTAGAATTATGCTTGATAGAAGAAAAAATAATGGTATTAATAGATTTAAAAGCGCCTAAAATAACATGGACAAGTGAATACACAATGATGAAGGAAAATGTTAATGTTATGTATGAATTCTTTTATGCTGTTATTGTAATTATTTTATTAGTATTAACTATATTTATAATTAAAAATACTACAGTTTTATTAGCCTTTTTATTTATAACTTTATTACTAATAAATCTAATTATTAATAAATATGTAAAAAAGAATCAAGTAAAGTTATATAGAAGAGTTTATTAAAATACTGGAACAGATTTTTTTATAAATCTGTTCTTTTTATATTTATTGTGATATAATTCGATTAAATATTTAGGTAAGGAAGTAAAAATATGAGTGATGATGCAATAATTTTATTAAGTGCAATACTTGCAACGATTACACTTGTGAGTATAAGAGCAATAATCTATATTATAAGAACATTGCAATATAATAAAATTGCAAAAACTAGTAAAGCTAGAATGGAAGAATTAGAAAAATTAGAAGAAGAGGGAAAAATAAAAACTGTTGTAATAGATTTAGAAAATGAACAATATAGAGTAAAAAATCCAGCGAATTTTAATGGACTTATAATAGACGGAGAAAAGTATAATGATATAACCTCTTGGTTCATAAAAAAACGAGAAGGTCTATACATAATAGGAAAACAAGAAAATTATATAATTAAATTATTAATAAACAAAAATTAAATTATTATATAACTATTATAGGAGTGTAATATGGAAGAGCAAAAGATAAAAGATATAATAAAAGAAATACCACAATACAAAATAACTAAAATTGCAAATGAAATTTCTATAAGAATTACAAATGTCTTTACAAATTTAAAAGCTCAGCAAGATAATTTGTTTAAGAAATTAGAAGAGTGTCAAATAAAAATAGTCAAATTTGAAAATGAAAGTATAACACATTATTATTTAAATGGAGTTATTTATTTATCTAATGAAATGTATATTAATTCTATAAATGAAGAATTAATAATAGAATATTTGCATTTTTTACAAAAAGATAAGAAAAATACAATTTTTAGTGAAACACTAAATGTACTTACAGCTAAAATATTAATGCAAGATTTAAAAGAAAGAATGAATAAATTCGAGATTTTCTTTATGTCTTTAAAGGAAGGAAAATTTGCTTTATTAGTTAATTTAATTATGCAAATTAATTTTTTAGTTGGAGACAATGAATTTATACAAACTGTTATAAATTCAAAGGATGATTACTATTTATTGCTTAATGAAATTTCTAATGGAAATATAGATAGATTAATTAAGGATTTTACAAAATTATATAATTTAGAAGTTGAGTATGATACTACAGATGATTTATATAAAGTGCAAGAAGATATAAAATTTTTATATTTTTCTATTCAAAATTATATAATGAAGTTTTATTTTTATTATAGAATTATACATATTACAGAGGCTGAAGAAGTAGCTAAATTAAGAAGTCAATTAGATGGATTACAAACACTAAGAGGAATTATAGAAGAGGATAAATTTTATGAAGAAGAAAGTAAGAAAATTATAGAAAGGCTAGATAATAAGGAAAAAGAATTTAAAAAGAAGAATAGTAAAAATTCCATAAGCATTGTTTATAACAATAAATTAATAGCATTTATAAAAAGAATATTATCATTTAATCATTAAATTTAGGAGGAAAAATATGGAAGAAAAAGCAAAAGTTTATTTTACAGATTTTAGAGCATTACCAGGAACAAATTTACAAAAGAAATTAGAAAAGTTAATGAAAAAAGCAGGCATAGAAAATATAGATTTTGAAAATAAATTTGTAGCAATAAAAATTCATTTTGGAGAACCTGGAAATTTAGCTTATTTAAGACCAAATTATGCAAAAACAGTTGTTGATGTTGTAAAAAGTTTAGGAGGTAAACCTTTTTTAACAGATTGTAATACTTTATATGTAGGTCAAAGAAAAAATGCTTTAGATCATTTAGAAGCAGCCTATGAAAATGGATTTAGTCCTTTTTCTACAGGTTGTCATGTAATCATTGCAGATGGACTAAAAGGAACTGATGATGTAGAAGTTCCTGTAGAAGGTGGAGAATATGTAAAAAATGCCAAAATTGGTAGAGCAATAATGGATGCAGATATATTTATTTCTTTAAATCATTTTAAAGGACATGAAGCTGCAGGTTTCGGAGGAGCCTTAAAAAATATTGGAATGGGATGTGGAAGTAGAGTTGGAAAGATGGAGCAACATCGTTCTGGAAAGCCTTCTGTAAATTTAGAAAAATGTAAAAAATGTCATTTATGTATAAAAAACTGTGCACATGAAGCAATTTCTTTTGACGAAGAAGGAAAAGCACATATAGATCACAATAAATGTGTTGGTTGTGGAAGATGTTTAGGTGCATGTAATTTTGATGCTATATATAATAATAATTCTCATGCAAGCGAATTATTAAATAAAAAAATGGCAGAATATTCAAAAGCAGTATTAGATGGAAGACCTAATTTCCATATAAATTTAGTAATGGACGTTTCACCATATTGTGATTGCCATGCAGAAAATGATGTACCTATTTTGCCAGACATAGGAATGTTTGCAAGTTTTGATCCTGTAGCATTAGATCAGGCTTGTGCTGATGCATGTAATGCACAAACTCCAATTTCTGGAAGTAAATTAGATGATAATATGCATGCAAAAGACTTTAAAGATTACCATGATCACTTTAAAAACACTACTCCACAAAGTGAATGGAAATCTTGTTTGGAACATGCAGAAAAAATTGGAATTGGAACAAGAAATTACGAAATAATTAAAATTAATTAAGTTTTTGGAAAAATTTATAAGTACTAATATAACTTGGTCTATTAAATCTTTTTAATAAATATAAAGAATTAGGATTTTTAGCAATTTTATTAATACCTTGCTCGCAAGATAAACTAGCTTTAAATCCTAGTTCTTTTATTATATCAATTGAAGAATTACTAATGCCACCAAATGGATATGTAAAACATTTAGGAATATACCCAGTATATTCTTCAAATTCTTTTTGCAATTTTGTAATATCCTCTTCTAAAATATTTTTATAATGTTCATCTGTTTCACCTTTTATTTTTTTAGTTCCATTTCGTAAACCAGTATTACTATGTAAGTTATAAGTATGATTTTGAAATTCAATTCTTCCAGTATCAATTAATTCTTTAATATCCTTCCATCTTAAATATGAGTAATTTAAATTTGCTTCATCTGTTTCTGTAAATTTATCTGTATATGAACCCACAATTGATATAACTGCTTTCATATCATATTTTTCAAGAAGTGGATATAAATAACCATAGTTATTATAATATCCATCATCAAAAGTTAGTATAATTGGCTTTTCTGGCAAATTTATATCATCATATACGTAATCTATTAAATTTTGAATGGTAATAGTTGTGTATCCATTTTCTTTAATATATTTTAAATCTTCTTCTAAAATATCTGGAGTGACTGTATATTTATTAGATTTTGATTTATCTTTTAAAATACTATGGTACATTATTATAGGTACTTCAATATATTCTTCAGAATTGGCTATAACAAAAGAAATGGTGGTTATAAGTAATGCTAAAACTATACTTGCAAAAGTTAAAATATGAGTTAATTTAAATACTTTAATTTTCATTTTGACCTCCAATTTTTAACGTAAATAAAATCTTAATAAATTCTATACTTTTTCCTTAATATTTATGTGCTAATATATGGAAAGTAAAAACAATGAGGAGGGGAAAAACTTGAAGAAAATAGTATTAAATTGTGAAAATTTAAAAAAGAGTTTTCGGACAAAAAGAAATTTTAAAAGGTGTTTCATTAAAATTATTGGAAGGAGATATTTTAGGATTTATTGGACCAAATGGTGCAGGAAAAACAACAACAATAAAACTTATCCTTGGATTGCAAAGTATAAATTCAGGAAAAGTTTTTATAAATGGATATGATATAGAAGAAAATTTTAAAAAAGCCATAAAAAATGTTGGAACAATAGTAGAAAGTCCAGACCTATATATGTATATGTCTGGATATGAGAATTTAAAATTGGTAGCAAATTTATATAAAAACGTAGATAAAGCAAGAATTGATGAAATAGTAAAACTAGTAGGTTTAGAAAATAGAATTAAAGATAAAGTATCTAAATACTCTTTAGGAATGAGACAAAGATTAGGAATAGCACAGGCTATTTTGCATAAACCAAAATTATTAATTTTAGATGAACCAACAAATGGTTTGGACCCTGAGGGAATTAAAGAAGTAAAAGTTCTTCTAAAAAAACTAGCTGAACAAGAAAATATGGCTATATTAATTTCGAGTCATAATTTGGCAGAATTGGATACCTTTTGTAACAAGATATCTATAATAAAAAATGGAGAGATTGTAGAAACAAATGATATTGATACATTCAAAAAAGATATTCAAAATAATTGCTATATATTAGAAGTAGAAGATGCAAGTGTTATTAGTTCAATTGTAGATTACAAAACAGAGCTAATAACAGAAAGAGAAGTAAGAGTACACATAGAAAAAGAGAATGTGCCATTACTATTGAAAGAGTTAATATTACGAAATGTAAAAGTATATAGTGTTGCCGAAGAAAATTTAAGCTTAGAAGATGCATTTTTAAAGAAAACAGGGGGTAATGTAATTGAGTAATTTAATAAAAAATGAATTAATAAAAATCTTTTCAAAAAAGAGTATGATTGTTATAGGAATAATTATATTAATTATAATAATAGGATTTAATGTGTTAAATAAAGTAAATTCCAATATGTCAAATTCATATCCGGCTTATTCAGATGGATATATTAACCATCTAAATGAAGAATTAAGCCTGTTAGATCCAAATGATACTGCAGATATAAATAAATATGTTGAAACAAAATCAGAAAAAGATTTAGCTGAGCTTGGAAAAAATTATACACAAAGTAGTTGGCAAATGGAAGTAATAGGAACAGTTATTTCTCCAATAATAGAAGAAATGAATAATTATGAATATTTAGAAAAAGATAATGAAAAACTTAATACTGTAAAATCAGAATATAACGAAATGTGTGAGGCATTAAAAAATGATGATTGGAAATATTTTGCAAACAAAGAATTAGAAGATTTAAATTTACAAATAGAAGAATTAGATAGTCTTATAGAACAAGATAGTGACAATCAAGATTTAAAATTGCAATTACAAAGTTTGGAATTACAAAAAGAAGTAGTAACATTAAGATTGGATAAAAATATCAAATATGGTTCAGAAAATTATAAAAGTACAGCAATACAAAACTATAGAATGTATATGGGAAATTATTATCAATATGCTCAAAATAAAAATTTAACAGAAGATGAAAAATCTGAAATGAATTTTAATTTAGAAAAAGCAAATTTATACAAATATGATTTATATAATGATGTTGAATACCAAAATACAGTTACTGCAAATTATACTTTTCAAAATTCTATAGAAACATATATTGCGATTATAGTAATGGTTATAGTAATTGTTGCAGGAGTTGAAATTAGTGAAGAATTTAATAAAGGAACTGTAAAATTATTATTGGTAAGACCATATAGTAGAACAAAAATTCTTCTTGCTAAATTAATATCTGTATTTATTACAATGATAATTACTACAATAGCTATATTAGTTTTGCAATTTATTGTTGGAGGAATTGTTTATGGATTTAATACTTATATGATGAATGTTGTCCAATTTGATTTTAATACAAATAGTATTATTACTTTAAATATATTTGCATATCTTGGATTAATATTTGTATGTAAATTACCAATTTTTATATTAATTGGAACTTTAGCATTTGCACTTAGTACACTTTTCTTAAATTCTCCACTTGCTGTTGCTTTACCTATCCTTGGCTATATGAGTAGTGATATAATAAATATGGTTGCTATTTCTTATAAATGGGATTGGATAAAATATTTTGTAACTCCTAACTGGGATTTAAGTCAATATATATTTGGAGGAACTCCAATGTTTAATGGAATTAGTATAGAATTTTCAATTACAATTTGTGCAATATATTTTGCAATAATGCTAGTAGCTTCTATTATTTCTTTCAAGAAGAGGAATATAAAAAATGTTTAGAATTTTATAATAAGTAGGGAAATGAGGTATAATATTATTGTAACCGGTGGAATAAAGTAGAAGGAGGTATGGATTATGGAGAAATATCCTATGCGGATTGTAAATCTTAACAAAAATGTCCGGACATATGCCTTGGTAAATGATGGTTATGCTAAAAGCTTGTGTGACAAAATCTTAGGAGATTTTAGCCAAAATGCATTACTACTTATTTACCATATCAGAGATAATTGTGCAATTATACATGTAATTGCAACTGATGGCATTTCATTTGACGAAGCTCTAAAAAAGGCGGAAAAAGAAATAAAAAAAGATGATCTGCATGTAAACGAAAAAGAGCTTCAAAAGCGATTACGAGATCCAAATATCCGCGTAAAAGATTTATTATTACAATTCATAAGAAACAGTAAGTAATAGGATTCCATTAGTCCATAATGCAATCCCCTAGGCTCATTTGTCTAGGGGATTGCTATGCTTGATTTATGAGAGAAAACAGTCTATAATATTATAAAATTAAAAATAGAAGGTGTGAATTTGAAAACAAGATACATTGATTTAAAAAATGAAATAAATGAAGAAAAAATAGAAGAAGCTTCAAAAGATATTATAAATGGTAAATTAGTAATTTTCCCTACAGAAACGGTATATGGAATAGGTGCAAATGCATTAAATGAAGAAGCATGTAAAAATATATTTAAAGCTAAGGGAAGAGCAGTAGACAATCCTTTAATTGTACATATTAATGATTTAAATATGTTAAATTATATTGTAGAAGAGCCTAATGAGGTGGAGGAAAAATTAATAAATACTTTTTTTCCAGGTCCATTTACAATAATTTTAAAAGCAAAAAATGTAATTCCTAAAACTGTAACAGCTGGTTTAAAGACTGTAGGAATAAGAATGCCATCTAATAAAATTGCAAATAAATTAATAGAATATGCAAAAGTTCCTATAGCTGCACCAAGTGCTAATATATCTGGAAGACCAAGTGGTACTAATATTTCAGATATAAAAAAAGAATTTGATGGTAAGGTATCAACTATTTTAGATTCTGGAATGGTAGATATCGGTTTGGAATCAACTGTAGTTCAGGTTATAAAAGACAAAGTAAGAATACTAAGACCTGGAAAAATAACTAAAGAAAATATAGAAAGCTTAGGAATAGAAGTAGAAATTGACAAGAATATATTAGGAAAATATGATGGAAAAGAAAAAGTCTTATCTCCAGGGATGAAATATAGGCACTATGCTCCAAATACAAAATGTATGATGGTATATAGTAAAGATGAGGAAAAAATGATATTTGAGATAAATAAAATAGCGTGTAAGCAAAAAACATTAATTATCTGTAGAGATAGAAATTATAATAAATATAATATTCAATATAAAATAAAGATGGGCAATACATTAGAAGAAATTGCTCATAACATTTTTTCTATATTAAGGAAAGTAGATAAATATAATGTAGATTTAGTTATAATAGAAGGAATGGAAACAACAGGATTAGGATTGGCCTTAAATAATAGATTATTAAGAGCTTGTGAATATAATTGTATAGACTTGGATAGAATGCAAATATATTCTTAATATATTATTTTATTAAAAGTGGACACAGTAAATAAAATAATATATAATATAAATGTATTAAGAAATTTAAGGAGTGATTTAAATTAATGAAAAAATTTGATGATGGTAATATCCAAATACAATATAGCGACGAAAATGAGCCGTGTGTGCTCGAACTTATGAATCAGGCACTTATTGCATACGAAACTATCACAAGTTTATTTAAACTAAAAAATTATGACAGAAAAATTATAATTTATTTATACAATAGTATAGAAGAATTACATAATGATATTTATGGAGAAAAAAAAGAAGAATGGGAAGTTGCATTTAAAGACAAAGACGGTAATTTAAAAATAGTTACACCTTTAAATTCAGGAAAAATACATTCATATAATGATATGTTAAAAATTACACAAAAGTGTGTGGCAGATATTATTCTTACAGATAATTTTGATAATATACCAAAATGGTTAGATATTACAACATATCTTTTTGGATTAAATGATGCTAAAACAACATTTTCATATAAAAAATTAGACATACACAAAGTAAAAAGTTTTAGTGATGCATATTTTATAACATTATCTTTAATAAATATTTATGGTATAAATAAAATTATAAAGTTGTATAAGAAATCTAAAAATTATAATAAAATATTAAATGCAACAGATAGCGAAATTAATAACAAAATTATTCAATATTATGCTGAAGCCGTATAGATAAAATTATTACTTTTTTATTATATCATAAAAAAATAGAAACTCATGAATTAATAAGATTTTAAAAAATTAATTCATGAGTTTTTTGTTTGTCGAAACAGGTCGAATACTGAAAAAATTGACGAACGAAAATGCTTGATTTTATATCAATTGAGGTATAGAGTAAAAGATACAAAAAAGAAAGGGGTAATGCACAAATGAATAAAAGATTTTGTGGAGGGATTTTTTATGATCCAAAGATTATGTTAGAATTAGGAGTGGAACATCCAGTTAGTCTTCTATATTATTTAACATATAAAAATAAAAAATATGGAATAGAAATTGTAAAAATACAATTTAATGAAGATTCTAAAATAACAAGGGAAGTAGGTAATATCGAAAATATTTCGGAAAATGAAAATGTGGTTATTTCTATTATTAGTAAATTAAAAGCGAATTATGTTACACCAATAGTAATGCAGGATATTATAGAAGATATGAAATATGAAATTACCCCTAAGCTAAACAACTAAAACTATAGTTTTGGTTGCTTTTTTTATGCATTAACTATATAATAATTCTGGAATTGGAGGTATTACAATGAGAATTAGATTTAAGCCATGGGCGAGACCAGAGTTAGAATCATGTAAATTTTATATAGACAATCCAGAGGAATATAGAGGAAAATGGAAGACAGCATTTAAAAATACAAATAATCCTATACACTTAGAACTAGGATGTGGTAAGGGAAATTTTATATCTCAAATAGCATTACAGAATCCAGATATAAATTATATTGCTATAGATTTAGTAGATGCTATGCTTGGCTTAGCAAAAAGAAATATAGAACAAGAATTTGCAAAAGCAAATAAAGAACCAGACAATGTTATTATTACGAGATTTGATATAGAAAGAATTTTATTAATTATGAATAATAATGATAAAGTAGAAAGAATATATATTAATTTTTGTAATCCATGGCCAAGAGGAAAGCATAGAAAGAAGAGACTAACACATACAAGACAATTAGAAAAATATAAAGAATTCTTGATTCCTAATGGAGAAATTCATTTTAAAACTGATGATGATGATTTATTTGAATCTAGTATTAACTATTTTAAAGAATCAGGATTTGAGATTACAGATCTTACTTATGATTTACATAGTGAGACTTCTTGGGAAGATATCCAAACAGAGCATGAGAAGATGTTTTCTGATAAAGGAATAAAAATTAAAGCATTAATTGCTAAATTAAAATAGTGGAGGAATTTATGCATAAAAGAAATGGAACTAAATCTATAAAAGTAGGAAATGTACAAATAGGTGGACAGAATAAGGTAATAATACAATCAATGACTAATACTAAAACAAAAGATGTAGAATCAACTGTAAAACAAATATTGGATTTAGAGAAAGTTGGTTGTGAAATAATTCGTGTAGCTTGCCTAGACATGGAAGATGCAAAAGCTATTAAACTTATTAAAGAAAAAATACATATTCCGATAGTAGCAGATATTCATTTTGACTATAGAATTGCTATATGTGCTATAGAATCAGGTGTAGATAAAGTTAGAATTAATCCTGGAAATATAGGTAGGAAAGAAAATGTAAAAGCGGTAGTTAATAAATGTAAAGAATACAATGTGCCAATAAGAATAGGGGTTAATGCTGGTTCTTTAGAAAAAGATCTATTAGAAAAATATGGTGGTAAACCAACAGCTAAAGCGATGGTAGAAAGTGCCAAAAGACATGTTAATATTTTAGAAGATTTAGAATTTTATAATATTACAATATCTCTAAAAGCCTCTAATTTAGATTTGTGTATTAAAAGTTATGAAGAGGCAGCACGAGAATTTAATTATCCTTTACATTTAGGAATTACAGAGGCTGGAACAGCTTTTAGTGGAACTATTAAATCTAGTATAGGTCTTGGAATTCTATTAAGGGAAGGAATAGGTGATACTATAAGGGTTTCTTTATCAGATAATCCTATAGAAGAAATTAAAGTTGCTAAAGAAATTTTAAAGGATTGTAATTTATATAGAAATATACCTACATTAGTTTCATGTCCTACTTGTGGTAGAACACAAATAGATTTAATTCCGATGGCTAAAGAAGTAGAAAAATTTTTACAGACAATTAATAGTAATATAACAGTTGCAGTAATGGGATGTGCAGTAAATGGACCAGGAGAGGCAAGTAATGCAGATATAGGAATTGCAGGAGGAATTAAAGAAGGTTTACTTTTTAAGAAAGGAAAAATAATTAAAAAAATTCCACAAAAAAATATTGTAAGAGAATTAGAAGAGGAAATATTAAAAATGATAGAAGGCTAATAATATGAAAGTTAAAGAACTTATTAAAAAAGCAAGTGAGGATCCCAACTATGTAAATTTACCGGAAATAAGTATGATAAAAAAGATTTATATAGAATTAGGATTAAACAGAACTTTTAGTCCAGAATATTATTTTGGAAATTCTAAAACGAAAGCAAAAATTTATTCATTAGCAGAAAGTAAAAGTAAAATTGCAGAAAGAGTTGATAATAAAACAATTATTTGCTGTTCATTAGCAAGGCAATTTGAATATCTTTTTAGAGAACTAGGATATTATTGTACAGTTATAAAAGAAGACCATGAACATGTTTATAATTTATTAAGATTAAAAGATGGAAGATTAATTGGTCTTGACTTACAAAGAGACTTAGAGTTTATACAAACAGGACGAAGAACTAGATTCTTTGGAGCAACAGAGAATAAAAATAATCTTTTGTCAATTATTTCTGATGAAGAACAAATAAAGATTGATAGAGATATTAGATATCCAAATACTAATGGAGAATATAATGATGAGAGATTAGATCAAATAAAAAAGAATTTAAAAGGATTATCATTAGGTAATAGAATAAAATTATTTTTACAAAATGAGGATATTTTACAAATGACAATAAGTGCGGGGTATATGCAAAAGTATGCATTTTACTATAATATGATTAAAGAATTAGCAGAAGATGATATGTGGCAAAAGGTTTATATTATACCCTGTAGAACGGAAAACGACTATACAAATATTATTTATGTTAAAGAAAAAAATTCAAGTGAAGCTTTTATATATTCACAGAAGAATCAAGTTTATATGGGACTTAAATTATCTACGATTCCTAAACTAGAAGAACAGGGATTAAGAATTGGAATAAAAGGTAAGGAAAAAGGTGTAAATTTATTAAGAAGAGATATTAAAACTAATCGTGGTAATGTAAATAGATGAATAGGGAAGTGTTAGTATGAGAAAAGCTGTTATAATAGGTGGAGGAGAGATAGGAAGAAAAGGTACAGAATATGAAACTATAAAAATCGATAAGGAAATTGTAAAATTAGCTAATAAAGAAGTACCTAATTTTTTATTCCTTGGTTTTGCAAATGTAGATCATATTGAATCATATTTTAGAGTTATAAAAAGAAATTATAGAAATTTAGGTTGTACATGTAAAACTATTTTAAAAAAAGAATTAAGCAACCAAGAATTGATTTTAGATAGATTTAGTGATGCTGATATAATTTATATTGGTGGAGGCAATACTTTAGAATTAATGAAAATATTAAAAGAATATAATATGATTTCACAAATAGAAGAGGCATATAGTAAAGGAAAAGTAATTTGTGGACTTAGTGCTGGTGCTATTGCTATATGTAAATATGGATTATCAGATGCAAGAAAATATAAAGAATTTAAATTAACAAAAGTTAAGGGAATCGGATTGGTAAATTTGTTGGTATGTCCTCATTGTAATTTAGAAGGAAGAGAAGAAGAATTAGATAGAATTGCCAAAAGAACTAAAGATGTACCAAGTGTTGGTTTAAAAAATTTACAAGCTTTAAAAATACTTGATGATAATATATCCGTAATTTCTGAAACAGATGATGATGATGTAAAATTTATTAATTAAATTATATTTACAAGCAAGAAATACTAATATATAATAACAAATGATAAATAAACTATAATAAAAGTTTCAATGAAGGAGGAAAACATGGCTTTTATAGATGAAATAAAAAATAGAGCAAAAAAAGAAATAAAAAAGATTGTACTTCCTGAATCAAATGATGACAGAACATTAATTGCCACATCAGAAGTATTAAAACAACAATTTGCAGAAATAATATTAATAGGAAATAAAAGCAAAATTTTAGAAAGAGCAAAAGATTTAAAATTAAATAATTTAGAAGAAGCAGAGATAGTTGATCCACAAAATTCAGAAAGATATGATGAATTTGTAGAAGCTTTTTATGAACTAAGGAAACATAAGAATATGACCATCGAAAAGGCAAAAGAATTTATGCTTGATAATATTTATTTTGGTATGATGATGGTAAAACAAGGTTATGCAGATGGATTGGTTTCTGGTGCAATTCATTCTACATCAGATACTTTAAGACCAGCTTTACAAATTTTAAAGACTGCACCTGGGACCAAATTAGTGTCTGCTTTTTTCATGATGATTGTACCAAATTGTGATTTAGGAGAAAATGGAGTATTCTTATTTTCTGATAGTGGATTAAATGAAAATCCTGATAGTGATGCTTTATCAGAAATTGCAATATCATCAAGTAAAAGTTTTGAATTATTAACAGGAAAAACTCCAAAAATTGCAATGCTTTCTTATTCTACACATGGTAGTGCAAAATCTGAATTAACGGAAAAGGTAATAAATGCAACAAATTTAGTTAAACAAAAAGCTCCAGATCTATTAGTGGATGGAGAATTACAATTAGATGCAGCAATTATACCAGAAGTTGCAGAATTTAAAGCAAAAGGAAGTCCTTTACAAGGAAAAGCAAATGTTTTAATATTTCCAGATTTAAATGCTGGAAATATAGGCTATAAATTAGTACAAAGACTTGCTAAAGCAGAAGCATATGGACCTTTATGCCAAGGAATTGCAAAACCTGTTAATGATTTATCAAGAGGATGTAGTAGTAAAGACATAGAAGGTGTAGTGGCGATTACTGCTGTACAAGCACAAGAACATAATAAATAAGTTGGAGGTATTTTTATGAAAATTTTAGTAATTAATTGTGGAAGCTCATCTTTAAAATATCAATTAATAGATATGGCTTCAGAAAAAGTAATGGCAAAGGGAACTTTTGAAAGAATTGGACAACCAAATTCTTTTTTAACCCATAAAGTAAATGGTGAAAAATATAAATTGGAAAAACCAGTTAAAAATCATGAAGAAGCATTAGAATTTTCTTTAGAACAATTAATAAATCCAGAATATAAAGTAATAGATTCTTTAGATGAAATTAACGCAACTGGACATAGAGTAGTTCATGGAGGAGAGAAATTTAATAAACCTGTTATAATTACTGAAGAAGTTGTAAAGACTATAGAAGATTGTGCAAGTTTAGCACCACTTCATAATCCAGCAGCAGTTATGGGAATTAGAGCTGCTCAAAAATTAATGGCAGATAAGCCAATGGTAGCTGTATTTGATACAGCTTTTCATCAAACAATGCCAAAAGAACACTATATATATCCAATACCATATAAATATTATGAAAATTATGGTGTAAGAAAATATGGTTTTCACGGTACATCTCATCAATATGTAGCTAATCGTGTAGCAGAATTAGAAGGAAAACCTATAGAAGATTTAAAAATAATTTCTTGTCATCTAGGACAAGGTGGAAGCATTTGTGCAATTCAAGGTGGAAAATCTGTAGAAACAAGTATGGGACTTACACCTCTTGCTGGAATACCAATGGGTACACGTTCAGGAGATATAGATCCATCAATAGTTACTTTTATTATGAAAAAGGAAAACTTAACGCCTGATGAAATGGAAAGAATTTTAAATAAAGAATCTGGAATTTTAGCTTTATCTGGTGTAACGCAAGATTGCAGAGATATGGAAGCGGCAGCAGCAGAGGGAAATGAACAGGCAGCACTTGCAATAAAAATTCATAACTATTTAATAGCTTCTCATATAGCAAAATGTGCAGTAGCAATGAATGGTTTTGATGTTATGTTATTTACAGCAGGAATAGGAGAAAACCAAAAAAATATAAGAAAAGGAATTTGCGAAAATCTTGAATTCTTAGGAGTAAAAATAGATGATAAAAGAAATGATGTTAAAGGAGAAGAAAGATTAATTTCTTCTGATGATTCTAAGATAAAAGTATATGTAGTTCCAACTGATGAAGAATTAATGATTGCAAAACAAACATTAGATTTAATAAAATAGAATGCCAAGCATACTAAATTACATCATTTAGTATGCTTTTCTAATTTACATAATTAGTAGAATATGATATAATATTTTGGATACTGTTGTTTTTAAATTTCAAAGAATGGAGAAATGGAGGAAAAAAATGAAAGTTTTGGAATTTGAAAATTTAGATGTATGCAAGAAATGCGGAGGAAAATGTTGCAAAAGAAGTAGTTGTGCATATGCTCCAGAAGATTTTCGGAAGATTGATTTTAACGAACTATTAGAACTTTACAATGAAGGGAAGATAGCATTTAGTTTTGTCCCTGCCTTAGACGAGGGGGACAGTGCTGGATGGATATTAATGCCACCAATGCTTAATACTCCACGGGTTCAAGAAAATATATTTCAGGGAAATTCTCAGTGTAGTTTTCTGAATGCCGAAGGATGTAAAGAGGATTATTATCATAGACCTAGAGGAGGGAGATTGCTTATTCCACTTGATAATGAAGACTGTATCTCTTTATATGATGCAAAAAGAGCATTAGAAGACTGGAAAGTTTTTCAGTGGTTAATAAATGCTGTGATTTCATATATTCGTACAAGTGATGATAAAAAAGTATACTTCAATCATTCAGTATGTAAGATATGTGAAGGAGCATGTTGCAAAAAATCTGGATGCAATTTTGCACCTGATGATTTTAAAGAGATTACAGTACCATTTTTAAAGAAAATCATTAACAGGGGATTTATATCTATTACAAAATATCCGGATATAATTACAGGCTTGGGCGAGGATATTCTTGTATTAAAAACAAGAAATGTAAATGCCGGTATTATAGATGATGATCTTTTAAATGATTCACCTTGCATTCTATTATCATCATCAGGATGTGAATTTGCTGACGACGATAGACCTTATGGTGGTAAAGCATTAAAACCGAATCCAACAGGACCCTGCATCGGAGGATACAGTCTAAGAAAGGCTGCAGAAGATTGGAAACCTTATCAGCATATTCTCTCAGAGCTTCGAGAGTATTACAAAGATAAGGAAATAAAATATGACGGAATAATGTAAACGCCTATCAATTTCAAAAGCCAAACAGAGTTTTGTAAGTTAAATATATGGAGGAAATTGTTATTGTATATTATATAGTAATAATTTCCTCTATATTTGTTATTATACTTTAGTTAATACTAGGTGGCATAATTAACATAATTTCATATTATATATAAAGAGAATATGAAAGGAGGAAGGGTATGGAAGTAGCTAATATAAATATAGGTTTTACTATGACAGGATCCTTTTGTACATTTAAAAAAGTAATACCAAAAATAAGAGAACTTAAAGCGTTAGGAGCAAATATAATACCAATTATGTCATACAATAGTTATAATTTGGATACTAAATTTGGAAATGCAAAAGATTTTATAGAAGAAATTGAAGGTATTACAGAAAATAAAATTATTCATACAATACAAGGTGCTGAACCTATAGGACCAAAAGGACTAACTGATATTATGGTTGTTGCACCTTGTTCTGGAAATACTATTGCAAAACTTGCAAATAGTATAATAGATACGCCAGCTGTAATGGCAATAAAATCACATTTAAGGAATCAAAAGCCTCTAGTTATAGGAATTTCTACAAATGATGGATTATCTGGATCAGCGGAAAATATAGGAAAATTACTAAATAGAAAAAATTATTATTTTGTACCATTCACACAAGATAATCCAATAACAAAACCAACATCATTAGTATTTAAATTTGATTATTTAATACCTACAATAAAAGAAGCTTTAGATAATAAACAAATCCAACCAATCATAGGATAAGGAATTTTAGATATTAAGTGCTTATTAAAAAAGAACACCAATAACAAAATATTGGTGTTTTTAAAATTATATTCATTATTTGTCTGCAGAATAATCAGAAAGAGGATTTACATCAACAGCATTTCTAACTTGTTCATTAGCAACATGTGTATAAATTTCTGTTGTAGAAATACTTTCATGTCCTAATAATTCTTGCAAAGCTCTTATATCAACGTTTCCATATTGATACATAAGTGTTGCAGCAGTATGTCTTAATTTATGTGTAGAATATTTTTTTGTATCTAGTCCAGCACGTCGTAATTCTTTATCTACAACATATTGTACAGTTCTTTTACTAATACGTTCTTTTCTTTCACTCAAAAATAAGGCTTTTATCGAATCTGGTTTTATTCCAATTTTAGGTCGTACTGCTAAATAATTATTAATGGAATTTAAACAAGCCTTATTTAAATATATAGTTCGTTCTTTATTTCCTTTTCCAATTACAGTCATCTTAGCATCATCAAAAGAAATGTCATTTATATTTATGCCTACTAGCTCTGATAAACGCAGTCCACAATTTAAAAATAAAGTAATAATAGCATAGTCTCTTTCTTTATTTCGCTCTTCATCACTAGTTGCATTTAATAATTTTTTACTATCATCAAGAGTTAAATATTTAGGCATACGTTTTTCTATCTTAGGAGTTTCTAAATTTTGAGCAGGGTTTTTTTCGATTAGATTTGCTTTTTGTGACAAATAATTAAAGAAAACACGTATACTGCTAACTTTCCTTGCACGGGTTGCAGCTTTACTGTGATAAGTTGTTGTTAAATAAGCTAAAAAAGCATGAATATCATTTAATTCAATTTTTTTTATAACATCTAATGATAAGTTATGTATATCAATATCTTTAAAATCCTTGGCATTTGTAAGATGAAAATGGATCATAATAAATTTTAAAAACATTGCTAGGTCATAATTATATTCTTTTATAGTGTTTGGCGATTTATTTAAAATTGTAATAGAATAGTCCAAAAAAGAGTTTAAATATTCTGGGTTCATATCACGTGAAATCATTTTTTCCTCCTGTATTTATTCTTCAAAATTTGACATATTGTTAGATAATTTTGAGATTATATCTAGCATAAAATTTATTATAACATAACATAATGCAAAATTATTTTTATTAAATAAATTTCCTATAAATGATGGGGTAAATAATTGTGTTATAAAAAATCTAGAATATACATATTTACCTGTAAATACAATCTGAAAATTAACATGATATTTATCATAAAAATTATATAAATAATCTAAAATATCTGATGTTAATATTTCTGTTGATTTTAACCTGTTAGAAGAATATACATGTAATACTTTATTAAAATTGCTATTATCCATTTCTATATATTCTAAATGTGAATTAGTTTTACCTAAAGTATATGAAGTACTATATTCTATATTTTCTGTATTTATTTTTGTATATGATTGTATGGTTTTATCCAAAATAACAGTAGAAAATAAACCATTAAAACCATTATCAGAAGTAGTTGTTGTAGAAATATTAGAAATATAAAATTTATAATTATCTTTACTTATTCCATTTATGGTATCTTTTGCCAAAAAAGTATTTAATTTTTGATTATCAAATTCAGCCTTTTCATAAAATTCTTTTTCTCTATTAAAAGAAGTATTATTATAATTTAAATTTGTATCAATTAATTTTATAAATTTGCTAATTACATCATTATATAATAATTTGAATTTTTTATATTCAAATAAAAACATTACTACAGCAATGATAAGTATAATAAGAGGTATTAATGAAAATGACATTGCATAAGAATTTAAGTAAGTAAATATAAATGTAAATAAGAATGCTATTAAGCATATTATTGCCACTATACTATAAGTTATTAAGCTTTTCTTACTACTATTTATTTTAGAAAAATCGAATTCATTAAATTTAATAAATAGTTCTTCAAATTCCTTTGGAATATTATTAAAATCGAATTTTTTAGTAGAAAAGCTTGGCATTAATATAAATTTATAAACTAAAAATCCCACTATTAATACAACGATAATTTCTAAAAAAATCATATTAAAATCCTCCATTTGATTTATTTTATCATAAGTTTATCATCATGTAAATTTTTTGACATTTTTTATAAAAAGTTTTATACTTAATATATAGTTAAGCAAAAGAATAAGGGGATGATTTTATGATACCAGCTATATTAATTATACTGATTTTATTAGTTTTGTTCGTGATTCTTACATACAATAAATTAGTTACATTAAAAAGACAAATGGATAATTCTTTTAGTGTAATAGATGTATATTTAAAAAAGAGATTTGACTTAATCCCTAATTTAGTAGAAGTTACAAAAGGATATGCTAATTATGAAAGTGATTTATTAAATAAAATAACAGAATATAGAACATCTTATGCAAAAAATAGGGACAAAGAATCATTGGATAAATTAAATGACGAATATAATAATTTAATGTTAGTAGTCGAAAATTATCCAGAATTAAAAGCTAGTGAACAATTTTTAAAATTACAAAAAACTCTTATAAAAGTAGAAAATGAATTACAGGCTGCAAGAAGAATTTATAATAATGATACTACTAAGTATAATACAAAATTAAGTGTATTTCCTTGCAATATAATTGCCAAATTATTTAAGTTTAAAGAAGGCGAATTATTTGAACTACAAGATAGACAAATAGAGGGAAATAATATAAAAATAAGTATGTAAAAAGTAAATATAGACTAGTAATAATTAACAGTTCTATCCATGTAAGTAAATAATACTTACATGGATTTTTCTTTAAAAAATCATGTAATTGTGTTATAATAAATAAGATTACAAGAAGTTGCATAAAATAGGGAGGACGTATATGAAGATTCTAAAAGACATTTGTCGGGATTTATTTAATGATTTAGCAGGGATTGAAGCTCTATGCACTGAAGCAATATATGCCACGGAAAAGCAAATCAAAGAAAGCCATATATTAGATGATATCCGATATTCAGCTGATTTTAGGACAATGGCTGCAAGCTATGAAAATAAAAAGAACTTTATGCTTTTAATAAAACGTGAATTACAAGAAGAAGCTCTGCTATTAGCGCAAGGAAAAACGTTCACAGATCGTGAATTAGTCAAAATCTCAAGACTTTTTTTAAAAGAATCTAAATCGAGCAAAGAAAAAATTGCACGGATTTCGCCAATATTATATATGGCGGTGTGCGAAATGGAAGCACTTAATAAATCTAAACAGGAACTTAATTTACAATTAAAAGTTTCCGAAGAAGATAATGAAGTGCTAAGAAGAATTACGTTTTACCAGAAGAAGATGCGGGAATAATACCTCGCATCTTCTTCTTTGTATTGATCTAAAATACAATATGCTAATTTATTGAGAAAAAAGCTTTTAAAAAATATATATTATGATATAATTAACAAAAACAAAAAGGAGAATAAAGATGGAAACAAATGATAGTAATGTATCACAATTATATGATTTATTAAACCATATTCCTGTAACAAAGCAAAATGCTAGCCAAATACAAGAAATAAAAGAAGCTATTATGAATAATGATTTAAATAAAGCATTGGATGGAATAAAAGAGCTGAATGAAGCTTTAAAAAATAAAAAGAAAGAAAATAAAAAAAGAGAGTTAAAAAAGAAAAACGAAGAACAAGAAGCGTTAGAAGAAGAAAAAAAGCAATTTGAAGCTGAACAAATTAATGAAGATGAGGCAGAAAGATATCCTTTAGAATTACGAGATTTAGAGCTTGAAGAAGATTATATTGGTTTATTATTGTATGATCCAAGATATATAGTAAGTTATAACTTTTTGTATGATGAAGTATATTTTCAAGATGATAGAATGTTAAATTTATATAAAAGTGTTCTTTTTATGGAAGGAGAAAAATATGCTCCAGAATCTGTAAAAAGAAAATTTAATTTTGCAAAAACATCTAAAGAAGTGTATGAATTAAAAAAACAACTAGTAACACGTATAAAATTGCAAAGAAATGTAAAAATGGAAAATGTATATGTTGATTTAAAGAAATTATTTATACTTAGAAAATGGTATTTAAAAATTCCCATTAAAAATGTTCAAGATAAAGTTGTAGAAATTAAAAATTATGAACTATATGATAAAATGTCCATAGAAGAAGTAGAGAGTGCAGTTGAACAAGTTACTGCAACAGAGAAATTCAAAAGATCTATTTTAAACCATGACCTTACAAAATTTTTAGAGACAGGTGAAAATAATTTAACTACAGGTATACCATTACCTTTTAAGCGTTTATCTAGAGAATTTAAAGGGCTAAGAAAAGGAGAGACAATGGCAGTTGCAATGCCATCAAACTCTGGTAAAAGTAGATTTACAATAAAAATGGTTGCTAATTTAGCGTTAGTTCATAAAAAAAGAGCTTTGGTAATTTCAAACGAGATGTCAGAAGAAAAAATGAAGTTATGTTTAATTACTACTATATTAAATGATCCAGAAATTCAGAAGATTCATGGAAAACAATTACATAAAACAGAAGGAGAATTATTAGAATTTAAATTTAGAGCTGATGAAGGATCAAATGTAAAAACAGATGAAAAGGGATTTATACTACAAGAAGAAGGAGAAACTAGGTCTGAATTTGTAAAAAGATTAGCAAAAATTTCAAAAGAATTTAGAGATACAATTTATGTAACTGATTGGATAGATAAAGAGATAAATAATTCTATTTATTTTATTAATATTACAGACCATACTAATGATGAATTATTAAAAGTTATAATGAATTATTACTATATGAAGCATATAGAATATGTTTTTTATGATACATTAAAAACAGATACAGAACATATTGGAAATGGGGAAGAAGTTAAGAAAACAGCTACAATTCTTTCTAATTTAGCACAAAACTTTAATATGTTTATTTTTTCTACTTTGCAATTAACTGAGACGCCTACATGGCCTATAAATTTGACTATTAATGATTTACAGGCAAGTAGGACAGTAAAAGAAGTATTAGATACATTATGTTTAGTAAAACAAATTAATCGTGAAAATTATAAAGATTATGAGTATTCTATAGAAGAAATGGATAAGAAATGCTATGATCTTATAGCATATGATGATCCAGATGTAAGATATTATGCCTGTGTTGTAGATAAGAATAGAGCAGGTGCAAAACCAAAACTACTATTTAAATTAAATTTAGCATATAATAGTTGGGAAGAGATAGGATATTTAAGATTAAAACAACAAGATGAAAATAAAAATAGATAGAATTTTCAAAAAAGAAATAGCTTTTGCTATTTCTTTTTTGGTATATTTTACTAAAAAATGAATATATATATTTTAGGAGGTACGAGTTATGATAGAAGAAAAAAGGCAAGCTAATATTAATGTAATGCAAAACATTGTTTTAGAAAATAGGGAGAAATTAAATGTTACTGGAATTAATGATATTTTAAGCTTTGACGATCAAGTTGTTATTCTTTCTACAGATCTTGGAATGCTAACAATAAAAGGAAATGAATTGAAAATAAATAAATTAAATATAGATGAAAGTGAAGTAAAAATAGAAGGAAATATAACAAGTATAAATTATAGCCAAGATCCTGAAGAAAGAAAAGGGGAAAGTATATTTAGCAAAATATTTAAATAAGTTTAGGTGATAGATATGTTACAACTTTACAACTTTTTTATATTCATTATTTTAGGAATGTTAGTATCTTTTATATTTGATTTCTTTAGAGCATTAAGAAAAACTTTTAAAACAAATGATGTAATTACATATATAGAAGATATATTATTTTGGATAATTAGTGGATTTTTAATCATGTCTAGCATTTTTAAATTTAATGATGGAGAAATACGTTTTTACTTATTTGTTGGGTTATTATTAGGAATTTTTATATATATTATTTTGCTAACAAAATTGATAAATAAAATACTAGAAATTCTAATGAAACCAATAAAAGGAGTTTTAAATATAATTATATCGATATTCAAAAGATTTTATAATTTTATTAATAATTATTTAAAAAAATGTAAAAATAAATCAAAAAAATCTATACAAAAAAGTAATTATAATGTATAATGATTTAGAATTGATTATAGGAGAGAAAATATATTTATGAAAAATGTTTTTAGAAATAAAAAAATATTTAAAGTTATTATAATTTTAATTGTATTATCTTATTTTATTTATATTCTTATAAATCAACAAAAAACAATAAATTCTTATAAATCAGAACAAGATTATGTATCTTCACAAATACAAGAACAGCAAGAATATAAAAATGAATTATCAGATATGGAAGCAAATATTAATTCTGACGAATATATCGAGCAAATTGCAAGAGATAAATTAGATATGTATTTACCAAATGAAAGAGTTTATGTTGATGCAAATAAATAATCTTTAAAATATTAATAATTGGAATCCAAAGAATTTTATTATATTAAAAAATTTAAATAATTATATATCTGTTGTTAAAACATTTTATTTTCTATTTTCTTTTTTAATAACAGATATATAATCACAAATTAATCTTTTATCCGTTTATTTTTCTATTTCTTTCGTTCTAACTTTAATCTATAATATGGTTTCTCACATAATTATTGGAATTTAATATTAGGAGGGGTTTTATGAACTTAGAAGATTTTAGTCTAAGTGAATTAAGAGAGCTTGCAAAAAACAAAAATATTAAAGGATATTCTAAATATAAGAAAAGTGAATTAATTGACTTATTAAATGATGATAGTGTAACTATTGTGGACAATAAAGAAGAAAAGTTTACAAATAGTGAACAACATGAAAATATTATAACTGATGGAAATACATCATATAAAATTACAAATAATGATGATAAAATTGCGGAAGGAATACTAGAAGTATTGCCAGATGGCTATGGATTTTTAAGAGGAGAAAATTATTTATCTACTCCCAATGATGTATATATTTCACCAGTACAAATTAGAAGATTTAAATTAGATACAGGTGACCAAATAAAGGGTATATCTAGAATGGCAAAGGAGGGTGAAAGATTTCCTTCTCTAATTTTTGTTGGAGAAGTAAATGGAGAAGCTCCAGAAAAAGCATATAAAAGGAAAAAATTCGATGATTTAACACCGATATATCCAACAGAAAGAATTAAATTAGAAACTGAATCAAAAGAATATGCTATGAGAATAATAGATTTAGTAAGTCCAATAGGAAAAGGACAAAGAGGAATGATTGTAGCACCACCTAAGGTAGGAAAAACTACATTAATAAAAAAATTTGCTAATAGTATTACTAAAAATAATCCTGAAATAGAATTAATAGTTTTGTTAATAGATGAAAGACCAGAAGAAGTTACAGATATGAAACGTTCTATTAATGGAGAGGTAATATATTCTACATTTGATGAATTACCAGAGCACCATGTAAAAGTTGCAGAAATGGTTATAGAAAGATCAAAGAGATTGGTTGAGCAAGGAAAAGATGTAGTAATTTTATTAGATAGTATTACAAGATTAGCTAGAGCTTATAATTTAGTTATTCCATCTTCTGGAAGAACTTTATCTGGAGGTCTTGATCCTAATGCTCTACATAAACCAAAGAAATTTTTTGGTGCTGCAAGAAACATAGAAAATGGCGGAAGTTTAACAATACTTGCATCAGCCTTAATAGAAACTGGAAGTAGAATGGATGACGTTATATTTGAAGAGTTTAAAGGTACTGGTAATATGGAAGTACATCTTGATAGAAAATTATCTGAAAAACGTATTTTCCCTGCAATAGATATTAATAAATCTGGTACAAGAAGAGAAGATTTATTACTTACACCAAAGGAATATGAAACAGTTTTTGCCTTGCGTAAAGCTCTAAATAATTTACCAGTAGCAGATGTAACTGAACATATAATTTCACAAATGGTTCTTACAAAAAATAATAATGAATTTTTAGATAAAATAGATTCTTACTTAAGAAGATTTAAATAATTAAGTCAAAGAATGGAGAATGTTGTATGAAAAATATAAAACGAATAAGTATTGTTTTTATTATTTTAGTGACTTTTATATTATTTTTTGTTCCTACTATAGTACAAGCAGATGGACCGTCATATAATATTACAAATCATTCAATAAATGCTACAATCCTTGAAAATGGTAATTTACATATAGATGAATCTTTTACATACAAATTTAATAGTTCAGCCAATGGTTTAACTAGAAGTTTACGTTATTATTATAAAGAAGATTCAGATTCCATGGAACCAAATTCCTCACGATACCAAGCAAGTGATATTACTAATTTACAAATATATGTAAAAAAAGAAGGAGAAAATAAGGAATTATACCAAAAATCATTATCGGCTGAAAATGGGGATTCTGGTATATATACAATTTCAAATGTAGAGACTAAAGATACAAAGGGTTATGACTTAAAAGTATATTCTCCTGCAAAAACTGATGAAACGCAAATTGTATATTATTCTTATGATATAGAAGATGTAATAGTTCAATATAATGACATGAGCGAAATTTATTATAATTTTATTGGGAATGGAATAGAAAAAGACATTGATTTACTTGAATTAAATATTTATTTTCCAAGTAGTGTTAATTTAGATGAAGTAAAATATTATCCTCATACATATGCTATTAAATTAGAGAACATTAAAATTGATTTTGACAAGGATAAAAATGGCATATCATTTATTATTAATGACATGCCATCTAGAACATCAATGGATGCAAGAATAGTTTTTCCCAATACATTACTAATGAATTGTACTAAAAAATATAATGCAAATTATGATTTTGATTCTTTATATAAAATTGAAGAAAAAATGACAGAGGGAAATAAGAAATATTTTATATATCAAAGTATAAATTCTATAATATTGCTAGTATACATAATTATCTTTATAATAATTATAATTTATGCCATATTAATTGCAAAACCATTTAAATTTAGTAAAAAAAGAGCTGATTATTATAGAGAAATCCCTAAAAGATTAAATCTGTTAGAATATCAAATATTATTGCCTGCAAAACTTGAAGATTCTTTAAGTTCAAACTTAATTATTGCAACGATATTAGATTTAGTAAATAAAAAAGCATTAAATATGGAGACTAAAGTTAATAGCAAGAAAAAAGGAAGAAGTAAATACGATTATAATTTAACTTTAAATGAAAAATTTGATTTTTCTACATTACAACCATATGAAAATCAAATTCTATCGCTAATATTTTCTGAAAATATTAGTACTATATTTAACTATAAGCAATATTTTAGTAAAATCGTAGAATTAAATTCTAGATTTAAACAAATTTCTAAATCAAATAAATTAATAAAACAGATAAATAAAGCTAGAACCAATAAGTTAATTAGTAAAAATGATTACTACAGGAATCTTGATCATAAATCCCTTTCAAGAACCGTTATTATTTTAGGTATTATAGGAATTTTTGCAATAATAATAAATACTATTGTTAATGATCCAACAACAAACAAATATATCAATATTGGAATAGGTATGTTTTGCATGATAGTGGCTTTTGGATTACTGATATTATGTCTTAATGAAATTTTTAAAGTAATAAAAGATGAATATAGACAAGATGCTAAGGAATTATATGGACTATTTAGGTATTTATTAGATTATAGCTTAATAAAAGATAGGTATCCTATAGAAGTAAATATTTGGAATGAATATTTGGTTTTTGCTACATTATTTGGTATAGCTGAAAAAGTTGCAAAAGAATTTAGAGAAGAATTAATAAATAATGGATATTCAGAAGATCAAATTTATGTACATTATCCAATATTATGTGTCTCAAGCTTTTATACTTCATTTTCAAATTCTATAAATACATCTACCGGATATTCTGGAACTGGTTCCGGAGGCGGAGGAGGCCGGAGGTGGGGGAGCAGGAGCTTTTTAAAATTTAAGGCTTTCCCCACATATTTCAAATATATTATATAATATTAGCACATATAAAAAGCAGAGTTTTCTATAACTCTGCTTTGTTAATATAAGATTAAAATTCACAATTATTTGGAGTTCTAGGAAATGGTATAACATCACGAATGTTTTGCATTCCTGTTAGATACATAATAGCTCTTTCAAATCCTAGTCCAAAACCTGCATGTTTACAACTTCCATATTTTCTTAAATCTAGATACCAATCATAATTCGCTATAGGCATCTTTAATTCTTGCATCCTATTTAATAATTTATTATAATCATCTTCTCTTTGACTTCCACCAATAATTTCTCCTATACCTGGTGCTAATAAATCAGCTGCTGCAACTGTCTTTCCATCATCATTTAATTTCATATAAAAAGCTTTTATATCTTTAGGATAATCAGTTACAAATACTGGTCTTTGGAATATTTTTTCACATAAATATCTTTCGTGTTCTGTTTGAAGATCAACTCCCCAACTAACTTTATATTCAAATTCATCGTTATGCTTTTCTAATTCGGCAATAGCATCAGTATAAGTAATTCTAGCAAAATCGGAATTAATAACATTATTTAATCTATCTAATAAACCTTTATCAACAAAATTATTGAAGAAATTCATTTCTTCTGGATAATTATCTATTACATATTTAAATATATATTTTATCATTTCTTCTGCTAAATCCATATCATCTTTTAAATCAGCAAAACATATTTCTGGTTCTACCATCCAAAACTCAGCAGCATGTTTTACAGTATTAGAATCTTCTGCACGAAAAGTAGGTCCAAATGTATAAACATTTCCAAAAGCTTCTGCAAATGTTTCAGCATTTAATTGACCACTAACTGTTAGATGAGCAGGTTTTCCAAAGAAGTCTTGTGAAAAATCTACATTTCCTTTATCATCTTTTGGTATATTGTTTAAATCAAAAGAATTTACATTAAACATTTCTCCAGCACCTTCTGCGTCACTAGCTGTTATTAAAGGTGTATTTACATATACAAATCCTTTTTCTTGGAAGAATTTGTGTATTGCATATGCTAATGCACTTCTAACACGAAATACAGCATTAAAGGTATTACTTCTTGCACGTAAATGGGCAATAGTTCTTAAATATTCAAATGTATGTCTTTTCTTTTGCAAAGGATAGGTATTATCAGACAAACATTCAATTTCTATTTTGGTTGCTTGAATTTCAAAAGGTTGTTTTGCATTTTCTGTTATAACAAATTTACCTTCAACTTTTATTGTAGAACTAATTGTTAACTTACAAATGTCATTAAAATTGCTAAGTTCATTACTAAAAACTACTTGTACATTTTTAAAGAAACTTCCATCGTTCAATTCTATAAATCCAAATGTTTTTGAATCTCTTATAGTACGAATCCAACCTTCGATACAAATATCTTTATCTACATAATTTTCTTTTTGTCTATATAGATCTTTTAAAATTACTCTTTCCATATTGTCCTCCTAAAAATATATAAAATCTTTTATATTATATGACATTTTATATATAAATTCAATTAAAATAGTGAAATTGATAAAAATGATGGATTTTAAGGCATAAAGCTATATTACTTTTTTAATAAAATGGCTTAAAATCGATTCTCGTGCGTTGTGTGTCAAAATGATTGAAAATACTGCGTTTGGAGTGATTACAATATAGTTTTTCATAAATTTAAAGTCTGACCTAAAAAATTTTATTTGAATAACGGGCATTAGGAGGCAATTGAATAATTATGTAAATTATGTTATAATGTAATAGATAACCGTAAACCCATTTATTATTTAGGAGGAACTCTATGAAAAAATTTTACGTGTTACAACAAGTTAATCCAAGCGGAAATGGGACAACCACTAAGATTGCATTGGTTACTAATCCACGAATTGAAGGTTGTACTGTATATGCAACTAAGGTTGGAGTGATAGATGCCGACCGTTCGGGATTTTCTTCAGATACCTATGTATTCAAGGAAGTGGACAAACGAGAGTTTATTTGTGTAGGTAACTCAACTCTCGAGGAAATCACTAACCCGTTCCAGTAAAAAATGGGGATATCAATGTGACTATTGTCACTAAGAGGGGGCGAAGCTGCAAAGTTTTGCCTCCTCGATTTCGTATATTTTTATTTTATTTTGGCAGACATTAATAAAATATTATATAAATAGGGGGAGAGATAATGCAAATTTGCAAGAATAATTATTAATAAAGAAATCAATTACAATAAAAAATATAGGACTAAAAGTAAAATTTATATGTTTTAAAAATTTAGTATAGTATAATAGCCATAAGAATTTATATCTTAGATAATATAAATAAAAGTTATTACAATATAAAATATAAATAGAAGTAGGAGAGTAGAAGTATAGAGTAAACTATAAAAAAATCTACATATAACATTGCACAAAATCAAAGTTTTGTGCAAAAAGAGATAGGAGAAAATAATATAACAGCTATAAAGCTCCACTTCTACTAATTCAAGGCTTTTAGCTGTTTTATGCATACTAATATTTATTTATATATCTTTATTTTCTTATTATATCTATATTATATTCATTGTTATTATAAAGCTTTTGGTATTACTGTTATATTAATATTCTTATGACTCATTAAAATCATTTTTAAGACATTTTTTTATTTTACTTATATAATTTCATTACTATAATTATTTTACTTAATTCTCCAAAGTGCCTATTTCTAACTATATGCCTAAAAAATAAAAATGGCTTAGAATCGATTCTCGTGCGTCGTTTTTTTGGCACTTTTTTGTATATCAATATATGATAGTAGTTTCTTCAAAAAAATCTATTTTTTAATAGTTATACTCTAAAATCCGTATTTAACCTTAAATTCTTAACAAGTAATTTATCAACCTAAAAATTAAAATGGCTTAAAATCGATTTTAGAAGGTTATTATTTTGTATGATCTTAGTCTGTAACACAGTTATTGCAATAACTATAGAATTTGTAAGATTATTCTATAAAATATAAAATTGTATTAATTATAATATATAAATCTGCAAACGAAACTCATTAAAATCAATATTTATATAATAAATGATTAATTTTACATTTCAATAATTAAAATTGCTTAAAAACGATTTTGAACTTAATTAAACAATAATTTAATTAAAAAATTATATAAATCCGATAAAAAATCACTAAATAACAAATGTTCGTTTTTTTTTGATATTACAATATTTGCATTATAAAATTATAATTTTTAAAATTCTAAATATTTATAAATTATAATTTAAAATTTTTTATAATTTTCTATAAATATATTTTTAAATCTTAAAATTATTATTAGTCTAACAGAACATTGCACAAAATTTTATTTAATATATTTTCATAATTTTTATATACTAAAAAATGTGTTATCCCCTCTACTCTATCGTTTTGGCCAAATAAAAAAGATTAGTTATATTTCAAACTAATCTATAATCTGTTATTTTTTTTACTTTATCCCTGTATTTATTATCTTGATATTTTAACAAATAAATACTTTCCTTTATTTAATGACCAATCACCAGTTGTTTTAATATAATGCGATACCTTTCCAAATTTCCCAACTTCAATATAATTTTCCATACTTTTCTTATCCATAGTTGTTTTAACTAAAAGTTCTTTTTCATAGTAAACTTCTAATTCATTACTCCCTACAATATAAGGTAATTCTATATCTATTTTATCATTTGCAGGATATTTTGATTTATAAATATAGTTTTTTCAGTTGGATTAACTTTCCAATTTTTAATAATAAAAATTTTTGATTTTTCATTTGGCGTATCAATATTATTTGTTAATCTTCCAACTCTTCTACAAAAATACATTTCAAAAAAATAAAGAGCAGCTAAAGAATATAATAAATTACCAAATTTGCCTAATTTATAATTTCCTTCTCTATTATGTTTGATTAAGTTATATGCATTCCACCATTCTAATTTTCCTGGAGAAGTTTTTTTCCAAAATTTAAAAGGTTGAAGAACAATATCGCTACTCTTTACAATAATTTTTTCACTTATTATTTGAGGATAATCATTTAAAATCTGCACATAATTATTCATACTGGCTCTTTGTTTTAAATTAATATTACATATTTTTTTAAACATCAAATCACATTCAGCACCTATACTTTGTAAAAGTTTTATTATTTCATCAGAAAAAGTTTTGAAATTGCTTTTATCTAATTTTATATATCTAGTAATATTTATAAAATCATTTTCTAACATTAAATAATAATTCCAATTATTATTTATAAATTGTTGTACATCTTCTTATTTTTAACCTCATATTTCAATTATTAGTAAATTATATAAAATTATTTACTTAATAATTTTATTAAACGCATATTTTTATATATTCTTTCTCTTCCTACTTTTTCAGATTCTAAAAGTCCTACTCCTTCTAGCTGATTTAAATATGAAGATGCAGTAAGTCTAGTAACATTACATGCTTTTTCTATATATGATATTTTTGTATAAACTTCATAAAATAAACTTTCTAACAATTCTTTTGAATATATTTTAGGTAGTTTGTTTCTAAATTCTTCTTTGTAATTTTTCATTTCATTTTGAATCTTTTCAATTAACGTTATTGTTTCTTTAGACGTAATTTCAATACCTTTTAAAATATATAAAATCCAATCTTCAAAATTATTATTATTTCTAACTTCATTAAATAATTTATAATACTCTTGTTTTGTCTTGTTTATATATTTACTCAAATATAAAATTGGGCTATCAATTAGATTATTTAATACAAGATATAGAATATTTAATATTCTTCCTGTTCTGCCATTTCCATCATAAAAAGGGTGAATACTTTCAAATTGATAATGTATTAAACCAACCTTTATTAGTGGATCTATACTGTCTTTATTATTATTTATAAAATCTTCTAAATTTTTTAAGTAAACTCTTATTTCTTGTTCACTTTGAGGTGGAGTATATATTGTTTCTCCAGTAATTGAATTCTTTAATTCTGTGCCTGGTAATTTTCTAATTCCTGCATTATTATGTTCAATAGTTCCTTGAATTTTAATAATAGTATTTGTATTAATATAACCATCTTTTTTAATCTGTTCATATCCAAGCCAAATTGCATTTCTATAATCTACAACTTCTTTTGCATTTTCTTCCTTGTAACCACTTTCTGTTAGCACTTTATAAATGTCATCATGAGTTGTAACAATATTCTCAATAGCACTACTGTCTTTCGCTTCGTTAATTGTTACAGCATTTATTAAAATATGCATGTTTGGAATTGTATTCGCATAACCTTTCAATTCTGCTAATGCTCTTGATGATAAAGTTAATTGTTCTAAAATTTTATTTGTTTTTAAATTAATATTTTTGTATGGCAACATTTCTAAATTCATACTTTTACCTCCATATGTATAAAATATCACATTTTTTATACATTTTCAATAAATATGTATAAAAAATCAAAAAAATTATACATATCTTAAAAACATGTATAATTTTTAATATTTTTTCAATATATCTTTAAATCGTTATAAAAATATAACAATCTGATTTTCCAAAATCAAATTCTTTTATTTTTGAAAAATGAATATATATATATATTATATTGAAAA
This sequence comes from uncultured Clostridia bacterium, assembly GCA_944392945.1. Taxonomy (GTDB): domain Bacteria; phylum Bacillota; class Clostridia; order TANB77; family CAG-508; genus Merdicola. Next base: position 40,500 of record CALXYJ010000003.1, on the reverse strand, counting down.
TCAAGAACTTTATACATAAAAACCGACCATTATCAAAGAGAGCATAATATAAAAAGTCATAAACCTCTACTTCCACTGATTCCAGGCTTTTACCTCTTCTATGCATACTAATATTCATTTATATATCTCTATTTTCTTATTATATTAATATTCTTATAATCGGATTTTCCGAATTTAGTCATTGTTTCGTTTTCAATTAATTCTCCTTCTTTATTAAAGAGTAAACCACCAGTTTTACCGGTGGTTATAATTTGCCTTTTTTAAAATTTTGATTAATCGATGTAAAAGATAGTTTTTTAATTGCTTGTCAATTTCTATTCTGTTAAACTGCACTAAATGAAATATATGTAATCTTCTAAGATTATCATCGCATTCATAAAACATTTTCATTAATAGTTCGGTCGAAGCTTGACAACCAATATTACCAAAAATTTGTGATGATAATCTTTTGTCAAAAGCATACAACTTATCAAAAAGTTCTTGAGTTGTAACATTATTGCTAGCAATACAACATAGAATTAAATATCCTTCTACTATTCCAACATTATAATAAATATAATCAAATATTATTTCAAGTATCTTGTTAGAATTAGCAACTCTTGCAATCTCTTGTAGTTCCCCATTAGAATAGAGCTTCGGATCAAATAATTCTTCAATCATTTCAAAATTGCAATCAACACTACGAACAATTAAATATTTTAGGATTTTGCTATCCTTAATTGCAAGTAACCTTCTTGCTATTTCATTAAAATTTTCTCCAACCCAATGTTCTTGTTTCCTTATGGCTACTAAAAAACCCTGTGCAGTATTATCATTAACATCATATTTTTTTTCCAAATTCAGACAACTAGCTTCTATACATCCAAAGCGCCGTTTCTCATAATAATTAAAACGTTCCATAATTTCACTTGTTAAAGATTCAATATTCATTAAAATCCCTCCTAAACGGTATTTGAGCATTTATGTTACCATAATATATTATCACATTCTTTATATATTTTCAATAAAATTAAACCAATATTCTGCCTCATCTTTCGCGAGCTCAGTTTTGACTTAAATTAATTATAGATGATTATTTATTGTCTTTCCATTCATGATAAAGTATATCTTTTAAAACTAGCATACTATCTAAATCACTAAATCCATATTCATTACATAAACTATTAAGCATGTTTCTAATTTCACAAGCATACTTTGATATATCAACTTTATTTTGATATGTTGCAAGTACTGGATATTTTTTACTCCAGGCATTTGTCCAATTAATTTTAGATTCGTTTTCCTCATTAGTACTTTTTATCACTTTTTCTATTTCTTCATCTATCTTTTTCATATTGACCTCTTTTATTAATTTATATTACTAGAAACATTACATCACAAATTTATACTAAATATGAGAACGCATTAAATAATCTGTTTCTAATTATCTAAACTCTTCATTTAACATATTATATCTAATCTTCAACTAATGAATCATTATTTTTAGATTTTCCTTTCCTACTGCCATATTTATATCTTTTTTATTTTTCCTATGATAATCATTTCCACCACTTCTTAGCAGACCACGTTCAGTAGTTAGATCTAGTAAATATTTAATCTGATCATTTGTAAATTCACTATGATAACATTCTAATCCATCAACATCATAATTTGTTATTATATCATTAATAAAAACTTATTTATCTTTTATTACTTATATATAAATAAATGTGGCATAAAGACCAAAATAGGTATAAATCATTTTGAACTTTTGTCTTGCTATTCTTCAATTATTTCCATTAATATTCCGTTTGGATCTTTTATAAAAAAATATGGTTTTCCAAGTCTACCTTTATTAATTATAATTTCATCATTATACAATCTATTATCTTCAATAAATTTTTTTGCCTCTTCTATATCTTTAACTCCTAATCCAAAATGTTTATTTCCAACAGTTCTTAAATCTACATTTAAATTTTTAGAATGCTCAGGCAGTTTTTCTTTATCTTGATAATGAAATATCTCTAATATCATACTTTCCAATTTAATCATAACAATATCAACATTTTCATCATGATATTCTTTATATATTTTAAAACCAAATTTTTTATAAAAATCTAATGAGTTTTTTAAATTATCTACACTAATAGTTACATGATTAAAATGAAACATATATATTCCTCCATTTAAACAAATTACTAATTTTTCTAATATTATCATAAAAGAGAGTACTTATCAATATAACTACTCTCTTTAATTTGTAATTCTATAATTTTAACAAAAGATATATCAATTCATTTTCCTTTCTAATTCAATGATTATATCCTCCCCATTATAATTCATATGAAGCTTTAAACTATTAGTTGCATTGTATTTATTTAAGTTAAAGGTTTGCCAATGTAATAAATAACTCATGTCGATAAATGAATATCCTTCATCTTCACTTGTACTTTTTGTTGGATAATATTTTTCTCCTCTTTCATTTTCAATATATTCATCTTTGAACTTTTTATTATTTTCAAAGTCTTGTATTGTCATATTTTGTTCTCTTTCTATTTCTTCCTGTATTTTTATTTCTTTAGTTTTCTCATCATCATTTAAATCATAAGGTAAAGTCGGCTTTTCATTTGTTGTTAATTGCATTTTTGTTGTTGTTTCCAAAACTACTACTTGTATTGATTTTATTTTATCATTGCTACAATTTTTTACATTATATATTATCTCTTCTCTATTATAAAATTTTTCAGGAACATCATATTCTATATTCCAATTTCCTTCTATCATTACTTCTTTTTCGCCTTCAAAATATAAAACTTTATTCAAATTAAAGAAAAGTTTTTTGCTTTTTGGATATTGATCATCAGCAAAAAAGTTATAAACTAAATTTAGTGTATCACCATTAATTGATTTTATATACGAGTTACTACCAGAACTAATGTAATATTCGTTATCCTCCGCCCATTTATATCCTAAATTATTGTCATTACAATATTCTTCAAAAGTATCCTTATCTTCACAATATAGGATGTTCTTATTCTCATCTGTTATAATCATATCTGGAAAAGTTATATCTACATTATTTTCTTTAACAAAGTTCCCTTTTATTCCTATTTCCATACTTAGATTGTAATCATCCATTAAAATACTATTTATTTTTATTTCTGTTCCATTTGAATTAATATATTCCATATTAGGATTATCTATATATCCATTTTCTATTGCATTATCCATTCCTTCATTGATTAGAAAAAAGTCTTTTACTATATTGACAATATCTTTTGCAAAAACCACTCCTGTAATTAAAACACAGCATGTACAGGCTGTTGCTAATGATTTTATAATTTTAATTTTCTTTTTACTATTATTACTTTTTTCATTTTGTTGTTGTAATGTTTGTCTTATTGTATTCTTGACATAATATGGGACTTCAATTTCTTCTGTAAATATTTTTCTTAGATTGTTTTCAAATTTCTTTTCCTGAATATTTAACAATTGAAATTATTAATAATACAATTCCTATTAATTTTATGCCAATTGATATACCTAGTAAAACACCAGAAGTAAACTCAGAAAAATTGCTAATATCATTGTTTGAAAAATAAGATACTGCCCAAGATAAAATTTCTCCTATAATTATTAATGAAGCACTTGTTTTTAATTTTTTTAACATGTTTAATTCCCCCCTATTTTTCTTTTTCTATGAAATAAAATACATTACTTATAAGATATAATATTTTTTGTATATTTTCAATAATATGAATAATTTTTCTATCACAAAATACATAAAATTTGATTCTTAGCACTTTTGGAGTTATAATTATATAGATTATAACCCAAAGGAGGATTTTTTGAATGAAAAAACGGACAGTTGCAGAAAGTGTAGATAAGAAATTCGAGGAGAAATCAATGCAGTTTCTCTCTAAAGAACTCGATATTAAAAAGAGTTCAAAGTATTATGAATCTTCACTCGAAATATTGTGTATTGCTCATAAAAAAGGAGAAGAGGATTATCTACTAAAAGATGTAGCTGAAGAATTATCCAAAAGCAGAGGGATACTCTTATCTACTGCCAAATGTTATATCAGTAAATTTATGTCAGAATTTCGCTTATGGAAGTTAAATAACCCATATCAGATAGAATACCCTGCGTTCGTATCTGTATCGAATGTAGGTGAATTATACTTTTTAGTGAAATTTATTGGCGACAAATATGAAGGAGAAGACCGCTAAAGTCTTCTCCTTCATACTTTAATTATATACTATTCAATTTTGTTTTATCTTATATTTTCTTATCTGCAATGGCTTTAACAATTGCTTGCCTTATTGGCCATGAGATTCTATTATCAGTTGTTCGTAAATTAGTGTCTTCTTTAATACTATCAAGTATTGAATTAATCTCTTTTGTCAAATTTATATATAATATTCCATAACCATTATATTTTTTAATCATACTTTTAATTACTTTAATAATAATTTCTTCATGGTTTAGATTTATATCTTCATTATCTGTTTTTTTAGCCAAAATCATATTATCTTCATTTACTATAAGTTCATATTTTTCAGATAAATAGTGCTTTTCATAAATTTCTTTTGTCTCTTTTGTTAGATTTGCTATCAATTCATATTTATTCATATAGAATCCTCCAAAATAATCTTTAATTAATTTTATTAGGCTTTATATTTCTTCTTTTTTCTCTTCTTAGTTCACTTTTTTCTACTTTATTTAATCTATATAAGTATAATATTAAGATAATTAAAATAATAATTAAAAATATTACTCTATTTTCTAAAAATTCAACTATTTTTCCTAAATATGGTATGGTTATAATTTTTTTACCTTCTATTTGCGAAAAAGTTATTTTTTCCAAATCGGGGATATTGTTATTATCCCCTTTGGTAATAAATCTTTTTTCACCATTTACTTCCTCAATACCTATAATTCTATGTGTTACAACTTCCCCATTTTGTTTAAAAGATATAACATCTTCAACATTTAAGTCATCTTGATCTTTAACATTTTTTGTAATAATTATATCTCCTATATTAATATTAGGCTCCATACTGCTTGTAACTATATTATATGCTTTATAACCAAATAGACCATTAAAATCCTGTTTACTTATAAAAGAAATTGCAACTAATACTAAATTATACATTAAAATTATTACAATTATATATAATATTTTGGAAAACATATTTATTTTTCTTTTTCACTTTTCTATAGAATTTTTATCATATTTCATTTGTATCCTCACTATTTAATAATTACATATTCATAATCTTCACCGATATATTCAGAGTTATCATATAATTTAAATACTATCTTATATGTACCAGTAGTTAAATTATTTTTTGTATTTAAAGTAATCTCCATACTATCTGTAGGTTTATCAGAAAATACATATTCATTTTCATGTTCAGATAAATCTAAATTATTTGATATATAATCTGTTAAATTAACTAATTCATATTCTTGTGAATAAATTGTATCATATTTCCTTCTATATAAAGAAATTGTAATATTTGGATTTGACAAACCAGAAGAATATTCAAGATTTCCTTTTATTATATTTTCATTATTCTTATTTTGACCAGTATTTTTATCTAATATTTTTGATACATCATCAGTATTAACTTTTAGTCCATACTTAGAGTTAATAATTGTCATTTTAACTTCTGTACTATCTGATGAATTTAATCCATAATATATACCATCTGAAGAACCAAATGATTCTATTTTTACAGTATATTCCCCCGTTGCTAAAGTTGTATTATTCGATGTATTAATAGTTATCTTAGATAATACATTTGATACTTTATCAGCTATTTTTATTCTAGTAGTTCCATCTATTCTAGGATAATAATTTACACCATTTAATGTAAAATAAATACCTAATAAACTATCGTTTTGTAATACATTACCATTAATATCTGTAATAGTCAATTTAATTCCCATTTTTTGATTAAAATATTGTGTATCATATATTATTTTAGAATCTGCAATATTTTGCGTAAAATCTGTCGTAACATTTAAGTTTATATCATTTCCCAAATAATTAGGTGAATCAATCGGTGTTTTTTGTATTAACCACTAATCATTTTTTGGCTCTTCTGATAAATTTTGTGGCATATTTTCATAAAGAGGAATTATAAAGTTAAACTCTGAATCTACTGTATTTGAACTTTTATATTGATCTAACAAAATAATACTTTCCGAAGTTGGGGCTAACAAATTTTGCATATATTGATTAACATACAATTTATTTTCCTCTATAACATCGAATTTTTGAAAATATAACGTGTTTTGACCTACATCCATATATTTACTATTTATAAAATTTATTCCTTCTAATAATGCTTTTTCTAATGAGAACCATTCATGTGAGTATGCATATTCTGCAGCATTATTTATAATACTTGTTTGTGAATTACCACTAGCAGCAATATTAAATGGATTATACACTATTTGACCATTGTATTCATATCCTTGTGATAACCTTGTACCCTTTTTACCTTGCTCTTGAATTAATCTTGATACTATAAAATATGGATCTATATTGTATTTTTCTCCTGCTTCTAATATTGCATCTGCGATACTTTCTCCTTCTAAAAAACTCTCCTCTGTCTTACTCATTATTCCCTCTTTTGTATTTGCATTATTTATAAAATTTAATTCTTTTAATTGAAAAATATCTTCTGAATTTAATAAATTCCTTGGATCCATTTTATATGCAATTGCTTTATCAGAAGCACACAACCAGGTTCCGTTATCATAAGTTTTTCCATTATCTTTATCACATTGCCACTCACCAGAATAAGTGGAAGTATCTGGAATCAAATTTAAAGGATATGTTCTTGAATCAGAATGTCCTTCATTTTTAATAACATCTTGCCAATCTAATTTTGTATAAAATAATGAAACGTTCCAATTAGGATGTTCTTCCTTTAATTTATCTATTAATTCTTTATACCCTGGATATTTTTTTTCGTTTATATTATCACCAGTATAAAGCTCTAGTCTTTGTTTTGAGTTTTGTATAATAATTATACTAATCATTGCTGATATTATTACTATTATAAGTATTACTACTAAAATAAGCTTAAATTTTCGTGGCATGTTTATTAATATATTGCTTAATTTTTTCATAAAATTCTTTTTTTTCTTCATAAGTTAATACCTTTTTTAACTATAAATTAGTTTTATATTCCTTTCGCTTTTTAAAAAAATTATATAATTCTTGAATTGTGTTTGCAAGTAATTTTTAGTAAATAATTAATATGATGGAATCTTTAGTTCCATTCCTTCTGATAAATTTGAATTTTTTAAATTGTTGATATATTTTATATCGTTTATTATATATCTTATATCCTTATTCTTATAATAAGCATTATTTGATTTTTCTATACACGCTATTGACCATAAAGTATCTCCAGAATAAATATACTGAGTTTTATATGTAACTTCTTGCTTAGAATAAGTTGATTTTGCAAATATAACTATTAAAACAATTAATACAAATATTATTACTAATTTTTTCATTTTAATCCTCCTCGCATAAAAACTAAATAAATGTTCGTATTAAAATTATATACGAACATGTGTTTTTATGCAATAGTTTTTTTAAAAAATTTGTTTGCTATATAAATAGTTTCTACACAAAAAAATACAGCCTATATTATTCATATAAACTGTATTATATCTTTTAATCACTTGCTGTAGCTTGATTACCTACTACTGTATCTGTATCCCTATTTGAATTACTATTAGTATTGCTATTAGTATTTTCATTTCTATTGGTATTTGTATCAGTATTTTGATTAGCATTTATATTAGTATTAGTATTTGCATTTGTATTTGTATTACTATTCATATTGGTATTCGTATTTGTATTACTGTTAGTATTTGTATTCATATTAGTATTTCTGTCAGTATTTTCATTTCTATTAGAATTAGTATTAGTATTTGTATTTGTATTACTATTAGAATTTGTATTTACATTATTATTTGTATCAGATTCACTTTCACTAGGACCTGTTTCCTGTGTAGTTACAACATTTGTATTCATATCTGGTTCCTCTTCATCTATTTCTTCTTTAATCTCTTGTACAATACCTTCTGATTTATTATTATTCTCATCTTCATTGTCTGTAGTTTTTAATTCACTTCCACTATGTTCATTACATAAATCTGGAACAGTAAATCTTAAAAAATATTCTGTATAAGTATTTTTACATCCAGTTCTTGCTTTCATTCCCGTTTCTGCACAAACAGTAACCTCTTGCACTGCAGAAGTTTTTTCAAAATATGCTGTTTTTAAACCTGCATGTATTCTAGACATTACATTAGCCCAAATTAATCCAGCAGGATTTCTTTTATCAAAATCTACTGTTTCATTCTGATCATATCCATACCATGTAACACCTGTATAATATGGTGTGAATCCACAAAGCCATCTATCATAATTTGAATCTGTAGTACCTGTTTTAGCGGCAACATCGATTCCATTGATTTTACAATATTTAGCTGTTCCATTACTTCCAACAACTGGCTGAGTAAGTAAGCTTTTAAGAATAAAAGCGGTTTCTTTAGAAAATACTCTTTTCTTATCTTGTTTAGGAGTTATTATAATCTTCCCTGCATTATCTTTTATATTTTTATAAAATACAGGTTCTATATATTCACCATCATTAGCTATAGCTGCATAAGCTCCTGCCATCTCTAGAGGACTTATACCTTTATCCAATCCACCTAAAGCTAATGTTAAATTATTATCCTCTTCTGTTAATGTTGTAATACCTAAATCTTCTAAATAATCCATTGCCACACTAGGCTTTAGCTCTTGCATAATTTCCACAAAAGGAATATTCTGTGAAGATTCTATCGCTCTACGTACCGTAATTTTTCCTAAAGATTTACTATAATCTACAGGATGATATCCATCAGGAAAATCTTTTTCTGTATCATCATATATTGATGACGCTGTGATTATTTTTTTCTGTATTGCAGGTCCTACAACTGCTATTGGTTTAATTGCCGATCCAGTTTGTCTAATACTTTGTGTAGCTCTATTTAAAGAACGAGGTTTGTTTTTTTCTCCAAGTCCACCTACACAACCTAATACATAACCAGTTTTATGATCTATTATAACCATTGCTGCTTGTGAATGATCTCCACCTTCATTAGAATCTAATATGTATTTACTTTTTTCCATTTCTGTTTCAATTTGACTTTGAATTTTAGAATCCTGTGTACTTGTTATTGTTAAACCTGCCATATATATATAATTCGTGGCAAAATCAGAAGAAATATTATATTTTTCAGAAATATCATTAATTATATTATTAATTACTGCATCAGTATGGTATGAATATACTCCATTACCAGAGTCTATATTACCTTTATTAAACTTTAAGCCAGCATCTACATTTTCTATAGCTTTATTATATTCTTCCTCTTCTATATATCCCAACTCTAACATTTTTGATAATACTGTTTTGGTTCTACTCTTTATTTTTTCTGAATTATCTTTATCTCCAAAAGGATTATATGAATTTGGCGAATGGTTTAATCCTGCTAAAAAAGCGCATTCTTCTAAGCTTAAGTCTTTGCAATCTTTATTAAAATAATAAATACTTCCTGCTTGAACACCATAAATACTTGGACCAACATATATAATATTTAGATATGCTTCTAATATATTTTCTTTATCTGTTATACATTCTAAATTCCAAGCTTGCCACCATTCTTTTACTTTTCTAAAAATACTGTCTGTAGAATCACCTGTCATATTTTTTACTAATTGCTGAGTAATTGTACTTCCTCCATATGATGAATTTCCAAAATGAAATATATAATTTAAAATAGCAGAACCAGTTCTTTTTATATCTATACCATAATGCTTATAAAATCTTTCATCTTCTATAGATACATATGCATTTTTTAAATTATCTGGCATATCTGCAATACTTATTTTTATTTGTTTCCTTTCACTTCCAAGTTTTGCTATTTGGTTTCCATCATCATCAACAATTATTGAATTTTCATTAATCAGCATATCTTTAGCTACACTTCTAAAATTATGTGCAGATACAGCTAATATTATCCCAAATACAATTAAGATAATAATTATTAAAAAGATAATGAATTTTTTTAATTTTTTATTCATTCTCTTTTTACCATTCTTTTTAAATCTTCTATTTTTACTATTTGTACTCTCTGTTTTTGTTTTCTTAAAAGCTTTTGGTACAAATTCTTCCTCTTCTTCTTTCTTTAGTTTTCTCCTACTCATAAATTAAGCTCCTTAAATTAAATATCTTTTGAAAAATAAGCAACTTTGTTTACTTCAGAAAATCCAGAATGACTATACATATTCATTGTATTAATATCTTCTATATTACATTTTGCAGAGAACTTTTTACATTCTTTTTCTTTAGCCCATGCTTCACACTTTACCAAAAGTCTCTTAGCAATACCTTTATTTTGGTAATTTTTCTTTATACAAATTTGATCTAAACTAGCTATTGGATTCAATTTTTCTTCATCTATTAATGAACATTGTGCAAATGCTACAGGTACTTCATTTTCATAATCTATAAATACAATTTTATTATAGCTTGTTAAGGCATCCCTTATTAAAAAATTCTCATAATTGGCCATTTCCTTAGTATTATCATCCAATAATATTTCTGAAAGTGTTTCTAAATCACTTATTTTAGCTTCTCTTATCATATTTAACATCTCCTTATTTATCTTTTGAAATATTTTTTTATTAATATAACAAATCTTTTAATTTTTTACAATAATTCCTCCTCCTAAAACAATATCTTGATTATAAAATACTGCTGACTGTCCAGGGGTTATTGCTCTTTCTGGTTCATTAAAAATAATCTTTATTTTGTTATCTTCAATTTTCTCTAATCTTGCCTTAGATTCTTTTTTTGTATATCTTGTTTTTACACATATATCTTTGTTAAATAATTCTTCATCATTAACAAAAATATTCAATTTACCAACTATTGCTTCCTTAGAATAAAGTTCTTCTTTAGTTCCAACTATTAGCTCATTTTTTAATACATTAAAACCAATAACAAATAATGGCTCTTTATACGAAATGCCCATTCCCTTTCTTTGTCCTATTGTATAATTATATAGTCCATTATGTTTGCCTAAAACATATCCATTTTTTAACACTATGTTTCCAATCTTTGGTTTAAGATTAGAGTTCTTTTCTAAAAAGCTTTTATAGTTTCCATCAGGTATAAAACATATATCTTCACTATCTGGCTTATTCGCAACAATATCTAGATTATTCTTCCTAGCAATTGTTCTAATTTCCTCTTTTGAAGCAAAATCACCTAATGGAAAAATAATTTTATTTAATATTTCTTTAGGTAATGTATATAATACATATGATTGATCTTTTTCTATATTAATACATTTTTTTAGCACATATTGATTAAATTTTTTGTCATACTCAATTTTTGCATAATGTCCTGTTGCTATATAATCACAACCTAATTCCTGTGCTTTTTTATACATTTCTCCAAACTTTAATTTTCTATTACATTCTATACATGGATTTGGTGTAAGAGCATTAGAGTAACATTCTATAAAATTATCTATTACATACTTTTTAAAACATTCTTTCATATCTATAGATAAATGTTTTATATTTAACTTTTCACAAACTTTTTTTGCATCAGTATCATCTATGTCCTTGTAAAGTGATAATGTCATTCCTATAACTTCATATCCCTGCTTTTTTAATAATAATGCTGATACACTACTATCTACTCCTCCACTCATTCCTAATAAAACTCTTTTATTCATTAAATAATTTCCAACCCTTTCTGCATACTTAATTTATGCAAATATTTTATCATACATGTTATAATTTGGCAAAACTATTGTTTAAATTGCTAAAATATAGTATAATGATTATGTTAATTTTTAGGAGGCAAAAAATGTATTTATCAAAGTTCAGTTCAAGTATTAAAAAAGCTGAAGAAAATAGTACTATAAATCTTTCTAGTTTATCCCAAAATATAAATTCGGCTTTAAAAAAAATATTTAATTATGTTCAAAATATAAAAAGAAAAAATCCAGATATACCAGATGAAGAAGTTTTAGGACAACTTCATGAACTTAATAAAAGATTACAAGTTGTAGGATTATCTAATGAATATACTCTAAATGAAGTTTCTGCATATAATGCATGCTTGTATCTACTTAAAAATCCACAAAAATACGACGAAGTTTCTACATATGTAAATGATAATAACTTGAAATATGATAAGAATTTTTTTCAAAACACAAATAATTTTAATGATAATTTAGTTAATTTATACTTATTTGTTAACCATTTATACGAACCTGTCCTTCAAAATGTAGAAATGGGATATGGAGATACTTTTGGCGATATTGTTAATTTACCCATTAGTAAACAAGAAAAACGCTCTGCTGTGAATAAAGTTTTATTGCGTTTACCATTAGCACAGAGAAAACCATATATGGATGCCTTTAATTTATTATTAGAAGGTCTACCAGAATATATGAAAACATATTTAGATTATATAGAAAACAATCTAAGAAAAGATCTAATATCATCAAATACAGAGTTAGTCAGTATATTTGATGAAATGGGCTATTTGGATGATTGGATTTCCATTTCTAATGTTCAATTTGCCGAAATAGGTCTACCAGAATTAAGAACAAATAAATCTGCACTATTAAGTAGATTTTCACCAGAAGTACAAAAGTCATATGATACAGTAGATTTATTAGGAATAAATATAATGTATACAAATAGGGCTCTACACATTTTAGAAAACTACTCTAAAGCTATGTATGCCATATATGAATTTAATTTAGAACCTACTTTATTAAGAGGAAAACAAGCTCCTGAAATAGATAAAGATTCATTAAAAAGCATGTTAATAAAATCAGAATTTTTTTATGCTCCAGCAGAAGCATTTTACTGCGAAAATGATAAAATAATTGCTGAAATGTTACGTAATGGCGACATTGCTTCTGAAAGAAGTGCTTCTGGAATAAAATCATACTCTATCCAGCCACTTACCCAGGAATTGGAAGCAGAATATTCAGGACAATATAAAAAATATTTTTCTCGTCTCCTTCCTGCTTCTAAAAATGATATTGTAGAAGATTTTAGAAAATATTCCGTATTTGCAAATCCTATACATCTTTTAAAACAATCTAAAAATCAAACAACTTTTTCTCTTATCAGTCTTTTACAACTAGCTAATGATCCAAAAAGGAATTTCGGAATTGTACTTGATTATGTTTCAAAAGATGGTACCATAGGAGAAATTAGACATTTCTTAGATTTTGCAGTAGACATTGGATGTACTTTACCAGTAAATGTTCATCTACCATCACATGTATTTAAAGATTTTACTTATGAATATTTTGGTTCCCCAATTTTTCCAATATATAAAGGAAGTAAGGACTGGGATACCCCAAATGGTAGAAGAATCAAATCACATATTATGATGCCTTGGGATAAAAATTCTATAAAGACAATGAAACAATGTTCAAAAAACCATAAATGCTATAGCCAAAGATTGGTTGATCATTTTAGATTTTTATCAGATAGAAATTGTATCCCTCAGCATTTTAAAAAATCTCCAAAAGATAAATTTATAGATAAAACCTATATAAATTTAGAAACAGGCTCAATCTTAGAGCAAACCAAAGAAGGTGTATATTTAAAAGTTTTGCCTGAGGATGGTGAACCAGATGTTAGATAGTACAGATTTAAATATTAATTTTAAGAAAAAAAACTATGCTTATTGTGCTAATATATTAAGAGAGGATATTAAGCAAAAACTTATAAGTCGAGTAAAAATATTTAAACCAGAATATAAGTATACAAATCTATTTGATTTAAAAACTAATTGTTACAAATATCTTAATGATAAAGAAAAAATTTATATTAGCATCTTATGCAGATATGCAGAAGAAGAATATCCAATAACTAGTGAACTAAGTTCTTATTTAGATATTTACAAATCATATAAAATTTAAAAATTGTGGCTATATAATAAATATAGCCACAATTTTATTGATTTATTTTAATTCATTTAATATATCTTGTTTTGTACGCAAACCAATCATTGTTGATCTAACAATTCCATTTTTAAAATATATTAAAGTAGGAATACTTTCTATATCATATTTTCTAGCCAAATCAGATGAATCATCTACATTTACCTTACATACTTTTAATTCTAAGTTTTCATCTGCAATTTCATCTATAATTGGTCCCATCATTCTACAAGGTCCACACCATGGTGCCCAAAAATCAACTAATACTGGAAAATCAGATTTTAATACCTCTTGTTCAAAATTTTCTTCTGATACTTCTATTACATTACTCATAATAAACCTCCTATAAATATTATATATTTTTTAAATTTTTAGCTATACTTAAACCACATTTTGCACCTTCATAAATTGCTTTACTTATTTGTAAAAGCCCTCCTGTACAATCTCCTGCAGCATAAATGCCAGGTACATTTGTTTCCATATTATTATTTATTATAATATTATTGTCTTTAATAAAAATACCTAATTTTTTAGCAAAATCTATACTTGAAGCAATTCCCTGCGCTATAAATATTCCATCAATCGGAATTTTTTCTTTATTTTCTAATTCTATGCTCTCTACTTTATTGTTTCCTCTTATAGAATCTATTTTACCTTCTACAACATTCTTTATTTCTATAGATCTATTCTCTGGTAACTTATTACCATTTGTAAATATTGTAACATTATTACTTACTCTTTTTAAAATCTCTGCTTCATGAAGTGCATATTCTCCATCTCCTATAACTGCAATGTTTTTATTTTTGAAAAAATATCCATCACAAATTGCACAATAACTTATCCCTCTACCAATAAATTTGTCTTCGCCATTTATATTTGATGTTTTTCTGGATTTTCCTATTGCTAAAACAATCGTTTTTGTTTCATATTCACTGTTTACAGTTTTAATTAAAAATCCATTATTATCATATTCTATATCAATAACTTCATCATTTTTTAATTCTATTCCCTGATTTTCTGCTTGTTTTAGTCCTCTTTTGTATAGCTCTTCTCCAAAAATTGGTTCTATAAAACCATAATAATTTTCTATCTTACTAGCTTTTTTTAAAGCAGTTCCATCTTTTCCAATTACTAAACATTTTAAATTAGATCTACTTATATAAATAGCTGTACTTA
Source organism: uncultured Clostridia bacterium (assembly GCA_944392945.1). Taxonomy (GTDB): domain Bacteria; phylum Bacillota; class Clostridia; order TANB77; family CAG-508; genus Merdicola. The sequence goes on along the minus strand of CALXYJ010000003.1, from coordinate 25,277 downwards.
TTCCAGCTGGACCTTTTCCTATTATTATACAATCATACATAACTTTTCTCCTAATCTGCTAAAGTTCCCATTGGATCCCATGGTTCTAATTCCATATAGTATTTACTTTCATTATATGCCTCTAATTCTTCTGGCTTTAAATGCTTTTTATTTACTACAACTTGATATACATAAGAATCGAACCAATCATCTGTCAATACAAAAATCCCTTTATTTCCAGGAGTAGATCCCCAAGAATTTTCTATTTTCCATCTACTTGCATTCCAATTATCATCAATATTTACTCCTAAAAATAACATTGCATGAGTCATAGCGCTTTCTCTATATTCAAGTCTTGTAGCTTTATCCATAGTTTCTTTAACATTAATAATATCATTTATATTATATAATTTAGGAGATAATATACCTAAATCTCTAGATGATTCCTGTCCTACATCACTTCCAAAAAATACAGGCACTCCTTCTGCCAATTGGGCAATTGCCATTTCTTTTAATCTTTTTATTGGTAAATTTAAATATGAAATTCCATTTCCATCTGCAACATTACCAATATATTTTACAGTATATTTTTTAAAAAATGGTCTATCTTCATTTGGTGCATTTATAACACTTATATAATCTTCTAAATTTAAATCTTTTATATATTTTTCGTAAAAATCCATAGGAGTTATATTTACATCTCTATGAAACTCATTATTTTTATTTGTAAATTCAAAATCAAATTTATCTACTGGTTTTCCGAAAGCAGTACATAAAATTGCATAAATTTTTTCCATCATATCTAATTTTCTATTTTCTATATCATCTAATGATTTTCCATTTTTAAAATCATTTTTTAGTTCATATGCAAACATTCTTAATAATCGATTTAATATTTTATTTATTTCTGTTGTATTAGATGAATTGTATGTTTCTGGCATAGCACTTTTAGGTACAATACCATATTTTTTAATTATATTTAAAAACATATCCCATTGTCCACCATCATTTATAGGTGAATCTAAAAAGAAAGTAACATATCTATCTGTTGTTGGCTTTTCTATTGTAGCTATAATATTATTTAAAAAATAATTACATTTTTCTAATTTGTCATAAAAAGCTATATAATTTTGAGATAATTCAATTGTATTTATGTTTAATTTTTTAATTAAGAAATATCTAATAAAATTTGTAGAAGCAAATATCCAACATCTTCCGCTATGTTGTTGGTTTGTTATCTCTCCTTGATTTAAATTTATAGAAAACTCGTATCTAGTATTCCTTATTTCTTCATAATTTTCACAAGATTTAAAAAATCCATTTTTAGTAACTGCATTTGTTATCACTTTATTCTCTGAATTTATAAAATCTTTTTCATATTTTTTTAACTTTTCCTTTGAAATATTTTTCATATGTATAACCTCCAAAATAATTTACATTAGGCAAAGCCAATATTTTGACTCTGCCATTAAATTTAAAAAATTAGCTCATTGTGCAATTGTTCTAGGATATTATCCTCTAACTTATCTCTAAAAATTATTCTTATCATTGACTCATTTGTTTGTATACTTAATATTTCTAATGCATTTGTTTCTATTATCTGCATAGTTTTTGTTATTGTTTCTGAATTATTCATTATTCCATAGCCAATTATAGATATTTTACTTATATTTTTATAAGAGCAATCTAATTTTGGATATTCTTTAGAAATTACATTTTCAAATTTATTAAAATCAGCTGTTTTAATTGTAAACTGGATTTCTAGATTAGATGTACTTTTATTAATAATATTATTAATAAATATATTATTATCCAATAATTTTCTATATATACGACTAATCATTCTAGGAGTATATACCTCTTGTCTTGCTGTTACCAGTATTATGTTATCATTCTTTACAATACTTTTTACTTTTGTATCTTCTATTTTATTATTTATAATACTTCCTGGTCTATTATTAAAAGTTGATTTTGTAACTATTGGTATATTAAATCTTTTTCCTATTTCTACACATCTATTGTGCAAAACCTTTGCACCTTCATTTGATATATCTTGCATTTCCTCGTAAGAAAGCTCTGGCAACTTTTTAGCCTCTTTTACCTTATTTGGATCTGTAGAATACACGCCATCAACATCGGAAAAAATATAGCACTTATCAGCTTTTAAAGCTGCTGCCACAGCTACCGCTGTAGTATCAGAACCTCCTCTTCCAAATGTAGTTATATCTCCATTTTCATTTATTCCCTGGAACCCAGCTATTATAACTATTTTTCTATCTTTTAATTCCTTTTCTATTCTTGATGTATCTATGGATTCCACTACAGCTGATTGATTTGTTATACTTGTAAATATTCCAGCCTGCCATCCTGTTAAAGATATTGCCGGATATCCTAATCTATTAAGTAAAATACTTAATTTAGACATCGAGATTTGCTCTCCTGCACTAAGTAATGTATCTAATTCCCTTTCATTAGGGACATTACTTAACTCATGTGCTTCTTTTAATAAGTTATCAGTAGTTTTTCCTTGTGCAGAAACTACAACAACTACATTATTTTCTTTGTAAAACTCCTTAATTTTTTCTGCTACAATATTTAATTTAATATTGTCTGCAACTGAACTTCCTCCAAATTTTAAAACTATTGTGTCCATTTTGACACCCTCTTCTTATTAATGTAAGAAATTTATTTAATTAAATACTATTTCTATATAATATATGAAAATAAATATTTTTTCGCAACTTATAAAAGTATAAGCATTAATAAATATTCATTTTATATAACATTTTTTTGATTATATTTTTTTAAATATTCTTCTATAAAATCATCTATTTGCCCATCCATAACAGATTGTACATTTCCTACTTCATAATTTGTTCTATGGTCTTTTACTAATGTATATGGACAAAAGATATAAGATCTTATTTGGCTTCCCCATGCAATATCTTTTTGCTCTCCTTTTAAATCATTAATATTTTTTTGTCTTTCTTTTTCTTTTAAATCAAATAATTTAGATTTTAACATTTTCATTGCTGTTTCTCTATTTTGTATTTGTGATCTTTCTGATTGGCAAGCCACAACAATATTAGTTGGTATATGTGTTATTCTAACAGCAGAAGAAGTTTTATTTATATGTTGTCCTCCTGCACCAGAAGCTCTATATGTATCTACTCTTAAATCATCTGGGTTTATATCTATTTCTATATCGTCTGTAATCTCTGGTAATACTTCTACTGAAGCAAAAGATGTATGTCTTCTTCCTCCACTATCAAATGGTGAAATTCTTATTAATCTATGAACTCCCATTTCACCCTTTAAATATCCATATGCATAATCTCCTTGAACAAGAAATGTTACACTCTTAATTCCTGCTTCATCACCTTCTAGGTAATCTAATTCTTTTACTTGAAAATTATGTTTTTCTGCCCATCTAGTATACATTCTGTATAACATTTCTACCCAGTCTTGTGATTCTGTACCTCCTGCACCTGGATGCATAGATACTATTGCATTATTTATGTCATATTTTCCTGATAATAATGTTTTTATTTCTAATTCTTCTATTTCTTTATCAATATTTTTAGTATCTGATAATAATTCCTTTACAAGGCTTTCATCATTTTCTTGTTCTAATAATTTATTCATTTCTATTAAATTTTCTAAATTAGTATATATTTTAGTATATGAATTAATTTTATCTTTTAGTATTTTAATTTCCTGTAATATCTTACTATTATCCTTACTCCAAAATCCTTCTTTAAGTGTTTCCTTTTCAATGTTGTCTAATTTAACCTGTAATTTTTCTATTTCAAAGAGATTCACCTGTTTCTTTTAATCTTTTTTGTAGTTCTTGAAGTTCTTTACTATTTTCCTCTAATTCTAACAAACTGCTCAACTCCATTCTAATGAAATTTTTTAATATATTTCAAAATATATCATATGTAAATTCTTTTTTCAAGTACATTAGTCATAGTCTACAATTATTAAACCGTGGACGTAAGTGATAAGCTTCCTTCCACGGTTATAATCAAATTTAATAATCTATTTTGTTCCAAAAATTCTATCTCCAGCATCTCCTAAACCAGGTAAGATATAACCATATTCATTTAGTTTTTCATCAATTGCAGCTGTAAATAATTGTACATCTGGATATTCTTTATTTAATCTCTCTATTCCTTCTGGAGCAGATATAATTGATAAAAATTTAATTTTCTTTACTCCATCATTTTTTAAGCATTTTATTGTATCTGCTGCTGAACCTCCTGTTGCTAACATTGGGTCCAAAATTAAAACTTCTCTTTTATCTATATCTTTTGGCATTTTATAGTAATATTTAACTGGTTCTAAAGTTTCTTCATTTCTATATAAACCTATATGACCAATCTTAGCATTTGGAATTACTTGTAAGAGTCCATCAAGCATTCCTGTTCCTGCCCTTAAAATAGGAACGAATGCATATTTGTCTTCTCTTAATACTTTAGCTTTTGTTTTACATAATGGTGTTTCAATCTCTATTTCCTCTAGCTTTGCATCTTTCATTGCTTCATAACATAAAAATATAGCAATTTCTGTTATTATTTCTCTAAACTCTTTAGTCCCTGTATTTTTATTTCTTATTATTGATAATTTATGTTCAATTATAGGATTATTTAATACATTTATATTCATTTTTTATTCCTCCGTTGTCTTTTCTTCTAATTTTTTTAATTTTTCTTCTGGTAATAATAGGTTTAATAATATTCCTACTATTGCAGCTAAACTCATTCCTGAAATTGTAACAGATAAATCTCCTGATACAATTGATATAGCAGCTCCACCTAAACCTAACACTAACATTGTTGATGCAACAACTATATTTTTTGGCTTTCCAAAATCAACTTGATTTTCTATTAAAACTTTTAAACCATTTACAGATATAAATCCATATAATAATAATGAAACTCCTCCTAATACAGGATTAGGAATTGTTGATATTATTGCAGTAAACTTTCCTAAGAAAGCTAGACATATGGCAATAATTGCAGCTAAACCAATTACCCAGACAGAAGCAACTTTTGTCATTCCAACAACTGATGTGTTCTCTCCATATGTGGTATTTGCTGGTCCTCCTAGCATTCCTGCTACAAATGTTGCAATTCCATCACCTAATAATGTTCTATCTAAACCTGGATCTTTTAATAAATCTTTTCCGATTATAGAACTTAAAGCTGTATGGTCCCCTATATGTTCTGCCATTGTTACTAATGCAATTGGCGCAATTGTCAAAATCGCAGAAAAACTAGGCATATAATTTACAAATGGTAATATGAAGTTTGGCATACTAAAGAATGCTGCTTCTGCCACTGGTGCAAAATCTACTAATCCTAAACATATAGATGCTATATATCCTACCACTATTCCAACTAAAAAGGGAACAATCTTTAAAAAGCCTTTTCCTCTAACCATTACTATTGCTGTAGTTAAAAATGTAATAAGAGCTACTATAACTCCTTTCCACTCTATTTGTGTATCTGTTCCTAGACCAATTTGTGATATTGCATTAGGAGCTAAACCTAAACCAATTATCATTATCATAGGACCTATAACAACATGTGGTAATAATTTATGTATCCAGTCTTTTCCTATAAAATGTATAAGTGTTGCAAATATAACATAAATAAGTCCAACAACCATTATACCTGTCATTGCACCAGAAATTCCACCTTTTAAATATGCTGCTGTAAGTGGTGCAATAAAAGCAAATGAACTTCCTAAATATACTGGTGATCTTCCCTTTGTGCAAAGTATATAAATCAATGTTCCTATTCCCGATGTAGCTAATGCTACAGGTATTGTAAGTACTTCTTCACCAGCTGAACTGTTTACTAATATTGGTACTAATATTGTTGCACCAAACATTGCAAAAACATGTTGAATTGCAAGAATAATCCATTTTCCAATTGTTGGCTTTTCGTTTACATCTAACAGTAATTTTTTTTCTTCCATTAAAGATTCCCCCTTCTTAATTTATATGCATTAATTGTTCTTATTTTAATTTTATAAAAACAATTTAGCAAAAAAAATACTAATTCGTAATAGAATTAGTACAAAACAAATATTTTAATGGGTTACCAAAAAAAGCAATTTTTGCCTTTAATTTTTTTGTTGTATTTAATTTTAATATTTTTACAAATTCTTGCATTTTTTCACACCCTTTTCGATACTATATATCAAAGGAAAAAAAATTACAATATATATTTTTAAATTTTACAAAATTATTGTAAAATCTTTTTTTAAAAATTCAAGCAGTAGGATATGGAATAACATTTTCCATCTCCTACTGCTTAAACTAGCGAAATTTTAGACATTTTTACCAGACTTAGATTAAAGCTTCGTAATAAAAAACTCTGTCAAAATTCCCAGCTTGCTGATTCGTCTTAACAGTTCATTTGCTTCTGGATTTAGAGATTCTAACTCATCGTAGAATTTTTCTACATCTTCTTCACTGTTAAAATCAAACTTCCCTCTTCCGGCTCTAAATAATTCGTCTTTAGCATCTTCTGTTATAATTCTCGTTGCTTTATGCAGTTGTAAATTGAGTAGAACTATTTTTCCCAGATCCGGTTGTCCTTCTATGGCTTCTAACACTATTAAAGCTTCCTTATAAGCCTTAATTTTAACAGTCATATCAAAAAGTGTCATTAGCCATTGAGAACTCTGCTTACAACTACTAAAATATCTCTTATTTGCTATTCCATTTTTTATAACCTCTTCCGATATTTTTCTAGGCACTGTAAAAGTTACTACCATTGCCTGCCTTGCGAGTACGTCATCAATACTTAGGGATTCATCTTCCATCACTATATCGATTCCATATTCTTCTGCCAATACAGTATGAGCCGGTTTGCATAAATTGTCGAAAGTTCTTTCACCTTCTGAAAATTCCAACCAATATGGATTTTTACTTGTATAAGATTTATCCATATTGTCAAACATAAACTCTATCCATTCTTCATTTGTCCGTATTCTTCGCATATTACCCTCTCCTTCTTAAGCAATAGCTTATTAATGAATTAAAACAACAGTTAGTTTTAGGTTATTATATATTTCTTATTATTATTATGCAAGCATATTGTATTATTATATAAATAAAACCCTCCTAAAATATTTACTGCATTAAAGTTATTTCCTTTTAAAATTCTAGTTGCAATATAGCTTCTAAGCCCTGTATGACAATATACATATATTTTTGTATCAAATGGTAATTGTGCTAAATTTTCTCTTAATTCATCCAAAGGTATATGTTTTACATTATCTAAATGTCCGGCATTAAATTCTTTTTCTGTTCTTACATCTAAAATATATGCATTTTTTTGCTTTAGCAAATCGCTCCATGTAATAGTTTCTACCATTCCATCTAATTCATTTTGAATTGCATTTCCAAGTAAATTTATTGGACTTTTTGCAGATGAAAATGGTGGTGCATAAGATAATTCTAAATCTACTAAATCATTTGCATTCATTTTATATTTTATTGCAACAGCCAATATATCAGTTAATTTGTCTACTCCATCTTTTCCCCATATTTGTGCACCCAAAATTTTACCATTGTTCTTGTCATATATTGCTTTTATTGTTGTTTGCGTTGCTCCTGGATAATATGTTGCATGGGAATATGGAGAAATTATCATAGTTTTATAATTTATATTGTTATTTTTAGCTGTTAATTCATTTATACCAACAATACCTAAATTATTATCAAAAACTTTTAATATACTAGTACCTATAGTTCCTTTATAACTTCCTCCTTTTCCATAAATATTATTAGCAACAATCCTTGCCTGCTTATTTGCTGGTCCAGCAAGTGGAACATATGTTGGTATATCTACAATAGGATTTATTACTTGAATTGCATCACCTAAAGCATATATATTACAATCACTTGTCTGCATAAATTCATTTACAGTAATTCTACCATTATCAGTTATATTTAAATTAGCATCTATAGCTAAGTTAATTTCTGGCTTTACTCCAATACACAAAATAATAAAATCTACAACTAATGAACCTTCATCTAATATTATATTTAAATTATTTCCATTATCAATAATATTTTTTACTCCATTATTTAATATTGTATTAATATTATTTTTATTCAAAGCTTTCCTAACAAAATTGGACATATCTTGATCCAATGGACCAATTAAATGATCTGCTTTTTCTAGAATTGTTATGTTTGTATCTTTACTCATATTTCTAAGGTTCTCAGCCATTTCTATACCTATATAGCCTCCACCTATAATTGCTATATTTTTTACATCATTATTTTCTAAATATTCTTTAATCTCCATTGCATCATTTACAGTTCTTAAAGTTTTTATTTTATTGGATTTCAAACCTTTAAATGGATTTATTGGTTCAGCACCAGGAGATATGACTAATTTATCATAATCTTCTTCGTAAATATTTCCATCTTTTTTTCTTATTTGTATCTTTTTATCTTCTCTTAATATTTTTACAACTTCTTCATTTAATCTTACATCTATATTAAATCTTTCTTTAAAAGATTCTGGAGTTTGAAGTAGTAAATTTTCTTTTGATTTTATTATATTTCCAACATAATATGGTAATCCACAGTTAGCAAAAGATACAAAATCTCCTCTATCAAATATAATAATTTCACTTTTTTCATCCAATCTTCTTAGTCGAGTTGCAGTTGTAGCGCCACCCGCAACTCCACCTATTATTAAAATCTTCATTAGCTTTCCCTCTTCTTTTTCATTTAATAAATTCTAATAAGTTTATCTTTTTTCTTTCATAAACTTTATCATATTCATTTATATCTTTTCTTCTGTAAATTGATAATATTAATGCCATACTAAATAAATTTACAAATAAGTTTACCCCTCCATATGTAACAAATGGTAAATTTAAATTTGTTTGTATACCTAAATTTAAATTCATAAGTATTGTTGCAAAAGATTGCAAAATATAAATACTACTTAAACCTATTATTAATAATTTTCCATATAATTCTTTAATTTTTCTGGCATCAATAATTAATTTTACAGAAATTAAAATAATAGTAAAAACTAATATTCCTGCAATTAATATTCCTGCTTTTCCTAAAATATAGATAAATGTAAAATTACTTTCTACATTGATAATACTAGTAGGATCTTTAAGTATTTCTGTATCAGCTTCCCCAATTAGTTTTGAATTTTCTATTATTTCTTTTTGCAACATTCCTGTGTATCCAAATCCATCTGGATCTAATTCTGGATAAAAAGATCCTATAAATCTAGCAGATCTAAATGGACTTACAACTAATATATTATATAATATAAAACCAGCTACTATAAAAACCACTCCGTACATTATTGACAATCTTCTTAAACGACTTTCTTTATTTTTCCAAATCTTAATAGTTAAAATTATTAAATATACAATTCCTAGCATTATTGCATCTACCATTGATGGTATACTTAACATTAATACTAATGAGATAATACAAAATATGGCAATTTTAATAGAATCCATGTTAAGCACTATTTTTCTATTTAATATTTCAATTTTATGTATCTTTCTCTTATCATAATTAACTATACATCCTATAATAGAAATAATATATAATGGCAATGCTATTGTTGGAGGAAAAATATTAATATTAAATCCTCTAATATAATATGTTCCATTTATTGTTGGTCCTTTAAGAATTATAGGTAATATCATTATAATTGTTGCTATAGCAAAAATTATATTAGAATAATTTTTTATCTTTTTATAATCAAAAAAATATATTCCAACACTTAAAATTAAACCTATAATTATATAAATAATTGCATTTCTTAAATAATATTTATAATCATATAGTAATGGTTGCTTTAAAATTAATGTAAATATTTCAAATCCCATTAAAATTAATATTAAAATTAAAAGTTTCCATTCTAGTTTAGGTCTATGTATTTTATTTAGCTTTTTCCCAATTTCTTCAGCATTTCCCATTTGTGCAACTGCTTTTTCTTCTGCTTCTAAATTTGTAAATCCATCATGTATATAATTTTCTTTTAAATCTTGTATATGTGTTTCCATTTCTTCTGATATGTCTCTTTTAGCTGGTTTATATTTTATTTCCTGACATACTTTATTTAAAAATTCTTTAGTATCCAAATAACACACCCCCTACTACTTGATTAACACCTGTAGAAAATACTTTCCATTCTTTTCTCATCTCTTTTAATTGATTTTTACCCTCTTCAGTGATTGTATAGTATTTTCTCTTCTTAGCTCCTGTTGTATCCCAATATGATTTTATATAATTTTTTTCTTCTAAGCTATGTAATATTGGATATAAAGTTCCTTCCTGTAATTCAAACACATTTTTAGATTTTTCACTTAATTTTCGTATCATTTGATATCCATACATATTCTCTTCTTCTAGTAAACTAAGTACTAGTAAATTTGTACTTCCTTTTAATAATTCTCTATTTACTTTCAAAATACCCCTCCTTTTACATAGATATGCTATGTATTCTTATACATAGTATTACAAGGTATATAAAAAGTCAATAGTATTTATATTTTTCTTTTCATTATTTTTAACCTAGTAAATTCTTCCCTATCTCTTTCCTCTAATATTTCTTCTATTCTCTTTTCTTCTTTTATATATTGCGGAATAATTATGTCTTTTAAGGAATTTGATCTTTTTTGGACTTTTTCGATTGCTGTATCAAGTTTTCTTATAGTATTTTCAACCTCTGCTAACTTTATTAATAATTCTCGTAATTCATTAAAATTTTTAATAGCATTATCTAGCGAAATACTAGTTTCTAATAAGCTAAAAGGAATAATTTGTTTGTTTTTTATTTCATGATATATTATAGGTATATCAACTCCCATTATTGTTTTATATTTAATTTGCATGTTCTTATCTAATTCTATTTCTTCAGAAATCTCTTTAACTTTTCTTATTCCTAAATCCACATTTGCATTTTGCAGCGCTAAAAATGCATTCTTATATTTTCCAGAAAATTCTGCCTTTAACTTCTGAACTTTCTGCTTATAATCTTCTTTTTGTCTTAACAAAATATATTTCTTTTTATCTAATAATTCTTGTCCTTGTTTTGATAATTTAATTGTCTTTTTTAAATTCATTAAATTACTTTTAGTAGGTAGCATATCATTTTCCTATATAAATGTATTTAGATTTTTTATTGGATTTACCTATAAACCATTATAATTTAGTTAATTCTTCATTTGGTAATATATTTAAAATTTCTAATGCCAGATCAAGAGTTTCATTTATCGACCTTCTTTTTGCTACATCTTGATTTAAGAATTGACTTTCAAATTCATTTCCAAATTCTAAATATTTTTTATCTAAATCTTCTAAATCACTTTCTCCTAATACTTTTGCTAAAGCTCTAATATCTTGTACTTTTGAATATGAAGCAAATATTTGGTCTGCAATTTTACTATGATCTTTCCTCGTATATTTTTCACCTATTCCATCTTTCATTAGCCTAGATAAAGAATTCAATATATCTATTGGAGGTTGAATTCCTCTTCCTTGTAAATCTCTTGATAAAACTATTTGACCTTCTGTTATATATCCTGTTAAATCAGGTATTGGATGAGAAATATCGTCATTTGGCATCGTTAATATTGGAATCTCTGTTATAGATCCTTCTTTTCCTTTCACAATTCCAGCTCTTTCATAAATAGAAGCAAAATCACTGTATAAATATCCTGGATATCCTTTTCTACTTGGTATTTCGCCTTTTAGTGTTGAAATTTCTCTTAAGCTTTCAGCATATGCAGTCATATCTGTTAATATAACTAAAACATTGTAGCCTAAATCAAATGCTAAATATTCAGCACATGTTAAAGTTACTTTAGGAGTTAAAATTCTTTCTATACTAGGATCATTAGATAAATTTTGGAACATTACCACTTTAGATAAACTTCCTGTTTCATAAAAACTCTTTTTAAAATATTCTGCGGTTTCATACTCAGCTCCCATTAGACCAAAACATATTGCAAATTTTTCATCTTCCTTAATATTTGAACCAGTAATTATTCTATTTGCTAACTCATTATGATTTATTCCGCTTCCGGAAAATATTGGTAACTTTTGTCCTCTTATCAATGTTAAAAGACCATCTATGCTGGAAATTCCTGTTTCTATATAATTTCTTGGATATTCTCTTGATATTGGGTTTATGCTAGCTCCATTTATACTTCTTTCTACTTCTGGTACTATCTCTCCTAAACCATCTATTGGCTTTCCTGTTCCATCAAATATTCTTCCTAACATTTCTTCTGATAAAGAAACTGTTAATGGCTTTCCTTTTAGCATAGTTTTTGTTGAATTTGTAGAAATTCCATTTGTTCCTTCATATACTTGTATTGTTGTTATATCTTCATCTACTGTTATTACATTTCCTAATCTTGTTTCATTATTTGGTAAAATAATCTGTACCTCTTCATCAAAAGAAACATCCTTTGGAGTTTTTAAAAATACTAAAGGTCCATTTATTCCTTCCAATCCTATATATTGTATTTTCAAAATATTTTCCTCCTTATATATTTACAATTTTATAGTCCTCTTCTATTTTTTCTAATTTTTGAATATATTCTTCTTCTTTTTCATCTAATTTTGCCATTTCTAAATTAGAAATTTCATTTTTAAATTTTGGATATGCCGTAAAAAAACCTATTTGTTTTATTTCTGAAACTGGTATACCCTTTTCTATTAAGGTCATAGATTTTAAATATATTCTTACAATTATTTTCATCATTTTATATTGCTTTAATAATGGTACATATGTGTCTATATCAGAATTAGCATTTTGCTGTAAAAATCCTTCCCTTATACATTTACTAATTTCTAGTACTAGTTTCTTAGAATCAGACAATACATCTTGTCCAACTACTTTTGAAATTTCCTGCAATTCATTTTCTTCATTTAAAATCTTTATTATTTGTTCTCTATATTCCCAAAAATCTTCAGCTACATTTGCTTCATACCATTTCTTTAAATCTTGTATATATTCACTATAACTTATCATCCAATTTATTGCAGGATAATGTCTACTATATGCTAAGTCTCTATCTAATCCCCAAAATACATGCACAAATCTTCTTGTGTTTTGTGTTACAGGTTCTGAAAAGTCAGATCCTTGAGGTGAGACTGCTCCTATCATAGTTATAGATCCTTCTGTTCCATTATTATTTTTAGTTTTTCCTGCTCTCCCATAGAATTCGGATAATCTTGATGGTAAATAAGATGGGAATCCTTCTTCTGCTGGCATTTCTTCTAATCTTCCTGATATTTCCCTTAAAGCTTCTGCCCAACGCGAAGTAGAATCTGCCATTATTGCTACATTATATCCCATATCTCTATAATATTCGGCAATTGTTATACCTGTATAAATAGATGCTTCTCTTGCTGCTACTGGCATATTTGATGTATTCGCAATTAATATTGTCCTTTCCATTAATGGTCTATTAGTTCTTGGATCTATTAATTTTGGGAAATCTTCTAAAACTTGCGTCATTTCATTTCCTCTTTCTCCACATCCTATATATACAATAATATCCGCATCACACCATTTAGCAAGCTGATGTTGCAACATCGTCTTTCCTGTTCCAAAACCTCCAGGTATACAGGCTGTTCCACCTTTTGATATCGGAAAAATCGTATCTATAACTCTTTGTCCTGTTTGTAATGGAATATTTGCTTCTATTCTTCCTTTATATGGTCTTTGCTTTCTTACAGGCCATCTTTGACACATTGTTATTTCTAGTATTTTACCGTTTTCTAATTGCACTTTTGCAACTATATCTGTAACTTTATATTTACCTTCTGTAACTATTTCTATAATTTTTCCTGATTCTTTAAATGGATATAAAATTTTATTTACTATACTTTCCGTTTCTTTTACTTCTCCCAAAACATAATTGTATTTTATAATACTTCCTTCTGATAAAGTAGGTCTAAAATCCCATAACTTATTTTCATTTAATGCTGATACAGAAATTCCTTTAGAAATCCAAAAGCCTGATTTTTCTTCCATATCTTTAAGAGGTCTTTGTATTCCGTCATATACATTTCCAATAATTCCTGGTCCTAATGTTACAGACAATGGTTCTCCACTAGTAATTACATCTTCTCCAATTTTCATTCCAGATGTATCTTCATAACATTGGATTGTTACATTATCTTTTTCAATTTTAATAACTTCCCCCAATAATTTATCTTTTCCAATATATACCATATCATGCATAGCAAAATCAGCATCTCCATTTGCTACTATTACAGGCCCATTTATTTTAACTATTTTCTTTGGCTCCATATATTCTCTCCTTTAGATTTGTATAAATTGTATTATCTATTATTTTTGTATTACTTTTTATCAAAATTCCTCCAATATATTTATCTGGTAAAATTTCTATATTACAATTTTCAATTTTTTTTAACTTTTCTATATCATCTTTAACAACATATACAATAAAATTAATTTCATCATCTAAATATTTTTTAGTATACGTATAAATCTTCTCAAATCTTATTGAATAATCTTCGGTTTTGCAGTAATTTGTTAATTTAGCTACTAATTCACTAAACATTTCTTTTTTTTCATTTTCTAATTCTAAATATAGATTTCTTTTTGCTTTTATTTCATATTGTATTTTTTGACTATAATATTCTTTTTCTATTTCTAATTTTGCATTTTCTAATTTATTTTCAAGTACATTTTTATATTCTGAAATTTCTTTTTCTATTGCTATATTTAATTTTTCATCAAATACTTTTTCCATCTCTATTTTTTCATTTTCCGAAACATTTTCGCAAATATTTCTAAATTCTTTTAATTTTGTATCCAAATTATTTCACCTCTTAAATTTCTTCATGTATCACTCTGATATTAATCTAAGATTTGTAGAAGAGGATATTTTCTTTCTTCAATTTCTTTAAATAATGCAATATTAAATTTATAAACAGTTTTACTTATAATTAGAATTCCAATATCTTTATCTACTTTTATTTCTTCCATTATAGAATTTAACTCCTCTTCATTTTTTACTAATTTAGTATCTATACCTGCTAATCTAAATCCAACCTTTTCTTCCATTTTATTAAACAATCCTACCAGCTTCATAAAACTCATCCTTAATTATATTTTATTTAAAATCATTATAGAAATAATTAAACCATATATAGCTATTCCTTCTGCCAAACCTGCAAATATTATAGTTTTTCCAAGTAAGCTTGGATTCTCGCTAATTGCTCCAATAGCACTAGAGGCAACCATTGCTACTGCAATACCTGCACCAATACATGCAAGGCCTGTTGCTAAAGCTGCAGCCAATAAACCAATATCATGATTTGATAAACCTTGATTATTACTTTCTTGTATCTCTTCTTGATTTTGTATTTGTTGTACATCAGTTGAACTTAAGTTATTAGCCTCTGTTGCATATACATTTGTTGTTAATCCTAAAATTATTATTATAAATATTATATTTAATACACTAAAAAACTTTTTTCTCATCTTATACTTTCCTTTCTATATATTATTTTTCTTCTTCTAGTGGAACATATTCTCTTCCATCTCCACTATAAAATCTACTAAATAATTCATAATATTCCAATCTTAATACTTGTATTGCTACAATTAATCCTTCTAATGCTATAACAATTATATTTCCAATTATTCCAACAATAATACTTCCTGTTCCACCAACCATATTAGCAAGAATATATACTGCCATACATAAGCCAACATGATTTATAGCAAATGCTGCAAGTCTTACAAATGATATTGTATTACTTGCAATATTTAGCAACATTTCTATTAATTCAAATATTTTTTCTACAAAAGAACTTTTTTCTTTAATCTTATTTTTATCTATTAAATTTTCTAGTTTATCTTTAAACAAAATTAGTAATAAAGGTATTATTATTAAAGCCAAACTTAGACTTAGGCTTATTATCATTTTTCCTTTTAGCAAATAACCTACTATTAAGACCAATATTGTAATATAAAATACTAAACCAGCTAGTCCATTTTTATCAAATAATACTTTACATTTGTCTTTATTAATTATTCCATTTTTTATATTAAATATCATAGAAACAATTATAAGTAATGCTCCGATAGCTATTCCAGAAATTAGCATATTTGTTATATTATCCATCGGACTTGGTAAAATTCCTTGTATTATATCTTCTTTGCCAAATATACTTCCATATAAAAATCCAAATATAATTGCAGATAATCCACCCGCTACAAATATTGGACCTAAGGATTTTTTCATTTTCCTTAATATTAGTCCTATTATTAAAATTATACTTCCCTGACCTATATCTCCAAACATAAAGCCAAACATAAAAAATGACGTAATCGCTACAAAAACACTTGGATCAGTTTCTGTATAATTAGGAACTCCATACATTTTTACTATTGATTCAAATGGCTTTACTAATTTTATATTTTTTAATTTGGTTGGAGGAGTACTTGCTGTTTCATCATGACTTTTTATTGTATATTCGATTTCATCTTTTTCGAGCTTAGGTATTAACTTTTTTAAATTATCTAATGGAATCCATCCAACAAAATAAAAAGAGCCTTTATTATCATGTGCCATATATTTTTTTATCTTATTTACCTTCTCCAATAATTGAAGTTGATATAAATCATTTCGCAATTCTATGCCGATGTTTTCTCTATAAGTTATTAGTTTTTGCTTACATTCTTTTATTATTTCATTATTCTCTTTTATAGTGTTATTTAATTTATTAATAAAATCAATTGGTTTTCCTTTTATGTTTTCTGGTAACCATACCCTCTCAAATTTTATTACTTTAAAAAAGCTATCTACTTTTTCACTTATAGAATCTGGCATAAAATACAATATCCATAAATATTTATCATCTTCTTCGAGTTCTATTACTTGTACTTGCATCTTTTCTATTTCATTTTTCATGTCTTTATAATTTTCTTGCAATATTCTTCCATATCTAAAATTTATATATTTTAAATCATATAATTCCTGCAAATTTACATTTAATCCTTTTAAATGATTAATTGGAGTTATCTGCTCTTCTATTTTCTGTATTTCATTATTTTTCTCTTCTATCTTAGATTGTATTTTATCTATATTATTCATATATTCTGCAAGCTCTTTTTGTATTTGATTAAAATCTTTAGATAATTTTATGTCTGGATTTTCTTTAAGATATTGTATTTTTAATAGATTCAAAAGCTCCTCAGCCTTTTTTTGGCTTTCTTTTATTTCTGAATTATATGTGAAATATGTTAACTTCCATCCTTTTTCTAGAATTTTTAATGCATTTTCTGGTTGAATTCCACTTCCGTATTAAATCATTTGAAATTATTGAATCCAAATTTTCCTCTTTACCAGTCATACTAATCAATTTCATTCTTTCTATTGCCAAGTTTATTCACCTCTTTTGTTTAGTAAATCATTCGTTTTTCAATTTCTGGAGTTGACAATCCATATCTTATTCCCTCAAGTATTGTTATTATGTTCTCTTTCTTAAATTCTAATAATCTAAAATATGCAATAACAATACTAAAATCTAATATATTAGAATTAAATATTCTTATATATTTCTTATATAAATATCTTTTTATATCTTTTTCAATATCATCTTTTATAATGTTTTTATAATGTGTATCTTTTAAAATTTCTTGCAGTTCATTAATACTATCTACTTCCTGTATTTTTTCTAATAATATATCAGAAATGTATTTATAATTATTTATAATGAAAGTTTTATAATTTAAATTTTTATATTGTGCCATTCTATATGTCCAGACAATATTAATTAAATCAATTTCTTCTTGAATAATATTATATAGTTGCTTATTATTACCTTTTAAAACTTCTAATAATTCTTCAAAATATAATTTATCTAATTTGTTTTCTCTTTCAAAAATATCAATATTATTTATTAGAATATCTTTAACATCATCTTCTTTTATTACAGAAATAACTTCATCTTTAGTTTTAATTTTATCTATATTCTTCAAATTCTTGAAAACCTCATTTATCCATACTAATATATTTTCTTCCTTTTGTTCTAACTCATTACTTTCTATACCTATTATGTTATTCCATACTATTTTTATTATCTTTAACTCATATTTTTTTAAATATAAATCCCAAATTTTTTTATTTTTTCCATGAATATATTTTGACATTTTCGATATATCTGATATTATCATTGTATCCAATTGTTTTTCTATCTGTAGTCTTTTAGCATCAATTGGTAAATTTTCTAAATTATATACTTTAGATTTTAACAAATAAATGGCTTCTTTTAAGTTTTGTTGCTTCATTAAATCTTCTAAATCTTCTTTTGTTAACTTTTTAGAATACATAGCCTTCAACTTACTATTAATACTCGGACTATTTTTTGAATTTATCATACTCCGGCCACCTTTTTAATTATATCTTCAAAAATTTTTTCTGTTTCTATTTTCTTATCCATATTAAATTTATTTTTTTGTATTTCTAGCTTTTTATTCATATCGTTATCAATAACTTCTTTATCTACTTCCAACTGCTTAGAATACTCATTTTGTATTTCTTCCAATCTATCTTTATATTTTGTTAATAATGCTGCCTGCTTAATTGATATTTCTTGATTTTTCAGCTTTTCAAAATTATTATTCTTTTCTTCAATTTCTTTTATATTTTCTTTTGCTTGATTATCAATAGATATTATTTCTTTTATTAAATTTTCATCCATGTCATAACACCTCTTACAAAAAATGCAGTAACTATATCTATATAGTTACTGCATACTATAATTATTCTCTCTAAAATCCTGCTTTTTTATCAGTAACACCGATAAATATTTCTTTTGTATTTATTATGTTTATTTTACTTTTCTTTATGCTTTATCTTAATATTAATCTTCATATAAGTCAAGAAATTTTTATTCCATTTTATTTTCTATAGCTCCATTTCATTTAAAGTTTTATTAACTACTTTATTTACATTTAAAACAAATTTTAATATTGTAAAATACATAAATAACAATTGTTTATCCATAGAACTTCCAAATACTTTTGGCTCAAACATTGCTCCTGTAAAAAATCTTATATAAATATTTTTATTTTTAAATACAATTTCAAATTCTAGATTATATTTTTTATAAAAATCTATTAATGTTTCCATCACATCACTAGTTAATAACTGCATTGTTAAAATTTTGTTTTCTGAATATACATCAAAATATTTCTCAAATTCACTACTATCCATTTCTATCCTATTTTGATTATTTAAAAATTTAATTTTGTTTCTAGTTATTTTTATGACTGTGTTAATATTTTTATTGCAATTTGTTTTGCAAAATAACCCTTGGAAAATTTCTTCTGTATGTCTATTTTTTCCACCACCAGTAACATTTTGAATATGTAAATCACACATATTTATATGTACATTTTCATCTATGGTACCACTTATATAATCATCATCATAAAATCTATTAAATCTTTTATCTTCAAAGTTAGCCATTAAATACTCTTCTTTTGCATTTATCTCTAAACTAATTACTTTATTATACTCCAAATTAGGACTAACTAATTTAACAAAACTTCCGATAATTTCATCTTTATATGTTCCAACATATTTTCTCCTATATCCTACATTTTTAAAACAAAATACAATTGATGTTATAAAACTAATTAAAAAAATCAATCCAATTATTGAACGCACTCCTTCTGATGTAATTACTCCATCAAATTTAATACATCCATAGCTTATACATAATAGAATAATTGATAAATTTTGCACTGTAGTACTAAACTTAAGTTTTTTTCTTTCTTTCTCTAATTCTGATATATGAGAAGAATATAATTCTTTATATATTTTCTCAAATTCTGGAGGAATATTTTCCAGATTAATATTTTCTTGATATTCTTTTTTCCCATTTTTTAATAAAAACGCACCTATTATACTTATTATAAACGATACAAATATTGAAAGATAAATTGAAGTCTTTAATACTTGCTCCAATTGTTCATCTGGAAAAATTATTAATAAAATCAAAGAAGTTAAAAAAAATACTATTATTGTGATTACAAGAGTAAGAATAGTATACATTATTTTATTTGAATATTTCATCTTTATTCCCCTTTAATTAATTTTTTTACAATTCTATTTTAACTTAATTTTAGATAAAGGCCTTATTTTAAGCCAATTCTCATCTTTATTAAGTACTGCCTTTTTTATATCGTTTAGGTTGTATTTCGCTGTTTCTTGTATAAAATTCACCGTATCTTCAAAATTTAAAATTTTAGTTTTACCAGATTTATAAAAGACCTTATCTCTAACTTTTATTGGAATTTTTACTTTAAACTTATTTTCTAACTCTTTGTTTAAGATATCATAATCATCATAAATATATTCTTTTGCAAAAGTTTTTAAAAATTTATTATAAAATAGATAATCTGTAACTAAATGTAAAAAATATCCTTTATCAAAATCATTATTAATATCTCTATCTTTAAAAAATTCTTTTAAGTTTACCATACTACTTTTTGGACCATAATGGGTTAATGATTTATTTGTAACAGAATCAGGATAAATTATTCCTTCCACAAAATCATTATAATTATTAATTTCATTTGGATAATTTCTTAAAAATTCTTCTCCAACTGCCAAATGTATTACATAGCCTGCCATATTAAACTCCTTTTAATTATTTATGTCATATATATTTTAACATATAAAAAAATATATTCAATCTTTTTTTATTTTCCTTCATTGTATTATCTATAAAATGTTTCTTTATATTGCAGAAAACGGTATCGTCTCCAATACCGTTCTCTGCCTTTAATATAGATGACCCTCGATGGAATCCCCCTCAAGCATCCATACAAAATGCGGATGTAAAAACAATTCTGCATCCTTAAAATGCTTGTAATAAAACTCCTCGAAATCATCGCCGGTGTCAATATCTGACACGATCCAAAGCTTGTTCTCATCTAGTCTCATCTTCCGCAGTACAAGACCCGCAGGATTCGGAAATGCATCTGGATTTAAAAACCAAAATCCCTCTTTTCCCTTTAACAGTTCTGGATTGTTTAAAACCTCCTTGAATTTGACAGTTGGCGCATTCAAAATTTTTTCAACTTTTTCTGTCTTCATATTTTACCTCCAATTATGAAAACTATTTCTGATTACAAGTATTATTTTAATTCATAATAATTATTATGTAAAATAAAAATAAGTAATGCAGATATAATAATTAGTTATATCTGCAAAAATTCATTTTTAACTATCCTTATTAAATCTTTTAATTCTTTGAATTTATTTTCTTTATTTACATATATGCCAAATTCCATTGGCTTTAATTCAAAATCTGTTTTTAAAATAGCTAGCTTTTTTTCTTTCAATTCATCTTTTATGTATTCTTTTGTTATAATTCCAATACTATCTTCATCTTTTAAAATTCCAAGCATTGTTGTATATGTAATATTTTTAATATTTTGCATATCCTCTGTTAAGTTTAATCCTTTCATTAAATTTATAGTAGTAATTGATGTTTTTTTAGGAGTATATATCTTTTCTTTTGCTAATTGCTCTTTGTTAAAAATTCTATCTTTATATTTGGAATTTGCATTAATAACAAATATATCATGTAATAATCCTAATTTTATAAACTCAATTTTATTTGCATTATATACACTCTCGTCAATCTTTTTTGACAATACAATGTCCAGTTTTTGATTTTCTAGCATATTTAACATATCATTAAAAGTTTCATTTGTTACTTCTATTTGACTAGTTGGATTTAATTTATAATATTCGGCAATACATTTTCCAAACATTCTACTAAGCATTGTAACATGAGAACCCAAATTTATATTTCTACTGCTTCTAAATTTTTTTTCAGCATTATAAATTTTTATTATAGGATCTTCTATTTCATTTAATAACTCTCTACCATTTTCAGTTAATTCCATTCCATATTTATTTCTTTTAAACAAAGTTACACCTAACTGAGATTCTAAATTCTTTATATGTTTTGTTACTGCCGGCTGAGATATATTTAATTTTTCACTTGCCTTAGTTATGTTTTGTTCTCTTGATACAAAAACAAATATTTTATATAATTCTAAATTAATCATATTTTTGCCTTTCATACTATTACAATATTATAAATTCTTATTTGCCTAAATTAAGTATTCAAAAAATTTTTTAGCTTATAATATAATTCTTTCAGTTCAATAATTTCTTCCAAATCCACTTTTTTTATTTTTGAATAATTTTCGTAAATATAATTTATCTCTTTTAATATTTCATACAATTCAAAGTTATTTTTTCGATATACTTCCATAATTTCATAAAAATTATTTGTAACTAATTTTTTATTTAATTTATTTGATACAATTTTTATATTTACTGTCTGAATAAGTGCTACTAATGCTTTAAATGATTTATCATATTCTTTATTTTTTATACTTTCTTCTATTTTTTCTTCAAATTTAGTATTATTTATATCCATACTATTTAATCCCTTTCTCTTAAAATATCTTCTGTTAATACTTTAGGAGGTTTACTACCATTTGTTTCAAAATTCAAGTCTTCAATACTACGACTCGCATTTTGTTTTAAATAATCCATTAAGTCTTCATCTATAACATGTACAGAAATAGTAATCGGATTTCCTTTTAAATCCCTGTTCATTGTATCTACAGTTAATATATATTTTCCATCATCATCTTTTCCCCAATATACTCTTTCTTTTAGGCTTTCGTCCTTTTGAATTTCTTCGATAATTTTAGCTGTAAACATAGCTTTTATTGCATAAGCATCTGTTACTAATTCTCTATTTCTTTTTTCATCTGAAAACTCATCAGAAAAACTTATAAAATTACCATCATCAAATGGATTATTTTTCATTCTTACTCCTTTATAAGTATCAAATAAATGTGCAATCTGATTTCCTAAATAAGCTCCATATGCATATTCAGTTACTTTATCTCCTTCTATTCTATCTGTTATTTCTTCTTGCTTAATTTGTTTATTCATTATATTACGAATATTTCTATACTTATCTACTCTATTACCTAGTGGAGTTGTATGCTTAGCCTTAATTAAAATTGATTCATTAATAAAATTTCTATAAATTAGAAATAGATCATTTACTGTATCAATCAATATATTATCACTTGTTGCAGATAAGTCCATTCTTAAAATTGAATTTAGTTTTTCTTTTATGTTTTCAAAATTCATATCGAATTTAGGATTAACAGCTTCTTCTATTGGATCTCTAAATTCTCTACTTAAAAGCTCCTCTAAACTCGTCATAAACATCACCCCACTTAATTATAACATAATTTATATATTATTACAATTTATGTAAAATGTCTTATAAGAGTATTTTTTTACATAATTTAATTTGATAATAGTAAACATTTTCAACTCTCTTTAAGTATAATTTTTGCTATATAAAAAAGCTAACACATTTGTTAGCTTTTAATATTTTCATTTTGATATCAAAATCTTAAATTAATATGCATAACTATTATTTACCAAAATATTCTTTTATTAGTTTAATTAAATTATTTAATTCTTTGGATTTAGTAGAATTTGTATAAATACCAAATTCTACTTTGCCTATATTTATCGATGTTTTTACTTCCACTAGATTAAACTTTTTATAATCATCTTTGTTTATATACTCTCTTGTTATTAGTCCTAATGCATTTCCTGAACTCGCAAGTTCTAAAATCGTTTTGTAGCTACTATATTTTAATTTTAAATTTTTCCCTTTTGTTAGTTCTTTTATTCTGGTTACGACTTGTGCGTAATTTCTTGGTACATATATAATTTGATTTTCTAAATTTTCAAGTGTTAGTTCTTGTGTAGCAAATTTTGATTCATTATTTGCAATAATTACATCGTGTAAATATCCTAACTTAATATATTGGATGCTATCATCTATATCTGTATTATCTCTTTTTGAAAAAACTATATCTAAATCTTTGTTTTTAAGTTTTTTGATCATTTCTGGTGTTTCTTCACATATTAAATTTAAATTAATATTTGGATATTTTAAACAATAATCATTTATAACATCTCCGAAAATACAACTTCCCATATGATTATGTGTGCCAATATTAATATATTTTTCTTTACTCACTTGTCTATCTATTCTATTAAGTTCTTCAATTGGATTTTTTATTTTATTATATAATTCCTTTCCTTCTTGAGTTAAAATGACGCCCTTACTTTTCCTTTCAAATAACTTAACTGATAACTGATTTTCTAAATTTTTGATTTGCTTTGTAATTGCAGGCTGAGAAATACTTAATTGTTCACTTGCTTTTGTTATATTTTCTTCTTTTGCAACTGCAACAAACATTCTATATAATTCAAAGTCTATCATTTATATTTCTCCTAAATTTATACTTTTACATATTTTTTATATCACAAAAGCATGAAATATTCAAGATATTTCATGCTTTTGCTTAGGTCTGAAAAATCAGCTTATCCTTTTGTGATTTAGGCTTAATCAAGTCTATAATCAATCGTATTGCACCAAATGTTAATATCACCTTCACCTTCAAGAGTTTTTACAAAACTTGCATATAAATGTCGAATGTATGGTTCTGAAAGTTCTGGACCTATAACACTAACACATTCAAAACAACTTCCATTATTAATTTTTATGCAACATCCATTAACCCGAAGTATTGCATCTTCATAAATATTATAATGATCCTTATAAACTATCTCTTTAGATACCGTATCAATATATATAACGCCATTTAATGGAATACCAACAAATTTTGAAGTACATTTTTCATTTCTTTTTTTATTTGCTTCTATTCTTTGAACAACAGCATTTTTTGTTGAAAAGAGAATGTCATAAGGTGTAAAATTGCAAACTTTGATCATTTTAGCTGGCTTTTCTATTGGACTAGTCTTATACTTTGGTTTTACTCCAAAATCAGGTCCACAATTATTACATGTTACAATTGTAATTATACCGTTTTTAAAAATCGGTGCAATATAAACTTTACCATTCATATGTTCCACTAAGTTTCTTTTAATCATGCAACCACGTTCAATATCGAAGTTACATTTTAGCCTCATATCCTCTTTTGCACATACAAAAATCTCTCCGTCTCCCCATTTTTCAACCTCAATTTGAATCTTTTCTTTTGGTTCAACTGTTGCAAAACTATTATGTGTAAAAGTCAATATAAAATTGATAAAAAAATACAAAATTAAATTGATAAAAAAATTCAATGTTGTTTTTCCAGAAA
>CALXYJ010000002.1 GCA_944392945.1 uncultured Clostridia bacterium | reverse complement strand
AGGACTTAAGTCCTTGCCAGTAACAAGCCCTTATAGGGCTAGAGAAAACTACCCGTTGAACGGGTAGTTTTTTTTTAAAATTAAAAGAAGCACTTTTTAGTGCTTCTTCTTTGAAAATAAAAGGGGATGTTTTAAACATACAGTCAGTAATTGGAGTAATAAGTATTACTGACTTCTCTTATAATATAACAATGAAATTTGTTCATTTTGTGAACTAAAAGTGATATGTTTGAAAAAATATTAATTAGATTCAGTAGGTTGTTCTTGTAAAGTTACTTTTACGTCCATTTCATTTCCATTTCTATTGATTTTTAAAGTAATTTCATCGCCAATTTGATATTGATTTTTTATATTATTTAATTCATCCATTGTAGTGATAGATGTTCCTTCGATACCTATAATAACATCGCCAGCCCTAATACCAGCTTTTTCTGCTGCAGAGAAAGCTTCCACAGAAACGACATAAACACCTTCAACTAAATTATTTGCTTTTGCAGTTTGTTCATTTATATCTCTACCAGTTAAACCAATATAAGGTCTAATAACTTTACCATCAGAAATTAATTGTTCAAAAATAGGTTTTGCAGAATCGATAGGAATTGCAAATCCCATTCCTTCAACACCAGTACCATTTAATTTTAAAGTATTTATCCCTATAACTTTACCTTCACTGTTTACCAAAGCTCCACCGCTATTACCAGAGTTTATAGCAGCATCAGTTTGAATTAAATTATAAGTATTGCCATCACTACTTGAAACGGTTCTATTAACAGCACTTATGATACCAGAAGTTACAGAACTTTGCATTCCTAAAGGATTACCGATTGCCATTGCAAATTCACCAACGACAACTCCACTTGAGTCACCTAATTCAGCAGGTGCTAAATCATTTTTATCAATTTTTATAACTGCTAAATCTGTTTGAGAATCAGTTCCAACAACGGTTGCTTCATATTCTGTAGAATCATTATAAAGTGTAACTGTAATTTTATTTGCTTGAGAAACTTGGTAATAAGATGAAGAGTCACTTGAACTTACAACATGGTTATTAGTTAATATATATCCATCCTCAGAAAGGATTATGCCAGATCCTTCGGCAGTAGCTGCTTGTGAGCCACTAAAGAATGAATTTACAGTATATTGAACTTTAATTCCTACAATTGAAGGTAGTACCTTGGCAGCGACATTTGTTGCAGTATCAGAATAGTTAGATAAAGAAACTAAATTCTGAGTTCCAACAGATTGGGTGCTAGTTGTTTTTGTTGTAAAAGATGTACCAACAATATTATTTCTTAAAGTTGGAATACCAAAGCAAGCTCCAACTACCAAAGCTGCACCTATAACTCCTGAACAAAAAGGAATTAAAACACTTTTTCCAAATCCTACTTTTTCCTTATTCTTAAAATTACTTTTTTCTTTTGGAAAATTAAATTTATTATTTTGAGTATTTTTTACATTATTTTCTTCCATTAAAATTACCTCCATACATTTATTATCTTATACTAAACTAAATAAAAGATACAACAGTTTTGTGAAAAAACTGTGAAAAAACTGTATTTCTTTATTGTAATAATAAAAAAAAGAATATATAATAATGAAAATTGGAGGTTAATATGAAGAAAAAAGGATTTTTTAATCTAAAATTAATATTAATAATTTTTATTATAGTTTTGGTTGTAATAGCATCAATATTTTATATTAAAGATAAGTTAGATGATCAAGAATTGCAGAGTTTAAATACAACAATGTTACAAATACAAGCTAAAATAAAAGTTATAAATGAAAGGAATAAAATAAATAATACAAGTGATTATATAGGAAAAGATATTTCTGAAGATGAATTAAGAAAATTAAATATAGAGAATAATGGAAAAGTAAAATTATTAGATGAAGAAGAATTAAAAAAGCTAGAAATTACAGATGCAAAAAAATCAGAAGATTTTGTTATTAATTATGAAACAGAAGAAGTATATTATTTAAATGGTTATAAAACAGAAGATAACACAATTGCTTATTCACTAACAGATATAAATAATTTGGTAGCTCAATAATGGAGGAAAATATGAAAGAAAAAGAAGAGGAAAGACTAAAGAATTTAAAACAATTAGAAATAGAATATCATAAAAATGGTATAAAATATATAGCAGGAATAGATGAAGCAGGAAGAGGACCTTTAGCAGGTCCAGTAGTAATTGGTTGTGCAATAATGCCAGAGGATTCTATGATAGAAGGAATAAATGATTCTAAAAAAGTATCTGAGAAAAAAAGAGAAAAATTATATGATGAAATTATAGAAAATGCGGTGAGTTGGTCTGTGGCAATAATAGATAAGCAAGACATTGATGAACTAAATATATTAAATGCAACTAAAAAGGGTGTCACAGAAGCAATAAAGGGACTAAAAATAAAACCAGAATTAATATTAGTAGATGCTTTAAATGGAATAGATACATGTGGAATTAAATATGATTCTATAATAAAAGGTGATGCTAAATGTTATAGCATATCTGCAGCATCAATATTGGCAAAAGTAACTAGGGATCGAATAATGAGACAATGGGATGAAGTATATCCACAATATGGTTTTGCTAAACATAAAGGATATGGAACAAAAGCTCATATAGAAGCTCTTAAAGAATATGGTCCATGCCCAATACATAGAAAAACTTTTATAAAACATTTTGTTAATATATAAACTTTTTTACTGGAGAGAAGAAATGAATATTATAGATATTATTGCAAAAAAAAGAGATGGTAGAGAATTAGAAAAAAAAGAAATAAATTATTTTATTAAAGAGTATACAGAAAATAGAATAGAAGATTATCAAGCAGCAGCTTTAATAATGGCAATATATATAAATGGTATGACATATAGAGAAATAAAAGACTTAACAATTGTAATGGCAGAATCTGGTGATATTTTAAATTTATCAGAAATAGGAGAAAATGTTGTAGATAAACATAGTACCGGAGGAGTAGGTGATAAGGTAACAATAATTTTGGCACCTTTAATAGCTTCTTTTGGAATACCAGTTGCCAAAATGTCAGGAAGAGGATTAGGCTTTACTGGAGGGACTGCAGATAAAATAGAATCTATTCCAGGTTATAATACAGAGATATCTGAAAAGGAATTTATAAAAAATGTAAAAAATATAGGAATTAGTTTAATTACTCAATCACTTAATTTAGCTCCAGCAGATAAAAAGATATATGCGTTAAGAGATACAATAGCATGTACAGAAAGTATACCATTAATTGCTTCAAGTATAATGAGTAAAAAAATTGCAAGCGGTGCAAATAAAATTGTTCTAGATGTAACTTGTGGTTCAGGGGCATTTATGAAAAATCTAAGAGATGCCAAAGAACTTTCTAAAACAATGATTGAAATTGGTAAATTAGCTAATAGAGAAACAATTTGTGTAATTACAAATATGAATCAACCATTAGGATATGCAGTTGGAAATAGCTTAGAAATAATTGAAGCAATAAACTTTTTAAATGGAAATATGCCAAAAGATTTAAAGGATGTAGTCTTAGAGCTTGGTGCATATATGATAAAACTTGCAGGAAAGGGTGAAGATATAAATGAAAATAAAAAGAGATTGCTAGATAATATAAATAATAAAAAGGCATTAAACAAATTTATAGAATTAGTTCAAAATCAAGGTGGAGATATTGATTATATAAAAGATATTTCAAAATTTAAAAAGTCAGAATTTATACAAGAGGTTATTGCCAATAATGATGGATATGTTCAGAATATAAATGCAGAGGAAATAGGAAAAATATCTTGTGAATTAGGTGCTGGAAGAAAAACAAAGAATGATAAAATAGATTTAAACGTAGGTTTAATTTTAAATAAAAAAATAGGGGACTATGTAAATAAAGGGGAAATTCTTGCTACAATTTATGCCAATAATTTAAAAAAAGCTAAAGATGCTGAAAAAAGAATACTAAACTTATATTTAATTGGAAAAGAAAAAATAGAAGAAAAAACAATAATTGATGTTGTAAGTTGATAGAAAAATATTCTATCAACTTTTTCCATTACACATTTTTTCATATTCTTTACATTTTATTTTATAATCCATTTGCATACATAAACATTTATAATACATGTAACCTTGTTCATATTGGTTCATTGGGTTAAAGAAATTTTCGGGATCTGGAAAATCGCAAGCTTGATATCCGTTTAAATTAGAAAAATCAATATTTTTATCCATAAACTTAAACCTCCTATTTATACATATTCAAAAATATTAATAATATTACTTAAATCCAAAGATAAAAAAACAAAAAAATGAAAAAGTATAAAAGTATATAAAGCAGATAAAATACCTTGTAAAAACTTACCTAAGATATATGGCTTTATAGAAATATCTGTTTTAGATGTAAAGCTATATACTTGTAATAAAACAGAAACTCCTCCAAAACCTAATATAAATGCACAAATTATTATGCTAAAAGATATATTTTTTATTGGAATCATACTTATTTGTTGCAATCCATTAGTGATTTCCAAAAATCCATTTATAATTCCATATGAAAAATCTTGATTAATGTGAAACAAATTAAATATAGGTGATATTAAAGCATTTACTAGTTCAATAAGATGTGATTGATTACATATAGAAATTATTACAGAAAAGAGTACAATAAATCCACCAATATTAAGTATTGTTATAATAGAATTTTTAATAGATGTTGATAATATATCACCAATATTAGATATATTAACAGTATAATTTGTAATAGATGATGAATTTTTATAATTGCCAATATTAGTATCTTTATATTTCCAAAATCTAAAAATTATACCAACTGTTAATGAAGCTAATATATGAGTTATTAACAAAACTATGCCAGTTGTAGTATCTTTAAAAAGACCTATACCAATTGTGCCAAGAATAAATAGAGGGCCAGAATTATTAGTAAATGCAATTAAACGTTCAGATTCTGCTTTGGTTAAAATATTTTTATTTCGTAAGTCACATACAATTTTTGCACCAACAGGATATCCGCTAATAATTCCCATAATTAAAGGATAACTTCCTTGACCAGGAACATTAAAGATTGGTCTCATAAACTTATTTAAAAATTTTCCAAGGATATTTATTACATTTGTATGACTTAATAATTCAGTTGCAATAAAAAATGGAAAAAGAGCAGGAATTATATTATTAGCCCATAAGGCAAGACCATTTTTTGCAGCCGATAAATTAGAGCTAGAAAATAGTACAAGTAATATTGTAAAAATTATAAAAATAATATTAAAAAAATTTTTTTTAATGGAAAAAGTAAAAATTTTCATAAATTCTCCCTATAAATTGAATATTTATTAATATATATATTTCAATTTATTGGAAAATATTATATAATATATAATGTTAAAAGGAGAGAAAAATGAATCCAGTGTTAGCAGAACTGACTAAATCAGAAAAATTTAATGAATTACTAGAGAATATAAAAAAGGAAAAAACCCCGATATCAATATTGGGGTTATCTGGCGTTGGAGTGGAGCAAATAGTAGCAAGCACAGAAGAAAATTTGAAAAGACCGGTTTGTCTTATTACATATAATGAATTACAGGCTAAAAAAATTTCAGAGGAATTAAAAAATTATATAAATGAGGTATTCTTCTTTCCAAAAAGAGAAATATTAACCTATGATTATGTTGCCGAAAGTAAGGAATTACCATATGAAAGAATAAATGTATTAAAAAATTTAGAAAAAAACAAGATAAAAGTATTAGTAACATCTATAGAATCTCTTTTACAACCAATTATAGCAAAAGAAATTTTATTTAAGAATAAATTAAATTTAAAGGTTGGAGATAACTATAATTTAGAAGAATTAAAGAAAAAAATCTCTATGTTAGGATATTCTAAAGTAGAAATGATAGATGGAAAAGGAGAGTTTAGCAGTAGAGGTGGAATACTAGATATATCATTTGATGATAAATATGGAATAAGATTAGAATTTTGGGGAGATGAAATAGATTCAATAAGAAAATTCGATATTCAAACTCAAAGATCAATAGATATGTTACAAAATATAGAAATAGATCCACTACATGAATATTTATTAGAAAATACTATTGAAGATGTTTGCAATAATATTTTAGCTAATATAAATAAATATACTGAGAATCAAAAAAAGAATATAAAAGAAGATATTGAATTAATCAAAGAGGGAGAATTTATATCTAAAATTGATAAATACTTTGAATATTTTTATAGTGAAAAAACAACTTTATTAGATTATATTACGGAAAAATATATCTTTTTCTTAGAAGAACCAAGAAAAGTATTGGCTAGAGGAAAGAACATATTAAATGATATAGAACAAACAGAAAATGCTTTAATAGAAAAAGAAAGAATAATTCCAAATGCACTAGAAAATTATATAGGAATTGAAGAATTTGAAGATAAACTAGATAAAAAAACAAAAGTATATTTAATTTCTGATGACTTAAGTGATAGCATTGAATCAGAAAAATATTATTTTAGATTTAGAGCAGTAAACTATAATAGAAGTGATTTTAATAAATTTATTGAGGATATAATCAAGTTTAAATCAGAAAGCAAAAAAATATATATATATGTTAATTCAAAAGAAAGAGCAAAAAAATTACAGGCTGTATTAGATGAAAATGAAATTATTTCTGAATACAAAGAAGATTTAAAATATTCAGAAATAAGTAATGGAATAGCTGTAAAAATAGTTGTAGGAGATTTAACACAAGGATATGAAAGTTATGATTCTAATATTGTAGTAATAGTTGCAAATGACTTAATTAGTGTAGAAAAGAAGAAAAGAAGAAAATCAAGTAAAATATTTAATGAAGCAGAAAAAATTATTTTTTCTGAGCTAAAAAAAGGAGACTATGTAGTACATAAAATTCATGGTATAGGTCAATTTGTTGGAGTAAATACAATAGTTACAGACAAAACAACAAAAGATTATATAAAAATTAAATATAAAAATGATGATATGCTATATGTTCCAACAGATCAACTAGATAATGTAAAAAAATATATTGGTGGTGGAGATACCTTACCTAGAATTAACCGATTAGGAAGTAAAGAATGGGAAAATACTAAGGAAAGAGTAAAGAAAAATTTAAGAGAAGTTGCGAAAGAATTAATAGAATTATATGCTAAAAGACAAAAATCTAAGGGGTATGCTTTTTCTAAAGATACACCTTGGCAACAGGAATTTGAAAATAGTTTTATTTATCAAGAAACAGATGATCAATTAAGATGTATTGATGAGATAAAAAAAGATATGGAAATGCAAAAGCCGATGGATAGATTATTATGTGGGGATGTAGGTTATGGTAAAACAGAGGTAGCAATTAGAGCAGCATTTAAAGCTGTAATGGATCAAAAACAAGTTGCATATTTAGTACCTACAACGGTTTTGGCAGATCAGCAATATAAAAGTTTTAAAGAAAGAATGCAAGAGTTTCCAGTAAATATAGAAGTATTAAATAGATTTAGAACGAAGAAGGAACAAAGTGAAATTATAAAAAAATTAAAATTAGGTGAGATAGATATTCTTATAGGAACACACAGAATATTAAGTAAAGATATAGACTTTAAAGATTTAGGTTTATTAATAATAGATGAAGAACATAGATTTGGAGTTAAGGATAAAGAAAAAATAAAAGAGTATAAAAATAGTATCGATGTTTTAACAATGACAGCTACACCAATTCCAAGGACTTTGCATATGTCCATTGTTGGAGTAAGGGATATGTCTATAATATATGAACCACCTCAGAATAGAAAGCCAGTTCAAACTTATGTATTAGAATATGACGAAGAAGTAGTAAAAGAAGCAATAACTAGAGAATTAGAAAGAGGAGGACAAGTTTTCTACTTATTTAATAATGTAGAAGGAATAGAGAGAAAGGCTAATGAAATTTTAAAATTAGTACCTGAGGCAAAAGTAAGTTATGCACATGGAAAGATGTCAGGAAATGAACTGGAAGCAATTATGCTTGATTTTATAAATGGAGAAACAAATGTATTAGTATGTACTACAATTTTAGAATCAGGAATAGATATACCAAATGCAAATACAATAATTGTAGAAAATGCAGATAGACTTGGTTTAGCTCAGCTATACCAAATAAGGGGAAGAGTTGGAAGAAGTGATGCACAAGCATATGCATATATTACTTATAAAAGGGACAAATTATTATCTGAAGTAGCAGATAAAAGATTAAAAGCGATGAAAGAGTTTACTGAGTTTGGTTCTGGATTTAAAATTGCAATGAGAGATTTAGAAATAAGAGGAGCAGGAAGTATGCTAGGAGAGATTCAACATGGTCATATGGAACAAGTTGGATATGATACTTATTGTAATTTACTAGATCAAGTTATAAAAGAAATGAAAGATATTCCGCAGGATGAAGAGGAAAAAGATATTCAAATAGATTTAAATGTTTCAAGTTATATACCTGATAGCTACATATCAGATTCAAGTCAAAAAATAAAAATATATCAAGATATAGCTCTTTGTAGAACTGAAGAAGATATACAAAATATTGTTGATGAAATGATAGACATCTATGGCGAAATTCCAGATGAAGTAGAAAATTTATTAAATATTGCAAGAATAAAATCTTTAGCAAAAAAATTATTTATTTTAAAAATACAACAAAAAGCTAATGGTATAGTATTTTCTTTTGAAGGAAATAAATTTAAAATTGATCTAGTCGATAAATTAATAAAGGAATATAAAAATAAAATTAAATTTTCACCAGGAAAAGATCCATATATTACATATAAAGTAGAAGAAATATCTGATGATAAGATTTTATTGAGTATTAAACAATTCTTGCAATTTTTATGTGAAGACTAGGAGGTAAAAATGCAAATTATTACTAGCAAAGATAATGAAAGCATTAAGAATATAAAAAAGCTAAAGGAAAGAAAATTTAGAGATCTAAATAATGAATATATAATAGAAGGAATAAAGCTAATTAAAGAAGCAATCCAAGAAAAAGCTATTATAAAAAGGATTGTGATATGTGAAGAATGCTTAGCTAATAATGTAATAGATGATAAACTTTTATATGAAATTGCTAAATATGATTGTTTATATGTAAATAAAAAGATTTTTGAAAGTATTACAGATGTATCTAATCCTCAGGGAATTTTAGCAATTGTAGAAAAAAATAATAAAAAACCTATAAATTATGGAGAAGATATAATAGTGGTTTTAGACGATCTACAAGATCCAGGAAATATGGGAACAATATTAAGAACTCTAGATAGTGCTAATTTATCACAGATTGTAGTGTCTAAAGATACAGTAGATGCATATAATCCAAAAGTTGTAAGATCAACTATGGGAGCAATTTTTAGAGTTAATATAATAGAGGCAAACAATCTTGTAGAAACATTAAAAGAAATGAAAAAAAATAAATTTAAAATAATGTGTACAGATTTAAAAGCAAAGAAAAATATTTATGAGATAGATTATAATAAAAAGATTCTAGTAATTGGCAATGAAGCTAATGGAATCTCTAAAGAAATTTTGGATATAGCAGACGAAAAAATAATAATTCCTATGCTTGGAAAGACAGAAAGTTTAAATGCGTCTGTTGCAACTAGTATTATTGTATATGAATATATAAGAAGAAAAATCCAAAACTTATAGTTTGATTTGGAAACTGATACTATAAAACTTATACTAATAAGAAAACTTTTTGTACTAAATAATTATAGCGAATGCTAAATTTCATACAATTTGTCTATGAGTGAAATTTAGTATTCGCTTTTATAATTAATTTTCATCATCTTCACAATTTAAAGCTTTCATTATTTTAGGATATATATCTGTTGCATTATTTTTCCAATTATCAACAATACGTTTAGCATGTTCACTAGAACCAGCTAGTGTTCTAATCTCGAATACTGTTTCACCATTTTCTGTGATTTTACAGCATATCTTAAAAGATTTATCATTTTTTGGTATATATTCTGCAGAAACAGATACTTCATTTTCTATTATGTTTAATTCATTTTTGAAGTTTTTATCTACTTTTAATTTTAGAATACCAGGAATCATATCTCCTGTTAATCTTAATGCTTCTATGCCTTTGGGAGTAATTTTATAAAGAGTATTTTCGTCTAATTTTATAGAAGTTACATACTCAGCAGATATTAAATCTAATAAAAATTGTTGAAAATAAAAATAATTGATATCTGTAATTGTTAATACCAATTTTAAAAATTCATCATTTGTTATAGGTTTATTAATTTTATATAAAATATATAGAATTAAAGCTTTTAATTCTGCCATTGTGTCTTTATCAGAAGATAATTTCATTTATTGTTCAACTCCTTATGTAATAGTATAGAAATTATAACACTAAATGTCAAAAAATACTATTATAAATTTATAAAAAATGTTATAATGATTTTAATTATCGCAAAAAAATGAAATTGATAGTAAAAAATTAATCATTTGGAGGTAAGTATGAAAAATTACTACGAAATTTTGGAGGTTAATGAAAATGCCTCTAAAGAAGTTATAGATAAAGCATATAAAGTTTTAGCAAAAAAATATCATCCTGATTTGCAAGAAGATAAAAATAAAAAAGCTGCAGAAGAGAAGATAAAGAGTCTGAACGAAGCATATGAGGTTTTATCAAATACAGAAAAAAGACAGGCATATGATAATAAAATAGCAAGAATAAGAGAAGAAGAGGAGCGTAAGAAACAAGTTGCACAACAACAATATGTTAGTAGTATAAAGAATATATATACTAGTCAACATACAAATGATTTGAAGGATAATACAGCAGTACATAAACAATTTAAAAAAGAGTATAATAGGGAATTACGAAAACTAAGAATACAAGGTTTTGCTAGAAAAGTATTTGCAATTTTTATAGTATTATTTATATTTTTTCTAATATGTTTTATAATATATAAAATTCCAGCTACAAATAGATGGCTACATAATTTATATGAAGATAATATTATGATAAAATCAATTATTGATGCAATAAGTTAATAAAATAATAGAATTTGACAAATACTTATTACTAAGAGTATAATATTTTACTGGAAGAAAGTCAGAAAGAAAGGAAGTTTTTTTATGGTAGATAAGAGAAAAATCGTATTAGTAGGAACAGGATTTGTAGGAATGAGTATGGCATATGCTTTATTAAACCAAGGAGGAGTTAATGAATTAGTACTAATCGATGTTTTAAAAGATAAAGCAGAAGGAGAAGCAATGGATTTAGCTCATGGAATGCCTTGTGCTCCAAATGATATGATAATAAAAGCAGGAGATTATGATGAATGTAAAGATGCAAATATAGTAGTTATTACAGCAGGATTAAGCCAAAAGCCAGGACAAACTAGATTAGAGTTAGCTTCTGCAAATGCTAAAATAATGAAGGAAGTAACAGAAAGTGTTGTTGCAAGTGGATTTAAAGGAATCTTTTTAATTGCAAGTAATCCAGTTGATTTAATGACATATGTTGTAAAAGAAGTGTCTGGATTTGATAGTTCAAAAGTAATTGGTTCAGGTACAGTTTTAGACACAGCAAGATTAAGATATTTAATAGGAAAATATTTAAAAGTTTCAAGTAAAAATGTACATGCATATATAATGGGAGAACATGGAGATTCATCTTTTGTACCATGGAAGCATGCAAATGTTGGTTGTAAAAAAATGACAGAAATTATGAAAGATGGTAACCATCCAATGTCTGATTTGGAAAAAATATATACAGAAGTACAACAAGCTGCATATGAAATTATTAATAGAAAAAAAGCAACTTATTATGGAATAGGTTTAGGATTAACAAAGATAATAAAAGCTATATTAAATGATCAAAATGAAATAATGACAGTTTCAACTTATTTAAAGGGAGAATATGGACATGAAGGATTATACATTGGCGTTCCAACAATTATAAATAGAAAAGGAGCAAGAGAAGTACTAGAATTACCTTTAGATGGTGAAGAAAAAGAAAAATTTGATAAAAGTTGTGAAACTTTAATGTCTATGAAAGATGAGATAGATAAAGTAATAAAAGGATAATTAAACATAGTTATTAGTTGAATTAAAAGAACTTACAAATTTTGTAAGTTCTTTTTTACTAAAATACTGATAGCTACTTTAATGATAAATTATAGTATATATTCTATATTTTCTATACCTAAAGTTTCAAAATCACCAGAACCACTAGTTGTTGTTATGGAAAAAACTAATTTATATTTTTGATTTTCTATATCATAAACATAATCATAAGTAATTTCATTTTCTGGAATATTTATATTTGAATTATTGTATTTATTTTTTACAGATTCTATAGCCTCTTGTTTTTTTAGATTTAAATCTGTTTCAGATAATATTTTAGGATTTGATAAGTTCAATTTTTGTGAAGACAGAATTTCGGAATTTATTGTATTATCATAAATCGCTGTTACAGTATTATTTTTGATTCTTATGGTATATCCAGAAGTAGTAATAAAATCATTAAGTTTATAGTTCATAGTTATATATTTTTCATTATCTATAATTTGACCATTTTCTGGGCATATAATTATTCCACTTGATTCACTAACAGAATAATCTTTAAGATCAAAATCGTTATTTATAGATTTTATTGCATTACATATGTTATTAGTAGAATATGTCATTTTTTCATTAGTATTTTTTAAGATATTATTAGATTCTAATGATTGCAAAGAATTGCTATTACGATATTTACCAATTTTCATATTATAATCTACGCCATTTTCGTGAAAGATGTTAACTTGTTTGACACTATTGTTTAAATAATTTTTGCTATTTGCATAAACAATTGCATCGTACACACCATAACCTTCTGCTAATTTTTCATTATAATTCTTATTCCAACTAGTAGCACTATATGGATTGATTTTTTGTCTAAATCCAACAGTCACATCACAACCTTCTTCCATTGTTCTTCCAGCAATACTATTGTAATCAGATTCGTTATTGCCACTACTATAGCAAGAAGAATATGTTGCAAGTATTGTATCTGCATCCCAATGAACTTCATCTGTGCCAACGACATCTTTCCAACCATACTCTCCAAAGTTATAGTTACCACCGTTAGCAACGATTAAACCAGTATAAAGAAAAATAATATGATTAACATTACCATGTCCACTAAAAAATTGTACATCAGCATATAATTTTTCCCATAAATCCGATTTTTGAGGTTCTGTATAACCATATGAAGTGTAACCAGCATCATAATAAGCGTATGTAGCATTGCGAACATCTTCGTCTGTACCGTATTCTGTTGAACCAAAAGAAGCAGCAGTATTATCTCTTGCATAAACATTATAAGAAAAGAAAAAAGTGCATAAAATTATAATGATTAAAAAAGAACAATCTAATTTTTTTACAAAATTTTTCATAATTTCCTTCTTTTAATTAGTTGAATAATAATTTTCAATTAACATATTTAATTGATTCTTATCCATTAAAACTTCCTGAGTAAAGCCTCTTAAATAGTAAATTAAATTCATGTCATTAGTTTCAACAGGAACTACTTTAATGCCTTCATATAAAGAATCATCATATTGCAAAAACCAACTACCGATATCTTTTTTTCCGTTTGGATATTCAAAAACTTTATATCCTAATCCGTATCTTTCTTTAGTACCACCATCTTTATATGTTCCTATAGTAATACAAAAGATAGCTTCTTGATTCAATTTAATTCTTATAAAATCAATAAAAAAGCAAATTATAGAAATAAAAAGAATTATTAGAATAAACTTTTTAAATTTTTTCATAGAATCACCTAATTATAATAATTTTCTATAAGTTCGTTTAAATCATTTTGATTAGTTAAAATATTTTTATGTGTTGTTATGTAATCTATAAGATTACTATCATTTGTATAAATAGGATTAAAAGTTGGTCCACTATATAGATTATTATCATATTGCAAAAACCAAGTACCAATATCTTTTTTTCCATTTGGATATATAAAGATTTTATATCCAATACCAAAATATTCCTTAGTACCACCATCCCTATAAGATATTAGTGGTATAGAAAAAATAGGAAACAGATTCATTTTTATACGTACAAAGTCAGTAATAAAAAATAGCAAAATAATAAATAATAATGCCAAAAATAATATAAGTAATTTTTTTTTCAAATAATTTAACCTCCTTTCTTTTATAATATTTATGATAAACTAAAGCAGACAAAATTAATCTTGTAATAGAAGAATAATATTTGCTGGATTCTCATAAAGTTTAGGATCTTTATCTTTTGGCGCAAATAAAAAGGTTACTATTCTTTTTGCAGGATATTCATATATTTTATATCCTAATCCAAGATAAACACCAACATGATCTTCTTTTGAATATGCATCTATTAGGTAAATTGCAAACAAAGGTGTATTACCATTCTTGATACGTTTAGTATCTATGTAACAAAAAAAAGTGCCTAATAAAATTAAGAAAATTAGAAATATGGATAACATTTTTAATTTCTTTGAATTTATAAAAGTAAATTTCATAAAATTTCACCTCAACTATAATTTGAGAAATTATAACATAAAAAAAATAAGAAATATGTCGAAACTTGTCAGAAAATAAAAAAAGAAATTTTATTATGTATTTTTTAATTAATTTTATGAAAAATTACAAAAATATTACAAAATTGTATTGACTTGGAGCACTAAGCGTTGTATAATTATTGAGCATGAGTTTAGCGATGAAGTAGAATGTGGCTACAAGCTTAGTATATAAGGGCTTGGAGGGAACTTCTATGGAGTATGTCTTGGCTTAGACCGGGCGGTAAGTTAAGTTAGTTGTACGAAGCTTTAGCGAGTTACAAATAACTTATGCAAAAACAAAGTTTTTGCATACATATATAATGCACTTATCCCAAGATTATCATGCCAACTTGGGTTTTTATATTGGTAGTTAACAAAACACCAGGGTGCGTTTAAACTTGCCTAGGTACATTTAAATATTTTAAGGAGGGAAATTATACTATGGCAACAACAAATCAAATGGTAGGAAGCGAAAAAATAAGAATAAGGTTAAAAGCTTATGACTATGTTATTTTAGATCAGTCTGCTGAAAAGATAGTAGATACTGCTAAAAAAACAGGAGCAAAAGTTTCAGGACCAATTCCACTTCCAACACAAAAAGAAGTTGTAACAATCTTACGTTCTCCACACAAATATAAAGATTCAAGAGAACAATTTGAAATGAGAACACATAAGAGAGTTATCGATATTCTTTATCCAACACAAAAAACAGTTGATAGCTTAATGAAATTAGAGTTACCAGCAGGTGTTGATATAGAAATAAAATTATAAAATGAAAATAATTAAAAATAAAAAAATAACGAAGCCAAGCTAGTTATATTTAAATATAATTAGCCAATAGTTAAGTTAGTCGTACAAAGCAAAGCGTGTTACGAATAACTTATACGGTGAAACGTATAGGAGGAAAGAAAAATGAAAAAAGGATTAATAGGAAAGAAAATAGGAATGACTCAAATTTTCGATGAAACAGGTAAAGTTATTCCTGTAACAGTTATAGAAGCTGGACCTTGTGTTGTAGCACAAGTTAAAACAGAAGATGTAGACGGATATAATGCTGTTCAATTAGGATTTGGAGAAATAAAATCTTATAAAGTAAACAAACCAATGGCTGGACATTTTGCAAAAGCAAATGTTGAAGCTAGAAAACATTTAAGAGAATTTAGATTAGATGATGTTCAAAATGTAAAAGTTGGAGATGAATTAAAAGCTGATACATTTGAACAAGGAGAAAAAGTTGATGTTCAAGGAATTTCAAAAGGAAAAGGATTCCAAGGTGTTATAAAAAGACATGGACAACACAGAGGACCAATGGGACATGGATCTATGTATCATAGAAGACCAGGTTCAATGGGACCAACATCTACACCAGGTAGAGTTTTCAAAGGTAAAAAATTACCAGGACATATGGGTGTACAAAAAATAACAATCCAAAACTTAGAAGTAATAAAAGTTGATATGGATAAAAATGTAATATTAGTAAAAGGAAGCGTTCCAGGACCAAAAGGAGCTATCCTAAAAATAAAATCAAGTGTAAAGATAAGTAAATAGGAAGGGAGGAAAGTACAATGCCTAAAATAGATGTTTATAATATGGAAGGTAAAAAAGTTAGCGATGTAGAATTAAATGATAACGTATTTGGAATTGAACCAAATGAAGCAATTGTACATAGTGTATTAGTTAATTACTTAGCTAACCAAAGACAAGGAACACAAAGTACTAAAACAAGATCAGAAGTATCTGGTGGTGGAAGAAAACCATGGAGACAAAAAGGAACAGGTAGAGCAAGACAAG
Source organism: uncultured Clostridia bacterium (assembly GCA_944392945.1). Lineage (GTDB taxonomy): Bacteria > Bacillota > Clostridia > TANB77 > CAG-508 > Merdicola. Next base: position 141,411 of record CALXYJ010000002.1, on the reverse strand, counting down.
GTTCTATTAGAGCACCACAATGGGTAAAAGGTGGTATAGCATTAGGACCAAAACCACGTTCTTACAAATATACTGTTAATAAGAAAGAAAGAAGATTAGCAATACGTTCAGTATTAAGCTCAAAAGTTTTAGAAAACAATTTAATTGTTTTAGATAAAGCTGAAATGAAAGAAATAAAAACAAAAGCTATGGTAAAAACTTTAGAAAATTTAAAAGTTACAGGAAAAACTTTAATCTTATTACCAGAAAAGAATGAAAACGTACAAAAATCAGCAAGAAATATAGAAGGTGTGAAAACAACTTTAGTAAATACAATAAATGTTTATGATTTATTAAAATATAATAAACTAGTTGTAACTCTAGATGCTGTTAAGAAATTAGAGGAGGTGTACGCATAATGAGACCAGAAGAAATAATAATTGCTCCAATTATTACAGAAAAAAGTAATGATGGGCTAAATGAAGGAAAGTATACCTTTGAAGTAAATCCAAAAGCTACAAAGACAGATATTAAAAATGCTGTTGAAAAACTTTTTGAAGTAAAAGTATTAAAAGTTAATACTATGAATGTAAGTGGAAAAGAAAAAAGAATGGGAAGATATGTTGGAAAAACATCTGATTGGAAAAAAGCTATTGTTACAATAGACACAAATCCAGAACAAAAAACATATTTATCAAAAGGTGGAAAACAAACAAAGATATCTAAAAAATATAAAGATTCTATAGATGAATTTATGGGAGCTTAAAAAATTAGCTGTGCTAAAAAGTAAGTTATAGAAACTTTGTAATTGAATAAAACAAGATTACAATCAAAAAACTATCTGGAAAATACCAGGATAATAAAGAATATCTGCAGTAGAGCAGGAAAAAATCTACAATAAAAAATAGAAAGGATAATTAAAATGGGAATAAAAAGATTTAGAGCATATACACCATCAAGAAGAAACATGACAGTTTCTACATTTGATGAAATAACAAAGAAAACACCTGAAAAATCTTTATTAGCAAAGAAAAAAGAAAAAGCAGGAAGAAACTCATATGGAAGAATTACTGTTAGACACCAAGGTGGTGGAAATAGACAAAAATATAGAATAATTGATTTTAAACGTTTAAAAGATGATATGGAAGCAACAGTTATTGGTATCGAATATGATCCAAATAGAAGTGCAAATATTGCATTAATTCAATATGAAGATGGAGAAAAAGCATATATATTAGCACCTTTAGGATTAAAGGATGGAGATAAAGTTATATCAGGAGCAAAAGCTGATATCAAACCAGGTAACTGTATGCCTATAGAATCTATACCAGTAGGTACAATGATTCATAATATCGAATTAAATCCAGGACAAGGTGGAAAATTAGTAAGAAGTGCAGGACAAGAAGCACAACTTATGGCAAAAGAAGGTAAATATGCACATGTAAGACTTCCTTCAGGAGAAATGAGATTAATCTTAACAAGATGTAGAGCTACAATTGGAACAGTTGGAAATGCTGAACATGATACAATAAAAATTGGTAAAGCTGGTAGAAAAAGACATATGGGATGGAGACCAGAAGTTAGAGGATCTGTTATGAACCCAGTAGATCACCCACATGGTGGTGGTGAAGGTAGAGCACCTGTAGGACACGCAGGACCATTAACACCTTGGGGTAAACCAGCACTTGGATACAAGACAAGAAATAAAAAGAAATTATCAAATAAATTCATAGTTAAGAGAAGAAAATAATCTTAAAGGAGGGAAATGAGTAAATGTCAAGATCAAGCAAAAAGAAACCTTATGTACAAGAAAGACTTCTAAAGAGAATAGAAGAAATGAATGAAACAGGAAAAAAAGAAGTATTAAAAACATGGTCAAGAGCTTCTACAATATATCCTCAAATGGTTGGACACACAATAGCAGTTCATGACGGAAGAAAACATGTACCAGTTTATTTAACAGAAGAAATGATAGGTCATAAATTAGGAGAATTTGCACCTACAAGAACTTTTAAAGGTCATGCTGGAGATAAGAAAACTACAGTTAAGAAATAATTAATTAACAAGGAGGGAAAGAAATGCAAGAGCAAGCAACAATTAATGAAGCAAGAGCACAATTAAAATTTGCTAGAATATCAGCTAGAAAAGTAAAAATAGTTGCAGATTTAGTAAGAGGTAAAAAAGTTGATGAAGCATTAGCTATAATGAAATTTACACCTAAAGCATCATCACCAATACTTGAAAAATTATTAAAATCAGCAATTGCTAATGCAGAAAATAATCATGATATGAGTCATGAAAAATTATATATATCTGAAATATATGCAAATCAAGGTCCAACTCTAAAAAGAATTAGACCAGCTGCAAAAGGTTCAGCAGTAAGAATTAGAAAAAGAACAACACATATAACAATAGTATTAAGAGAATGTGAAGAATAGGAGAGGAGGAATTTTAGAAATGGGACAAAAGGTAAATCCACATGGTGTAAGAGTTGGAGTAATCAAAAACTGGGATTCTAAATGGTATGCAGATTCTAAAAACTTTGGTGATTACCTAGTAGAAGATTACAATATTCGTAAATTATTAAAGAAAAAATTATATGCAAGTGGAATTTCTAAAATTGAAATAGAAAGAACAGCTAAAGTTGTTAAAGTAAGTGTTTTCACAGCTAAGCCAGGTTTAGTTATAGGTAAAGGTGGAAACTTAGTTGAAACTTTAAAAGATGAATTACAAAAAATGATAGGAAAAACTGTAAACTTAAATATAGTTGAAGTAAAAAATATAGATATGGATGCACAATTAGTTGCAGAAAATATTGCAGGACAATTAGAAAGAAGAATTTCATTCAGAAGAGCTATGAAACAATGTATGCAAAAAACAATGAGAGCAGGAGCTCTAGGAATTAAAACAGCTTGCTCTGGAAGATTAGGTGGAGCAGATATGGCTAGAACAGAATTCTATAAAGAAGGTACTATACCACTTCAAACATTAAGAGCTGACATTGATTATGGCTTTGCAGAAGCAGATACAACATATGGAAAAGTTGGTGTAAAAGTTTGGATATATAAAGGAGAAGTTCTTCCAACTAAGAAAAATGTGGAAGGAGGAGAAGAATAATGCCATTAATGCCAAAAAGAACAAAATACAGAAAACAACAAAAAGGTAGAAATAGAGGAAAGGCAACAAGAGGAACACAAGTAACAAATGGAGAATACGGAATTCAAGCATTAGAAGCAGGATTAATTACAGGAAATCAAATAGAGGCAGCACGTATTGCTATGACACGTTATATTAAAAGAGGTGGAAAAGTTTGGATAAAAATATTCCCAGACAAACCTATAACAAGTAAACCAGCAGGAACTCGTGGTGGTAAAGGTAAAGGTGCTGTAGAATATTATGTAGCTCCAGTAAAGCCAGGAAGAGTTATGTTTGAAATAGCTGGTGTTTCTGAAGCAACAGCAAGAGAGGCTTTAAGACTAGCTATGAATAAATTATCAGTAAAATGTAAATTCGTGGCAAAAGAATCTGATGATAAGGTGGGTGATAGCAATGAAGATTAATAAAATAAAAGAAATGTCTTCACCAGAACTAGAAAAAGAATTATCTGAATTAAAAACAGAATTATTCAAGTTAAGATTTAGTTTAGCTACACATGGATTAGATAATCCAATGAGAATAAAAGAAGTAAGAAAAGACATAGCAAGAATTAACACAGTTTTAACAGAAAGAAAAATTGCTGAAAGTAAAAATGCTTAGAAAGGAGAAGTTCTAATGGAAGAAAGAAATCTTCGTAAAGTTTTAGTTGGAACAGTTATATCTAATAAAATGGATAAAACAATCGTTGTTGCAGTTGAAACTAGTGAAAAACATAAAAAATATGGAAAATTCGTTAAGAAGACTTATAAATTAAAAGCACATGATGAAAAGAACGAATGCCAAATTGGAGATAAAGTAAGAGTAATGGAAACTAGACCTCTTTCTAAAGATAAAAGATGGAGATTAGTTGAAGTTATGGAAAAAGCAGTTATAAAATAACTTATAATAGAAGAAAAGGAGGTACTAATTAACATGGTACAACAACAAACTATATTAAAAGTTGCTGACAACACTGGTGCAAGAGAAATTATGTGTATTAGATGTTTAGGTGGTTCATATAGAAAATATGCTAACATAGGTGATATTATAGTTGCTTCTGTAAAAACAGCAATACCTGGAGGTCAAGTAAAAAAAGGTGATGTTGTTAAAGCAGTAGTAGTAAGAACTAAGAAACCTACAAAAAGAGCAGATGGATCATATGTAAGATTTGATGAGAATGCAGCAGTATTAATAAAAGAAGATGGAAACCCAAGAGGAACACGTATATTTGGGCCTGTTGCAAGAGAATTAAGAGATAAAAATTATATGAAAATTTTATCATTAGCACCAGAAGTTCTTTAAGTTGTTAAACAAAAAATATTTTAATATTTTTTGCTATTACAGATTAAAGATATAGAAATCATAAGATGGTTTTATATTTTAACGGAAAATGAATTAATAAAATAAGCATAATGAGATAAAAGCAAATATGTAGAAAAGGAGGAGAATCCTATAATGAGAATAAAAAAAGGTGATACAGTTAAAGTTTTATCTGGAAATGATAAAGGTAAAACTGGAGAAGTATTAGAAATAATTCCTAAAACACAAAAAATAGTTGTTAAAGGAGTAAACATTAGAAAGAAACATACAAAACCTAGAAAACAAGGTGAAGAAGGAGGAATTATACCATCAGAATATCCAATACATAGTAGCAAAGTTGGTATAGTTTGTCCAAAATGTGGAAAAACAACAAGAATAGCATATAAAGTAGACGGAGATAAAAAAGTTCGTATATGTAAAAAATGTAATGCAGAAATAAAATAGGGTTAAGAAAGGAGGAGTTGTATTCTAATGGAAAAATTAAGAGAACAATATGAAAAAGAAATAGTTCCAGCAATGATGAAAAAATTTAATTACAAATCAATAATGGAAGTTCCAAAATTAGATAAAATAGTTATAAATATTGGTCTTGGAGATATAAAAGATAATCCAAAATCATTAGATAATGCTATGAATGATTTAGCTATTATTACAGGACAAAAACCTATAGTAACAAAAGCAAGAAAATCAATAGCTGCTTTTAAGTTAAGAGAGGGAGTTAATGTTGGATGTAAAGTAACATTAAGAAGAGGAAAAATGTATGATTTTGCATATAAATTATTTAATGTTGCTATGCCAAGAATAAGAGATTTCAGAGGAATTTCTGCAAATTCTTTTGATGGAAGAGGAAATTTCTCAATGGGTGTTAAAGAACAATTAATATTCCCAGAAATAGAATATGATAAAGTAGACAAATTAAGAGGAATGGATATTATTTTTGTTACAACAGCAAAAACAGACGAGGAAGGAAAAGAATTATTAAAACTTCTAGGAATGCCATTCAAAAATTAGTCCAGAGAAAGGAGATTAATATGGCTAAAAAATCTTTAAAAGTAAAACAACAAAGACCACAAAAATATGCTACTAGAGAATATAATAGATGTAAAATATGTGGAAGACCACATGGATATATTAGAAAATATGGAATTTGCCGTGTTTGCTTTAGAAATTTAGCACATAAAGGAGAAATCCCAGGTGTAAAAAAAGCAAGTTGGTAAAAGTATATAAAAAGGAGGGAAACACAAGTGAATACTACAGATCCAATAGCAGATATGTTAACAAGAATAAGAAATGCAAGTGCTGCAAAGCATAAAACAGTTGATGTTCCTGCATCAAAAATGAAAAAGTCAATAGCAGATATATTATATAATGAAGGATATATAAAATCTGTTGAAGAGATAGAAAATGAAAATCAAGGAATATTAAGAATAGCATTAAAATATGATGAAAATGGAGCTAAAGTAATAGCTGGAATAAAAAGAATAAGTAAACCAGGATTAAGAGTATATGCTTCTGCTGAAAAATTACCAAAAGTATTAAATGGTTTAGGAATAGCTTTAATTTCTACATCAAAAGGAATTAAAACAGATAGAGAAGCAAGAAAAGAAAATCTTGGAGGAGAAGTTTTAGCATATATTTGGTAATTACTGAAATTGTTAAGGTTTTGCCTATTACAATTCAGTATACAATGCAAAGGATGAGCATTGTAATCTTATTAGAAGATAAGAAGGAGGGAAAATGAAATGTCAAGAATAGGAAATGCACCTATCACAATACCAGAAGGTGTTGAAGTAAAATTAGACGGTAAGCATTTAACTGTAACAGGGCCAAAAGGAACATTAGAAAGAGAAATACATAAAAATATTACAGTTACAATAGAAGATAATACAGTTAAAGTTACAAGACCAGATGATGAAAACTTTAACAAAGGTTTACATGGTTTAACAAGAACTTTAATAAAGAATATGATCGAAGGAGTAAAACATGAATTCACAAGAACACTACAAATTAATGGTGTAGGATATAGAGTTCAAAAACAAGGAAATAATTTAAATTTAAGTTTAGGTTATTCACATCCTGTAATATTTGAAGCTCCAGAAGGTATTACTTTTGATGTTCCAGATGCAAATACAATTATTGTTAAAGGAATTGATAAAGAATTAGTTGGTCAAACAGCAGCCGTTATTAGATCTAAAAGAGAGCCAGAAGTTTACGGTGGTAAAGGTATTAAATATGATTATGAAGTTATTAGACGTAAGGAAGGTAAAGCTGGTAAGAAATAAAATTTAAATTAACTTTGCTTTAAATTCTAATTTCATAGAAAGGAGAGAGAAAAGTGATTTCAAAAGTAAACAGAAAGATGGAAAGAGAAAGAAGACATGCTCGTGTTCGTAGAAAAATCAGTGGAACAGCAGAACGTCCAAGACTTTGCGTATATAGAAGTAATACAAATTTATATGTACAAGTAATTGACGATGTTGCAGGTAACACATTAGTTTCTGCTTCTACATTAGATAAAGAAGTAAAAACTAAACATGCAAATAAAGAAGCTGCTAAAGAAGTTGGAGCATTAATAGCAAAAAGAGCATTAGAAAAAAATATTAAAGATGTTGTTTTTGATAGAGGTGGATATATCTATCATGGTGTTGTAAAAGAATTAGCAGAAGCTGCAAGAAATGGTGGATTAAACTTTTAATAATAAAACAAGAAATTTATAGAAACATATATATCAAAAAGAAAAGGAGGAAAGAAACCGATGCAAGAGGATAATGCAGTTGAATTAAAAGAGAAAGTTGTTGCGATAAATAGAGTTGCTAAGGTTGTAAAAGGTGGTAGAACTTTTAGATTTAGTGCTTTAGTAGTTGTTGGCGACGAAAACGGACACGTTGGTGTTGGAAATGGAAAGGCAGCAGAAGTACCTGATGCAATAAAGAAAGCAATTGATGATGCTAGAAAGAATTTAATAGAAGTACCAGTTGTTGGAACAACAATCCCTCACGAATTTATTGGAAAATTCGGAAGTGCAAGAGTAATGTTAAAACCAGCAGTAGAAGGTTCTGGAGTTATCGCAGGTGGAAGTGCAAGAGCAGTATTAGAATTAGCTGGATATAAAGATATAAAAACTAAAGTTCTTGGTACAAATAATCCAAGAAACGTTGTATATGCAACAATGAATGGTTTAGAAAATATGAGAACAGCAGAACAAATTGCTAAAAAAAGAGGAAAAAAAGTTTCTGATATATTATAATAAAGCTATCAAATTTTAAGGAGGTGCAATTTTAGAAATGCAATTAGGAGAATTAAGCCCAGCAGACGTAAGAATAAAAAGAAAAAGATTAGGTCGTGGAGTTGGTTCAGGTCTTGGTAAAACATCAGGAAAAGGACATAAAGGACAAAAAGCAAGATCTGGTGGAGGTGTAAGAAGAGGTTTTGAAGGAGGACAAACACCTTTATACAGAAGACTTCCAAAAAGAGGATTTAATAATATTCATGCTAAGAATTATACAGAAGTAACTTTAACAATGTTAAATAAGAGTAATGCAACAGAAGTTACAGCAGAGAGCTTGTTAGCAGAAGGAATTATAGGAAAAATAAATGATGGAATAGTAGTATTAGCAACAGGAAAACTAGATAAAAAATTAACTGTTAAAGCTAAGAGATTCACAAAAGCAGCTGCTGAAAAAATAGAAGCAGCAGGAGGAAAGATTGAGGTGATTTAGTTGTTTAAAACTATAAAAAATGCATTAAAGACACCTGAAGTAAGAAAAAGATTATTATATACTTTAGTATTGATTATAGTATTTAGAATAGGATGTTTTATATCTGTCCCAGGTGTAGACTTGGTACAAGTACAAAATGCTATGCAATCAGCTGAAAATACTTTTACAGGATTAATAGATACAATCTCTGGAGGAGCATTTTCAAGATTTTCAATATTCGCAATGTCAGTAACACCATATATTACAGCTTCAATTGTTATACAATTATTAACAATGATCGTACCTTCATTGGAGAGATTAGCAAAAGAAGGTGGAGAAGTTGGAAGACAAAAAATGGATAAATATACAAAAGCACTTTCAATTATATTAGCATTAATTGAAGGAATTGGATTATATTTATCATATCAATCTCAAGGAATATTCTTAGATTCTGGAATATTAAATGGAGTATTAGTTGTAACAGGTCTTATGGCTGGTACAGCATTACTTATGTGGATTGGAGACCAAATTACTAATAAAGGAATTGGAAATGGAGTTTCAATGATTATCTTTATTGGTATAGTTTCAAGATTACCAAGTGCAGTAACATCACTTTGGTCATTAATTATGCCAGAATCAGGATTTAGTACAACAGGTTTATTAATTGCTTTAGCTATTGTTTTAGGAGCATTAATTTTAGTTACAGCAGTTGTATTTATACAACAAGCTGAAAGAAGAATACCAGTACAATATGCTAAGAAAGTTGTTGGAAGAAAAATGATGGGTGCACAAAATACATATATACCATTAAAAATAGCAATGGCAGGAGTTATGCCAATAATATTTGCTTCATCATTTATGACTTTCCCAGCAATGATAATCCAAATATTTGATCCAAGTATTGCATCACATACTGGATTTTGGAATGTAATATATAATTTTTCATTAGCTACTTCAAGTTCAGATGTAGCACTTGGATATACAATAGCAAATGCAATAATTTATTTACTATTAATAATAGGATTCACATTCTTCTATATATATGCAACATTTAACCCAGCAGAGGTTTCAGCAAATATTAAGAAAAATGGTGGATTTATTCCAGGAATTAGAGCAGGTAAACCAACAACTGATTATTTATCATCAGTATTAACCAAATTAACATTATTTGGAGGTTTATTCCTAGCACTTATAGCAATACTTCCAATGTTTATGAGATTTACAGATCTAAATGTAGCATTTGGAGGAACATCTATACTTATTGTAGTGGGTGTTGCATTGGAAACAGTTCAACAATTAGAATCACAATTAGTAATGAGACATTACAAGGGATTCTTAGAATAAAAATTTTATTGTATCAGGGTACGACTAGATGCAGTCGTGCCCATGCAATTAAACTACTATCAAAATATTACAAGCTAACTATTTTAGAGATTTTTAATTTTATCTAGAGTTATATATTTTATGATAAATGAATATTATTTTTTAAATATATATTAGAAATATATATTTAAAAAATAATATTTGCAGATGAAAAGATTGGAGTGAAGATAATGAATATTGTTTTACTTGGAGGACCAGGTAGTGGAAAAGGAACAGTTTCAAATTTATTAGAAGAAACACAAAATATGGGACATATTGCAACAGGTGATATGTTTAGGGAAGAAATAAAAAATGAAACAGATTTAGGAAAAAAAGCACAAGAATATATAAATAAAGGAAATTTAGTTCCAGATGATATAACAATAAATATGTTAAAAGGAAAAATTAATCAGTTTAAAGATTTTCATGGAGTTGTATTTGATGGATTTCCAAGAAACGTAGAACAAGCAAAAGCATTAGAAGATATGCTAGAAGAACAAGGACAAAAAGTAGATTTGGCTTTATTTTTAGATATTCCTGATGAGGACATAATTTACAGAACTGTAAAAAGAAGAATTTGTTCAAATAAGGAATGTGGAGCAATTTACAACCTTGAATATAAAAAACCAAAAGTTGATGGAATTTGTGATATTTGTGGAAGCAAATTAATTCAAAGAAAAGATGATAATGAGGAAACAATAACTGAAAGATTAAAAGTATATCATGAACAATCAAAAGAATTAATAGAATTTTACGAAGAACAAAATTTATTATATAGAGTAAAATTACATGCAAGTGTAAATATAACAAAAGAAATGATAAAAGAATGGTTAGAGAATTATAATAAAAATAGATAGGAAGTAATATAAATGATATATATTAAATCTCCAAAAGAAATAGAAAAAATGAAAGAAGCTTGTAGGGTTGCATTTTTGGCACAAAAAGCAGTTGAGGCAGCAATAAAACCAGGAATTACAACATATGAATTAGATAAAATTGCAGAAGAAACAATGAGAAAAAATGGAGCAATTCCAGCAGAAAAAGGATATCCAAGTGGAGTAGATGGGATACCAGATTTTCCAGCCAGTATTTGTAGTTCTATAAATGATGTTGTAATTCATGGAATACCTTCTAAAAGAGAAATATTAAAAGAAGGGGATATAATAAGTATTGACTTAGTTGCATATAAAGATGGATTTAATGGCGATTGTTGTAGAACATATGCTGTTGGAAAAATTGATAAAGCAAGTCAGAAATTAATAGATGTAACAAAACAGGCATTTTTTGAAGGAATAAAATATGCTAAAAAAGGAAATAGACTAGGAGATATTTCTCATGCCATCGGTGAATATGTAGAAAAAAATGGATTTTCAGTAGTAAGAGAATTCCAAGGACATGGTATAGGGAGAGAAATGCACGAAGATCCAGGAATCCCAAATTATGGTAGAGCAGGAAGAGGACCAAGACTTGAACCTGGCATGACTCTAGCGATAGAGCCAATGGTAATCGCAGGAAAACCAAATATTCTAGAGTTAGATGATGGTTGGGGAATTATAACAGAAGATGGAACAAGAGCAGCTCATTATGAAAATACAATTTTAATTACAGAAAAAGAGCCAAAAATCTTGACTATAGCCTAAAAATGGTGTATACTATATTAGCTATTTATAGTTAAATAATGTTTAAATTATTCGGGAGGGAATAAATTTGGCAAAAGAAGATGTAATAGAGGTAGAAGGAATTGTTGTAGAAACTCTACCAAATACAAATTTTAAAGTTGAGCTTGAAAATGGTCATCAAATATTAGCCCATATTTCAGGTAAGCTTAGAATGAATTATATAAAAATATTACCAGGTGATAGAGTAAAAGTAGAATTATCACCATATGATTTAAATAGAGGTAGAATAACATGGAGAGCTAAATAATCCTATCATGGGGTATGAAGTGTGAGATGAGATGTGTAATTAAACCACACATCTGATTTCACGCTTCATAATTGCTCAGAAAATGTAAAAATATGAGTAATAAACAGGAGGTGTATCAAATGAAAGTTAGAGCATCAGTAAAACCTATATGCCCAAAATGCAAGGTTATAAAAAGAAAAGGTGTTGTTAGAGTTATTTGTGAAAACCCTAAACACAAACAAAGACAAGGATAGTAAAAATTTATCCTACGGTATAAGCACAAAAATGGTAGCGGCTGAAGAGAATATCTCTTTATCAAATTTGTGTTCATATATAAATACATAAAAACAAACAAAAAAATTTGGAGGTGCTAAATTTATGGCTCGTATATCAGGAATTGATTTACCTAGAGAAAAAAGAGTAGAGGTTGGATTAACATATATTTATGGTATTGGACTTTCAACATCACAAAAATTATTAAAAGAGGCTGAGGTAAATCCAGATACTAGAGTAAAAGATCTAACAGAAGATCAAGTACAAGCAATTAGAAAAGCAATTGATGCAAATCATCTATTATTAGAAGGAGATTTAAGAAGAGAAGTTGCTTTAAATATTAAAAGACTTACAGAAATAGGATGTTACAGAGGATTAAGACATAGAAGAGGTCTTCCAGTAAGAGGACAAAGAACAAAGACTAATGCTCGTACAAGAAAAGGTCCTAGAAAATTAGTAAGCAAAAAGAAATAATTTTTAGGCTCGTAAGAGTATAAAAAAGGGAGGTAAGCTAGAAAGATGGCTAAAAATGTAACAAAAAAGACAGTAACTAGAAGAAGAGATAGAAAAAATATAGATAAAGGTTCTGCTCATATTCATTCTAGTTTTAATAATACAATAGTTACAATTACAGACGTTAAAGGTAATGTTATATCTTGGGCAAGTGCTGGTGGATTAGGATTTAAAGGTTCTAGAAAAAGTACACCATTTGCAGCAGGAGAAGTTGCTGAAACAGCAGCAAAAACAGCTATGGAACATGGTCTAAAAACAGTTGATGTTTTTGTTAAAGGACCAGGTTCAGGAAGAGAAGCTGCAATTAGATCACTTCAAACAACAGGTTTAGAAATTAGCAGTATAAAAGATGTAACACCAATACCACACAATGGTTGTAGACCACCAAAAAGAAGAAGAGTTTAATTAAGAGTTAAGATATAATAAATTTGAAAGAAGAGGTGTAAAAGACAAATGGCAAGATATAAAGACGAACAATGCCGTATATGCCGTAGAGAAGGTCAAAAATTATTCTTAAAGGGTAATAGATGCTATTCAGAAAAATGTAGTATTGCTAGAAGAAATTATGGACCAGGAGAACATGGTCAAAAGAAAAATAAGCTTTCTGAATATGGTACACAATTAAGAGAAAAACAAAAAACAAAAATGTATTATGGAGTTGGAGAAAAACAATTCAGAAAATATTTTGAAATGGCTTCAAACAAAAAAGGAATTACTGGTGAAGAATTATTAACAATATTAGAAAGTAGATTAGATAATGTTGTTTATAGATTAGGATTTGCTGCTTCAAGAGCACAAGCTAGACAATTTGTAAATCATTCACAATTTGATGTAAATGGAAAGAAATGTGATATACCATCATATTTAGTAAAACCAGGAGATGTAATTTCTGTAAGAGAAATTAAGAAGGATAATGCAACAATTAAAGCTAATGTAGAAGAAAATGCAAGTAGACCTACTCCAGATTGGCTAGAAAGAGATTTAGACAATTTAACAGGTAAAGTAATAAGATTAGCATCAAGAGAAGATATTGATTTACCAGTAGAAGAGCATTTAATAGTAGAACTTTACTCAAAATAATAGGATACCATAGTAAAATGGTAAAGATTTTAAAAGTTGCTATACCAATGCAACTCTATTAGGAGGTAAATATGATTGAATTTGAAAAGCCAGACATACAATGCTTGGAAGTTGATGAAAAAAGAAATTATTCTAAATTCGTTTGTGAACCATTAGAACGTGGATATGGTGTAACAATAGGAAATTCATTAAGAAGAATATTATTATCTTCTTTACCAGGAACAGCAATAACAAGTATTAGAATAGAAGGTGTTTTACATGAATTCTCTACAATTCCAAATGTAGTGGAAGACGTGCCAGAACTTATTGTTAACTTGAAAGATGTTCGTTTAAAAATGGATGGAAATGAAGAAAGAGTTATTAGAATTGATGCAAAAGAAGGAGAAGTTACAGCTGGGGATATAATAACAGATGGTGTTGTAGAAGTATTAAATAAAGATTTACATATTGCAACAGTTTCAGAAGGTGGACATTTAGTTATTGATATGACAGTTAATAAAGGAAGAGGATATAATACTGCTGAGCAAAATAAAAAAGAAGGACAAGATATATCTGTACTTCCAATAGATTCAATTTATACACCTGTAAAGAAAGTAAATTATTCAGTAGAAAATACTAGAGTTGGACAAATGGTAGATTATGATAAGCTAATAATAGAAGTATGGACTGATGGAAGTTTAAAACCATATGAGGCATTAAGTTTAGCAGCTAAAGTTATGACAGGACATCTAGAATTGTTTATAGATTTATCAGAAGCTACAAAAAATACTCAAATAATGGTAGAAAAAGAAGAATCTAAGAAAGAAAAAGTTCTAGAAATGACAATAGAAGATTTAGAACTTTCTGTACGTTCATTTAACTGTTTAAAAAGAGCTGGTATTGTAACAGTAGAAGATTTAGTAAATAAAACTCAGTCAGAAATGATGAAAGTAAGAAATCTAGGTAAAAAGTCATTAGATGAAGTAACAAATAAATTACATTCATTAGGTTTAGACTTTGCTCCAGATGATGATTAAAATAAATTAGAAAGGTGTGAACAAAGTGGCAAAGAATAGAAAACTAGGAAGAACAACTGCACAAAGAAAAGCAATACTAAGAACACAAGTAACTGATTTATTAGTAAATGAAAAAATAACAACTACATTAGCTAGAGCTAAAGAGACACAAGCAATAGCTAATAGTTTAATCGCTTTAGCAATAAAAGAAAAAGATAATTTTGAAATGGTAGAACAAAAAATAGTTAAAGCAAAAAGAGATACTAATGGAAACAAAGTTACAGAATTAGTAAAAAGCAAAAATGGTAAAGAATATTTAAAAGTTGTTAAAGAAGAAGTAACAGAAAAAAGACAAAAAGATATGCCTTCAAGATTAAATGCTAGAAGAAAAATAATGAATTCTATTTGTAAAGCTAAAGATACAGATGGAAGAAATATAGATATTCCTGCTAAATTATTTGGAGAATTAGCAGATAGATTTTCTTCAGCCGGAAAAGTTGGAGGATATACAAGAATAATTAAGGTTGGACCTCGTAAAGGTGATTCAGCAGAGATGGCAATATTAGAATTATTAAAATAATATATAATATTAAATACATCTAAAATATTATAAATCTATAATGTTTTAGGTGTATTTTTTTTGCATATTTGTAAATAATTAATGTAGGAGATATGCGGGATTTATGATATTCATAGAAATCTTTAAATTAATAATAGAGTTAATAATTATAATATTTATATCTAAAAGTTTACTAGTTCCAATATTAAGAAGGATTGGCAAAAATTTAAATCTTAAGCCAACAACAATTGGTAATATTTCTGGGATAGCAACAAGTATTCCGGAATTTTTAACTGTAACTTTTTCTGCCATTACAGGGATGACCGATGCCGGAATTTTCAATATATTGAGCTCTAATATAATAAATTTTTTGCAGTATATTATATCAGTATTTATAAATCGAAATTTAAGCCTATTAAAAAATAGAGCAATAAAAATAAATTTATTTATAGTATTAATCACTATAATATTACCAGTAATAATTTGGAAATTAAATTTTGAAAGTAATATATTTTTGATACCGATTTTTTTAATTTTATTTGTTGTATTTAATAGAATAAATAAATATAACAATTCAGAATTTAAACTAGAAAAAGAGGAAATATTAAAAAGACATAATAGTATAAAATCTACAGTTTTGTATATTGTATACATTTTGTTAATAGGGTTCATTTTATATATTTTAGGTGTTTGCTTAAGTGGTACTTTAGAAAATTTATGTTATACCTTTAATATTTCAGAAATTATAATTGGTTTTATTTTGGGAATAGCAACAAGTATTCCAGAATTTATTACTTTTATAGAAAGTCAGAGACATCATAAGGAAAATAATAAATATGGAATAATAGAAGCTAGTAATAATTTATTAACATCTAATACAATAAATTTATTTATTATTCAATCAATTTCTATTTTTATACTTTTTTTGGAATAATTTGTGAATTTTTGAATATACTTACTATAGGATAAATGAGGTGATTTTTATGATATATGAAACATATATTAAGGAAAGCAAAATAATAGAAAAAACAGAAGAAGAGAAAAACTTAGATTTAGTAAAATCTCTTATTAAAACAAAATTAGATTTAGAGCTAGCAAGTAAAAATTTTGAATTTGCAGATGGAGAATTGGTAGATTATTATGCTTATCAGATAAAAGCTAATCAAGCAAAAATAAATTATTTATTAAAAAAGATAAAAAGAAGAGGATTAATAATTGATAATATTCAAGAAAAGGATATAAGAAATTTGACAAAACAAGAAGCAATGTAAAGGAATATTTGTCCATATTTAAACATAAATTTTATTAGGGTGATAATATGGACTATAATAATATATTAGTTTTTTCAGCATCCATATGTTTTATATTTTTATTCGGACGAATATTTGTAAAACCTCTTAAATGGGTGCTTAAATTAGCTTTAAATTCGATTCTAGGAGGTTTATTAATATTTATAATAAATTGTATTGGTCAGAGTTTTAATTTCCATATAGGGCTAAATATTTTTACTTCTTTATTAATTGGTTTGTTAGGGTTGCCTGGAGCAATATTATTAGTTATAATAAATTTATTAATATAGTTGGAGGGTAAAAATGATAGAAAATTTTAATCCTATAGGAATAGGAACATATAAATTAGATTTAGACAATAAAGAGAAAACTTTAGAAGGTTTGCTATATTCTTTTAGAAAAGGACAAAATTATATTAGTACTAGTTTAATGTATTCTAATTATGAAATAGTGGATTTTTTAAAAGAGTTTTTTGCAAGAATTAATAGAGAAGAAATTTTTGTAATGTCACATTTAGAAAAATATATAGAAAATAAAGGTGATGTGGAAAAACAAGTAGATGAATATTTAAAAAGAATGAACATAGAATACATTGATGTATTACAGATACATACTCCAGAAGTATGTAAATTGAAATTATTAGATGTGTATTATGAAATGCAAAAAATGGTAGATAAGGGAAAGGTTAGATATTTATCTACAAGTAATACAACTTTGGAACAATTAAAAGAATTAAATGAGAATTTTGGAATATATAGTTTTGAAGGAGTATACAATTTAGATTGTAAAATATATGAAAATATTGGATTGTTAAATTATTGTAAAGAGAATAATATAAAATTTATATGTTATCAAGCATTAAGGAGAAATAAAATTGCAGAAGCAAATTATGAATTTTTAATAAAGATGTCTGAAAAATATCAAAAGACGCAAAATCAAATTTTAATTAATTGGTTATTAAAAGCTAAAAAATTGTATACATTAATAAAAACAACTCAAAAAGAATATATTGATAGTAATTTAGAAGCATTAAATTTTAATTTAGATGCTGAAGATATAAAAATTTTAGATGAATTTCAAAATGAAAAATATAATTCTATAAAAATAGATTGGAATGCAAATAATGGGGGAATTACAATAGATAAATTAGCAAGCCAATAAAAAACAAACATAAGTAACTAAACCTTGTTATATATAAATAAGACTAAGCAATGATATTTTGCTTAGTCTTGTTTTTTATGATTTTAATTAAAATCTAAAATCATTTTATTCAACTGTAACAGATTTTGCTAAATTCCTTGGTTTATCAACATCCAATCCTTTCTCTTTTGAGATATAGTAAGCTAGTAATTGTAAAGGTATTATTGAAAGTACCGGTGACAAATAAGGATTAGTATTAGGTATATTTATTACTTTAAAAAATTGTGATTCATTGACTTTTTGATTTGTTATTACCAATGTTTTAGCACCTCTGGTAATTACTTCTTGCATATTACTTATAGTTTTTTCTACTAAATTAGGATTTGTGATTATTCCAATTACTGTAACTCCATTTTCAATTAGAGCTATTGGTCCATGCTTTAATTCACCTGCAGCATAACTTTCTGAATGTATATAAGAGATTTCTTTTAATTTTAATGAACCTTCGCAAGCTGTGTAATAGTCCAAACCTCTACCTAAGAAAAACATATCCGTTTCTTTATAAACTACATTTGCAAAATTTTTTACTTCTGCAACATTTCTGAGTGTTATTTCAGCTTTTTTTGGTAGTTCCAAAATTTCTTTTTTAACTTGATTTATTTCTTTAGTAGGAACTTTTTGTAGCAATTCCGCAAAATATAAAGCTAAAATATTTAAAAGCACTACCTGTGATGTATATGCTTTTGTAGAAGCAACCGCAATTTCCGGTCCAGCATGAGTATATATACAAAAATCAGCTTCACGAGTTATAGAACTACCAATAACATTTGCTACAGCTATTGTTTTAGCATTTTTTGCTTTAGATAGTTTTAGAGCAGCAATAGTGTCTGCTGTTTCTCCAGATTGACTAATAAAAATACATAAAGTATGTTCATCTATTAAAGGCTCTTTGTATCTAAATTCCGAAGCGATCTCAACTTCTGTTGGAATTTTACAAAATTTCTCAAAAGTTGCTTTGGTAGCTAGACCAGCATTCATTGCAGTACCACATGCAATTATGTATATTCGACTTATATTTTCTAAATAATTTTTTTCTATTTCAAAATCGTTAAAGAAAATCTTATTTTCAGATAATTTTGAACCAATAGTTTCTCTTATTGCATTTGGTTGTTCATAAATTTCTTTTAACATAAAATCATCATAACCATCTTTTTCTGCAGAAGAGGTATTCCACTCTATGCTTTTTACGATTTTATCAATCTTGTTTAAATTATTATCATAGAAATCTATGCTATCTCTTGATAATAATGCAAATTCACGATCATTTAAAAAGAAAAAGTCTTTTGTAAAAGATAAAATAGCTGGAATATCAGATGAAATGTAATTTTCATTAAGGCTTCTACCTATAACTAGAGGGCTATCCTGTCTTACGACAATCATATTATCTGGATAGTCATTGCATAAAATTTCTAATGCGAAACTACCTTTTAAATCATCACAAGCTAATTTTACAGATTCTAAAAAATTGTTTCCTTCTTTATAATAATAATGAATTAAATTTGGAATAACTTCTGTATCTGTATCAGATAGAAAAGTATAGTTTTTTTCTTGTAAAAATTTTCTTAACTTATTGTAATTTTCTATTATTCCATTATGAACTACAGCAAAAGTTTTACTATTATCGGAATGTGGATGGGAATTAATAGCTGAAGGTTTACCATGAGTTGCCCATCTTGTATGACCAATACCAATAGTACCTTCCAAATTATTAATTTCATCAATAGAAGCTAGGTTAGAAATTCTACCTTTTTCTTTTATTATTTTTATACCATCTTTTTCAATTGTGGCAATTCCAGCAGAATCGTAACCACGATATTCTAAGCGAAGTAAACCATTAATTAAGATTGGTTTGGCTTTTTTATTTCCAATATAACCAATAATTCCACACATAAATATATTGTACCTCCTATAAAAATTGTTAAAAAGTAACAATATAGCTACACAATTAGATTTGTTCTACTATTACTAGTAGTTTTTACTAATATTTATGGTAGTAGCGATACCACAGAGCATCCGCCGATAATTTCGATAAACTCTGACCTCGTCAACACTATATGTGTCCAGGCGCTTAATTGTCATTTATATAATATAAAATATCCTCCTTTCTGTTTATATATATTGAACTTTTTAACTTATATATTATATTATTATAAATATAAAAAAGTATCAAGTTTAATAAAAAATATTAGGATATAATTGGCAAAAAGTGACAATAGTTCCTATTGAAAAATCAATGGGATTGTTGTAAAATAAGAAAGATGCTTGGTGTGAAATATTTTATCATAGGAGGAATGAATATGATAAAGAAGATTGAAGATTATTATCGGATTTATACCAAAGAAGAAAAGCAGTTCGACTTTCAGGTTATAGAAATTAAAGAATCTACACATATGTGGATTGTAGGAACGGAAAGAAGAGCAAAAGAACTGCATATCGCATTCAAAGAAACTGGCAGAAATGAAGAATTTTTCGCTAATCTGTTTGATGCCTTAAAAGAGGTGACTAGGAATGGCGATATAGCAAAAACATTCGGCAGTGATGTTCTGGAAATAGTGTTTAACTTAAATAAGAGGGTTAAAATTCACTATACCGCAAATAATGTAAGAGCGGAAATGGGCAATAGGATAGCCGAAACAGTACTTTTTATGCATGGTAAAAGTGTATACGAAGAACTTGATCGGTTGTTTATGCGAATGGCTGACAGAAAAGAGACAGATCTTTGGATCTGCTCAGGATTTGAAGACGATTAAGACTGAATGCATGCACACCTAGCGATAGGTGTGCTTTGCAAATTAAAGAGGTGAAAAAATGCAAGCTAAATTTAATATAGAAGAAGAAATAAAAAAACTACCTTCTAAACCTGGAGTATATATAATGCATGATAAAAATAATAATGTTATATATGTTGGTAAGGCAATTTCGCTAAAAAGAAGGGTTACATCATATTTTAGAAAAACAAATAAAACTGAACGTATTAAAAAAATGGTTTCATTAGTAGATTATTTTGAATATATAGTTGTTAATAACGAAGCAGAAGCACTAATTTTAGAATGTAATTTAATAAAAAAATATAGACCTAAATTTAATGTTTTATTAAAGGATGATAAAACATATCCATATATAAAAATAGATATAAAATCAGATTTTCCTAATGTAATTATTACAAGAAGAGTTATAAATGATGGTTCAAAATATTTTGGACCATATGCAAATCCTGGCGCAGCAAAAGAAATGGTAGATTTTATAAAAAGTAAATATAAAATTCGACAATGTAGAAATTTTAAGTCTACAGGAAGACCATGCTTAAATTATCACATAAAAAAATGTTTTGCACCATGTGTAGGTTACATATCAAAAGAAGATTACAGAAAACAAATTGATGAAATAATAGACTTATTAGATGGTAAAACTAGCAAAATACTTAAAGAATTAGAAGTACAAATAAAAGAGGCTTCAAATAAATTGGATTTTGAAAAGGCAGCATATTTAAGAGATAAGATGTTAGCTATAGAAAGAATTTCAGAAAAACAGAGAGTATCTAATATATCAGAAAATAATATTGATGTTATAGGAATTGCAAAGAACGATTTAGAAGTTTGTGTCGAAATATTTTTTGTAAGAGGAAGTAAAATGGTTGGAAGGGAATATTATTTCTTCCAAGATTTAATAGATATGTCAGATAGTGAAATATTATCTGGATTTTTAAAGCAATATTATATGGATAATCCTAATTTACCTAATAAGATAATGATGAGGGAAGAGCCAGAAGATAAAGAATCTATAGAAAAATGGCTTTCTAATATGGCAAGCAGAAAAGTGGAAATAAAGACTCCAATAAAAGGTGAAAAGTTAAGATTTGTTGAAATGGCAGAGAACAATGCAGATATTACATTAAAAAATAAATTTGAAGATAAAAATAGTTTATTGCTAGAATTAAAAGAAGTATTAAAAATGGATAAAATTCCTAGAAAAATAGAGTGTTACGATATATCGAATATTTCTGGAACCAACATGGTTGCAGGAATGTGTGTAATGCAAAATGGAATTATTAAGAAAAATTTATCAAGAAGATTTAAAATAAAGACAGTATATGGACAAGATGACCCGAGATGTATGGAAGAAGTCATAGAGAGAAGATTAAGACATTCATTGAATGGAACAAGTGATGGTTTTGGAGCTTTACCAGATGTAATATTTGTTGATGGAGGTATTACTCAAATAAGGGCTGCAAGAAGAGTTATTGATAAATTAAATGTTGATATTAAAATTTTTGGAATGGTAAAAAATGATAAACATAGGACTAGAGCTTTAATGGATGAAAATAGAAATGAAATAGAAATTTCTGAGGAACTTTTAAATTTGATTACAAAATTTCAAGATACAGTTCATGATACTGCTATTTCTTATCATAAAAAATTACGTGATAAAGAAATGACAGAATCTGCATTAGATAAAATTTCTGGAATAGGAAAAGTAAAAAGAAATTTATTATTAAAAAGATTTAAATCAGTTAATAATATTAAAAATGCATCTGTAGAAGAAATAATGACAGTCAAAGGAGTAAATAGGGAGTTGGCTAGTAAGATTAAACAAGAATTGCAATAAAAGAATTTATAAAACTGCTTTCATATGACAAGAAAGTAGTTTTAATTTTTGGTACAAAATATGGTTGTAGATAAACAAATCAATAATTTTTAAAATGATTCCAATAATAGACGAGATGTGGAAAAAATGTTATAATAATTATGTTTACAAAATGTTGAAAGGAGAACAAACAATGATAAGAAAACGGATTGGCTTTAAAGTTAATGATGGGGTTATAATAAAATCACCCAAAACAGGTATTATAGTAAAAGTAAGTAAGCAAATGAATGAAACATATTTAATTGAGCGTATTAGTTATATCCAGTTAAAAGAAGAAGAAAAAAATCTGGATAAACCTATGAAAAAGAAAACAATTATTGAAATGGTATTGGGGTATGCGATATTGACTATGTTATTTATTAATATTTTGGGGATTATCATGGGAATTGTTGCGGGAATGTATTTTATTATAACTACAGTTTATGCAACATATTTAGTATTTCCAAATATTATATATGCATTTACACACAAGGAAGAAATGCAATATGAAAATATATTAAGAAGAATAGAGATTTGCTATAGAGCAGGGAAAAAAATAAATGAACAGAATTTAAGAAATATAAAAATTATGCCTAATATTTGTGATCATGAAGATGTAATTAATTTATTTTATATAAGGCATTTATTTGTGGCATTAATATATTTTCCATGCATCTTATTGGCATCATATGCTGAAATGTATATTTTAATACCGATAGAATTGGGGATATTTATTTTATGTGTTATTGCAGTAAAAAACAACTGGATGTTAGAATCTTTGATAAAATTAGAAGAACTTCTTATATACAGAAAACCTACTGCAGAACAAATAGAAATGGTTTTATTTGGTGTCAAATATTTGAAAGAATATGAATGAACAGAACAGGAAATTTGGAACAAGTATACCATTTAAAAAACTTACAAAATAATCTAAATATAGTTTGTTACGAGAAAACAGCCATGGACCTAAAATTAGGTATGGCTGTTTTCTAATATAGTTTATTTTTAACAACTATAGATAGCTAAGTAAAATCATTTTTATTACAATAATATTCCTGCCTCTAAAGCGATTTTTATCATATTATTTAATCCATGTTCACGTTCTTCAGGTGATGCTTGTTTTTCTATAAATTGTGAATCAACAACAGTCATTAAACATGCAGCTTTTTTACTTAATACTTTTGCATTGTAGAATAGAGCAAAAGCTTCCATTTCAGCAGAAATAGGATTAAAGTTTTTTGGAATTCTATTAAAGAATTTCTTAGGGTTTGTCATATAAAAATCAACAGCATCTGTACATACGGTGTTTCCTTCAAATATTTTTACTTTAGAAATTTCAGCTACTTGTTTTATAACAGAATTAAGATTTTTATCAGCAGAAACAATATGGCAATCATCATTATTAAATGTAAGAGCATAATTACCCTCTGTATAAACATTATCTGCAAGAACAACATCGAATAAATTTAATTCTTTACTGTAACCTCCGCAAGAACCAATTCTAATAATATTTTCTACTTCATAAAATTTATATAATTCGTAAGAATAAATTCCTACACTTGGCATTCCCATACCATGTGCCATAACAGAAATTTTTTTACCTTTATAATTGCCAGTGTATGCAAGCATATTTCTAACAGAATTTACTAGGATAGAATTCTCTAAAAAATTTTCTGCAATATATTTTGCTCTTAAGGGATCACCTGGCATAATAACAGTTTTTGCAAAATCCCCAATATTAGCTTCATTATGTGGTGTCATATAAAACCTCCTAATATTACCTATTATATAAAATAGTATATCATAATATTAAAAAAATATAATGATGTGATATATAAATGTAATATAAAAGTAATATTCTGGAAATATACAATTTAATACAAAAAATGTATAATAATTGTAGAAAAATGTAAAGGAGAGATAAATATGTGGACATGTTTATATTTAAGCCATATTGTAGTAATTATAATGATCATAATAGCTATATTGGGAATAATTTATGGTATTACTCAAAAAAAGATTAAAGTTTATCAAGTTATTATTATCTTTCTATTTTGTGTAATTTCAATGGCATTAGTTACTGGTTTAACATCAATGCAATGTATAGATGATGCAAATAATAAAATTTCTTATACAAGTATTAATAGTAAAAATGATTATTGGACATATGATTCAGAAGAAATGGCAATGATAGAAAATTATGTAGAAGGATATACAAAATTAGTAGATCTAAAATCTGGAAATTTAGTTGCTGTATTAACTACTGCTGTAGAAACAGGTAAAGCAGAAACTGATTTAAGCAATAAAGAACAAGCTGATGCTGTTTGCGCAGAAATTAATATTCAAGATGAAATAAATGCTTCAGATGATTACTTAATTACTTTGGATTCAAAAGAATTTTTAAAGGCAACAGATGATATCTATTACGTAACATATGATTATACATACAAAGCAGAAGAGGAAGAAGATAATGTTGAGGGAAAAATCTATTATGTAGTAAATAGTACAAATCAAATGAAATCAATAATAATGACAAATATCAATAATGAAGCAAAAGAGGCTGAATTTGATGAAAGAGTATTAGAAATTATTAGTTCAATGAATTTATAAAAGGAGGTAAATTCAATGTTAGTAGCATTAAATTTTGTGTTTGATTTAATAGTAGCAATTTTAATTTATGAATATCTAAAAAGAGATAAAAAGAATGAAGCATATGCAGCAGCAGTTATTATTAAAGTAGCATTTTTCCTATCTTCATCAATAATTATGGGAGAGTTTAATTTTATAGGACTTGTTATATATGCTTTAGTAATGATATGTGTAGCAAGATTATTAATAATAATAGTTGATGGAATATATAAATGTAAATTGCATCCTGTATTATTTATATTTATAACGACTATTATTGGAATTGCAATAATGTCTGTTTTAGGTGAAATTTTGTATTCTTTGTTATTTACATTAGTATCATTATTTACAGCTACATTACATTATTCTTTAAATATAATTTCTTATTAACTTGAAAGTTAGAAGTTAATTATGATAGAATAAAATAAATATTTTATATAGAGATTAAAAAAAAACCGATTTTGGAATTTTTTTAATCTCTTTTGTTTTTTAGAAGGGGGATTGCATACTATGAATACTAAATATATTTTTGTAACAGGAGGCGTTGTTTCTGGACTCGGCAAAGGAATAACTGCAGCTTCAATAGGAAGATTATTAAAAAATAGAGGATATAAAGTAACAATCCAAAAATTTGATCCATATTTAAATGTGGATCCAGGTACAATGAGTCCATATGAACATGGAGAAGTTTTTGTTACAGATGATGGTGCAGAAACTGATTTAGATTTGGGTCATTATGAAAGATTTATAGATGAAAATTTAACAAAAGATTCTAGTATAACTATGGGAAAAATATATCTAGAAGTATTAGAAAAGGAACGAAGAGGAGATTATTTAGGAAAAACTGTGCAAGTTATCCCTCATGTAACAAACGAAATAAAGGAGAAAATATATAGTTTTGAAAACACGGATACAGATATCGTAATAACCGAAATAGGTGGAACAGTTGGGGATATAGAAGGTCTTTCTATAATAGAAGCGATAAGACAAGTTGGATTAGAAAAAAATCCAGAGGATGTACTATATGTGCATGTTACTTTACTTCCATATATAACTGGTTCAAACGAAATAAAATCTAAGCCTACACAACATTCTGTTAAAGAATTACAATCATATGGAATAAAACCAAATATATTAGTTTGTAGAAGTGAAATAGAAATACCGGACTCAATAAGGGAGAAGTTAGCTCTATTTTGTAATGTAAGAAAAGAGAATGTAATTCAAAATAAAACAGCAAAGTGCTTATATGAAGTACCACTTATGTTAGAAAAAGAGGGATTAGGAAGAGCTGTTTGCAATCAATTAAGATTAGATAACTATATTCCAGATAATTCAGAATGGCAAGAGATGATTAATAAAATAGAAAACATACAAGACAAAACTGTAAAGATTGTAATTGTAGGAAAATATACAAGATTAGAAGATTCATACATATCAGTAATAGAAAGTTTAACACATGCAGGATATGCAAATAATGTAAAGGTAAAGGTGGATTTAGTTGATTCAGAAAAAATAAATAAAGATAATGTAAAAGAAAAATTAAAAGGATATAATGGAATAGTTGTACCTGGAGGATTTGGAAATAGGGGAATAGAAGGTATGATTACAACAATACAATATGCAAGAGAAAATAATATTCCATTTTTAGGTATATGTCTTGGAATGCAAATGTCAGTTGTTGAATTTGCAAGAGATGTATTAAATTTAGAAGATGTTAATTCAGAGGAATTTGATGATAAAGCAAAGAACAAAGTTATACACATAATGGAAGATCAAAAAAATATAAAGAAAAAAGGAGGCACGATGAGACTTGGTGCATATCCTTGTCTTTTAAAAGCAAATAGTAAAGTAAAAGAATTATATGGCAAAGAAAATATTTCAGAAAGACATAGACATCGCTTTGAATATAATAATGAATATAAAGAAAAACTAGAAAAAGCAGGATTAATGTGCTCAGGAATTTCGCCAGATGGAAAACTAGTAGAAATTGTAGAACTAGTAAATCATCCATTCTTTATAGGTGTTCAATTCCATCCAGAACTAAAATCAAGACCTAATAGACCAGCACCAGTATTTGTTGGACTAATAAAGGCTGCAAAAAATGAACTTTAGGTACATTCCTTAAAGTTCAAAAAATAGGCTAGAAAAAATATTCTAGTCTATTTTTGTGTTTTAGAACAAAGTAATTTTCTTAGATTACGGTTTCTGTAATAAATATTATTATAATTCAATATTGAAGAATTATTAATTGATATTAAAATTTTGATAATAAGTAATTTATAAAAAATTTAATATGTTCACAAAAGCCTTTTATAAAAACCAAAAATATAAAGAAAAATCAGTCATAATTAATATAAATATAGAATAAAATAATAATGCTAAAAAATGAACTTTAAGGAACGTCCCTAAAGTTTAAAAATTAATGTGAATTTTTTGTGAAAATTAGCAAACATACTTGACAAGTGCTAAAAAAAGGTATAAATTATTAGCAGTCACAAATAAAGAGTGCTAATAATTATATGTATATATAGGAGGTAATGTATAATGATAAGACCATTAGCAGACAGAGTATTATTAAAAATGGAAGAAGAAGAGGAAAAAACAAAAAGTGGAATTATTCTATCAACAGGAGCAAAAGAAAAACCACAAGTAGCAAAAGTTATAGAGGTTGGACCAGGAGAAAAAGTTGATGGAAAATTAGAAGAAATGTGTGTAAAAAAAGGAGATAGAGTAATAATTAATACATACTCAGGTTCAGATGTTAAATATGAAGGCGAAGAATATAAAATTGTTAGACAATCAGATATTTTAGCTGTTATAGATTAATAAAAGAAAGGTTGGTAATTAGTATGGCAAAAGAAATTAAATTTGGTGAAGATGCAAGAAAATCATTATTAAATGGTGTAAATAAATTGGCAGATACAGTAAAGGTAACTTTAGGACCAAAAGGAAGAAATGTAGTTCTAGATAAAGGATTTGGAGCTCCTTTAATTACAAATGATGGTGTAACAATTGCAAAGGAAATAGAATTAGAAGATAGCTTCGAGAATATGGGTGCAAAGCTTGTAAAAGAAGTTTCTACAAAAACAAATGATGTTGCAGGTGATGGAACAACAACAGCAACAGTTTTAGCCCAAGCTATGGTAAAAGAAGGTGTTAAAAATGTTGCAGCTGGTGGAGATCCAATGGCAATAAAAAGAGGTATGGATAAAGCAACAGAAAAAGCTGTAGAAGAAATAAAGAAAATAAGTGTTTCAGTAAATGGAAAAGATGATATTGCAAGAGTTGCAAGTGTATCATCAGACAATGAAGAAGTTGGAAATTTAATTGCAGAAGCAATGGAAAAAGTATCTAAAGATGGTGTTATAACAATAGAAGAATCAAAAACATCTGATACAGCAGTTAATGTTGTAGAAGGTATGCAATTTGATAAAGGATATATTTCTCCATATATGGTAACAGATACAGAAAAAATGGAAGCTGTTTTAGATAATCCATATATTTTAATTACAGATAAAAAGATAAGCAATATTCAAGAAATATTACCTTTACTAGAGAGCTTAATGCAACAATCTGCTAAACTTGTTATTATATGTGATGATATGGAAAACGAAGCTTTGTCTACATTAGTTCTTAACAAATTAAGAGGTGTATTAAATGTAGTTGCTGTTAAAGCTCCTGGATATGGTGATAGAAGAAAAGAAATGTTACAAGATATAGCTATTTTAACAGGTGGAGAAGTTATAACAAGTGATTTAGGATTAGAATTAAAAGATACAAGAATTGATCAACTAGGAAGAGCAAAACAAGTTAAAGTTCAAAAAGAAAATACAATAATTGTTGATGGTATGGGAGACAAACAACAAATAGCAGATAGAGTTGGACAATTAAAAGCTCAAATAAATGAAGAAAAGAGCGATTTTGATAGAGAAAAATTACAAGAAAGATTAGCTAAAATTGCTGGAGGTGTAGCTGTAATAGAAGTTGGAGCTGCAACAGAAATTGAAATGAAAGACAAAAAATTAAGAATAGAGGATGCTTTATCAGCAACAAAAGCAGCAGTAGAAGAAGGAATAGTTGCAGGTGGAGGAACAACATATATAGATATAATTCCAGAAGTTAGTAAATTTGTAGATACATTAGAAGGAGACGAAAAATTAGGTGCATCAATTGTTCTTAAAGCATTAGAAGAACCAGCAAAACAAATTGCAAGAAATGCAGGTTTAGAGCCAGCAGTTATAGTAGAAGAAGTTAAAAAAGCTGATAAAGGTGTTGGATTTAATGCAAGATCAGAAAAATATGAAGATATGAAAAAAGCAGGTGTAGTAGATCCTACTAAAGTTACAAGAAGTGCTTTACAAAATGCAGAAAGTATAGCTTCAATGATATTAACAACTGAAAGTTTAGTAGCAGACAAAAAAGAAGAAAAATGTAACTGCGGAGGAGGAGCAAACCCAGGAATGCAAGATATGGGCGGAATGTATTAAAATAAAAAATATTAATAAGGATTTTAAGGATGAACTTAAAATCCTTATTATTGTATATAAGAAAACCACGTGCTGTGCGCGTGGTTCAAAAAAAGCGATAGCATTGTATGAAAAACCTCCAATGATATAATATTGATATAGTCTGCAAACTGTAAAAAGATATATCAAAGGAGGTAATCGATCATGAAATATTATTATGATAATAATAGTTTATCACATAGTAAATGGAATTGTAAATATCAGATAGTATTTGCACCAAAATATAGAAGGATGGTAATATATGGGAAAATAAAAAAAGATATAGGAAAAATATTAAGACAGTTGTGTGAATTTAAAGGAGTAGAAATAATAGAAGCTGAAGCATGCCCCGATCACATCCGTATGTTAGTAAAAATACCACCCAAAATAAGTATAGCATCATTTATGGGATATTTGAAAGGAAAAAGTACATTGCGAATATTTGATAAATATGCAAATCTAAAATATAAATATGGAAGAACACAATTTTGGTGTATAGGATATTATGTAGATACAGTAAGAAAAAACGAAGCAAAAATAAGGGAATACGTGAAACAACAATTAAGCGAAGATATAGCATTTGACCAAATAAGTATAAAAGAATATGTAGATCCATTCACAGGAGAAAAAATAAAAAAGAAATAAAGAACTAGTTAAACGGTTAGTTTTTTTTTCTTGTCTAATTGAAAAATAGCATTAAAAATTATGGTTAAGTATTGCTTGAAAGAAGTTACATAATGTGGCAAAATAAGATTGTAACTTGTAGGATTATTTTATTTCTATGCCAGAATTTGGTAGAGGGAGGAAATAGAAAATGAGAGGAACACAAGAAATTATGGAGTACGAGCGCTTGGCGGCACAGATTGCTCCAAGTATTTACGACCAACTCAAGAAGACTTGGCAGAGAGAAGCAAAAGCTATTGCAGATTCTCTCCAGAGTTGGGAGAGAGACCACAGAAACAGAGTATTATCTCGACGAAAACCATAGAAAAGGTAAAGTCGATGCCATTACAAAGTTCGCTGACGGAAGTCCCTTTCAGGGATGAAGAAAAAGGTGACACTATATCTACTGTAGCAACAAGTGGATGTGCAATTGTAGTGGCAAAATTCTTGGAACGCTATTTTGATTGCGACAAAGACAAGAGCATTGCACAGATTGCGGAGATAGCGGTTAAACTTGGGTACCGAGGATATAAGCTTATTGATGGAACTTGGAAAAAATGGGTATGTCCCATATTTGGTTTGACAAATTTGTTCCTAGATATTATGCTCTGAAGAGCAAAAGAATTTCAAATATTAACGAAATTCTGAAAATCAATGCAAACAGTGTGCCGGTGTTGTTGGTTAAAAATTCCGTTTATAAGAATGACGAAAAAAATTCTGATTCACACTTTGTGTGTGTGATAGGAGTTGATACCAATGGTTACATACTCTATGATCCGGAGAGAGATGAACCAGTGAACTGTGAGTTTGAAAGGATTCACAAAGCCATACGAATTGGTTGGGTAATCTCTCGATAGTGTTCATAAGTGGGCTGTAAATGTAAATTAATTTTTATAGTTCGTTGATTAAAGAAACGCCGATTGACATAATCATGTCAATCGGCGTTTTGAACTTTAAGGAACGTCTCTAAAGTTCAAAATTGAATTAACAACATCCGTTTCTTCTATTTCCACCACAACAGCAGAATATTATAATTAATAGTATTATCCATGTGCAGCAATCATCTCCAAAACCAAAACCACATCCGCAACCTCTATTTTCTGGCATATCAATCCCTCCTTTCAAAGATATAAGTATTAAATTTAGCAACCGCATGGGTCACAAGGTGTGTCACATCCACATCCAGAGTTTCTACTATTTCCACATCCGCAGAAAAGTATCAAGAAAAGAATGATGAACCATAATAAATCATTATTACAACACATAAATATTACCTCCCTTTTCTTTCAAAAGCCTAAGTTTTTTTCTTAGTATGATATATCTTATTCTAAATATATCTATTGTGTTACAAAAAAAATAATGATATAATTTCTGGCAGAATGGTAGTGTATATAAAAGAAGGAGAAGAAAAATATATGGGAAATATTGTTTTATTAGATGAATTAACAATAAATAAAATAGCAGCAGGAGAAGTTATAGAAAGACCTGCATCTGTAGTAAAGGAAATGGTAGAAAATTCCATAGATGCTGGTGCAACATCTATAACAGTAGAAATAAAAAATGGAGGAATATCTTTTATAAGAATAACAGATAATGGAAAAGGAATTGCAAAAGATGATACAGAAATTGCCTTTGAAAGACATGCAACAAGTAAAATAAGAACAGCAAGTGATATAGAGACTATTCACTCAATGGGGTTTAGAGGTGAGGCTTTAGCAAGTATAGCAGCAGTTGCAAATGTAGAATTAATAACTAAAACAGAAAATGATGAAATTGGAACAAGATTAGTAGTAGAAGCAGGGAAAGTTTTAGAACACGAAGAAATCGGATGTAAAACAGGAACATCAATAACTGTAAAAAATTTATTTTTTAATACACCAGTTAGATATAAATTTTTGAAAAAAGATTTTACAGAATCTGGATATATAGAAGATGCAATAACAAGACTTGCATTAGTAAATCCAAATATAGCTTTTAAATTAATAAATACTGGAAAAGTAGTAATTCAGACTTCAGGAAATGGAGATATACAAGCTGTTATTTATGGAATATATGGTAAAAATGTTGCTGAAAATGTATTAAAAGTTGATTATACATATGAAGATATTAATATTACTGGAGTAATCGGAAAACCAGAAATTGCTAGATCAAATAGGTCTAATCAAATATTCTTTGTAAATAAAAGATATGTAAAAGACAAAACTTTATCAGGAGCTATAGAAAAAGGCTTTAAAGGTTTACTTACAATAGGAAAATATGCTTTTTCAATTTTAAATATAGAAATGGATCCAGCAAAAGTTGATGTAAATGTGCATCCAGCAAAATTAGAAGTTAGATTTGCAGATGAATCAAAAATATTTAAAGCAGTATATCATGCTGTTGATGATACTTTATTAAAAAATGACTTAATTAAAAGTTCAGAAAAAGAAGATGGTATTCAAAACATTTCTACATCTTTATTTGGAAATAGAACAACTGCAACAGAAATGCAGACAAATAGATTTAATAGTTTACTTGATTTACAGAAAAGAATTAAAGCAGACTTAGAAAGAGCTAATGTAAATTCTAATTTTACTAATTCATCAGAGGCAAAAATAGAAAAATCAGAACAGAAAATGGAAAATGCAGAAACTGCAAAAACAGAACCAGTAACTTCTAACAATATAGAAGAATCAAAAACAGATATACAAGAGAAAGAAGAGCCAAAAGTAGAAGATAAATTAGATATAAAAAAATTAGAAGAAGCAAGTAAAGAAATAGATAAGCAAATAGAAAGTTTGGCAAATAATGATGTAAAAGAAGATCAAAATAAAAAGAGTTTTGATGAAATGTATCTAAAAATTTTTGGAACAAAACCACCAAAGCCAGAAGAAAAACAAAATTTGCAGGAACTATCTAAGGAAGACAATACTAATTTATTTGATAATATAGAAGACGATTATAAATATAAAACTCAATATAAATTTATTGGAATAGTGTTTAATACATATATAATATTTGAAATGAATGATGAAATGTACATAATGGATCAACATGCAGCACATGAAAGAATTATGTTTGAAAGAGTAAAAAAGAACTTTTATTCAGACGAAGAAAAAGATTCTCAATTAATGATTTTGCCGGATATTATTACATTAACTCATAAAGAGATGCAAATTGCGAAAGAAAATATAGAATTATTTAGAAAAGCAGGATTCATTATTGATGAATTTGGAGATAACACAATAAAAATTTCCGGAACTCCAAGTATTTGTTTGGATTTAAATACGAGAGATTTATTCTTAGAAACATTGGATGAAATTAATTCTGTTGCTAGAACTGCAAAGCAAGAAATAGAAAATAAATTTTTAGCAACAATAGCATGTAAAGCAGCTGTAAAAGCTCATATGGTTTTATCAAAAGAAGAGGTAGAAAGTTTAATGGATGAATTGTTAAAATTACCAAATCCATTTACATGTCCTCATGGAAGACCAACAGTAATAAAAATGTCAAAATATGAAATAGAGAGAAAATTTGAGAGGAAGTAGAATGAAAGAAACAATATCAAAAAAAGATGTTATAGTAATTGGAGGCCCAACTGCATCAGGAAAGACAGGATTATCAGTTGAACTAGCTAAAAGAGTAGATGGGCAAATAGTATCAGCAGATTCTATGCAAATTTATAGGGAAATGGATATCGGAACAGCTAAAGTAACAAATGCAGAGATGCAAGGTATAAAACATTATATGATTGATATTGTTAATCCAAATGAAAGATATTCTGTGGCAGAATATAAACAAGATGCAGAAAAAGCCATTGATAAAATAATTCAAAATAATCATATACCTATAGTTGTAGGAGGAACGGGATTATATATTAATAGTTTAATTTATAATATAAATTTTCCGGAGTTAAAATTTGATAAAGAATATAGAGATTATCTAGAAGAATTAGTAAAAAAAGAAGGATTAGAAAAAATTTATGAAAAAGCCAAACATATTGATGAACAGGCTTGCTTAAAAATAAGCCCAAACGATAAAAAAAGAATTTTAAGAATTTTGGAGATATATCATCAAACAGGTAAAACTAAAACAGAATTAGAAAAAGAATCAAGAGAGATACCTCCTAAATATAATTATAAAGTATTTGCGATTAATTATGAAAGAGAAAAACTATATGAAAGAATTAATTTACGTGTAGATAAGATGTTAGAAAATGGCTTAATACAGGAAGTTGAAAATATAAAATATAAGTATAATGAATTCCCTACAGCAATGCAAGGATTGGGATATAAAGAAGTAGTAGAATATTTAGAAAATAAATGTACTTATGAAGAAATGAGTGAAAAAATAAAACAAGAAAGTAGAAGATATGCTAAAAGACAAATTACATGGTTTAATGGAATAAAAGATTTAATTTGGCTAAATGCAGAAGATGGAATTAATAAAAACATTGACATTATCTTGGAGGAGATAAATTGGAAGAAAAATTAAATGGCAAAAGAAAAAGAAATATTGTAAAAATTATTTTTATTAGTATTTTAATAATAGCAATAGTTATATATGCAGGTTATATGGCATGGAAGCTATTGGCAAATCCAACAGATGTATTTTTAGTAGAAGAAGGTTCTATTTCTCAAGAGCAAAGGGCAGAAGGGTACATAATTAGAGATGAAACTAAAGTGCAAGGAAATAATTATAAAAATGGAATGGTGCAAATAAAGGCAGAAGGAGAAAAATGTGCTAAAGATGAAAATATTTTTAGATATTATACAACAGGAGAAGAGGAACTAATAGACAAGATACAGGAATTAGATGAAAAAATTGATGAAGCACAAAAAAATGATACATCATCAATTTATTATGGTGATATAAAATTGTTGGATGAAGAAATTGATATGAGGCTATTAGAGATTTCTAGAAATAATGATATACAAAAGATTTCGGAATATAAAAAAGAAATAGAAGATTATATTGCTAAGAAAACAGATATTGTTGGTGAAAATAGTGAAGCAGGTTCATACTTAAGTAATTTAATACAAGAAAGGAAAAACTATGAGAATCAATTAAATTCTGGTAGTGAATATATAAAAGCTCCAATGAGTGGAGTGGTTTCTTATAAAGTTGATGGCTTGGAAGATGTTCTTACACCAGATGATTTTAGCAGTTATAATAGATCTTTTTTTGAAAGTTTAAATTTAAAAACAGGTCAAACAATAGCTACAAATACTGAAGCAGGAAAAGTTGTAAATAATTATGAATGTTATATTGCGACAATATTAAAAAAAGATCAACTTAACGAAATGGAACAAGGAGATAAATTGAATTTACGTTTATCAAATGGTGATGAAATTTCTGCTACAGTAGACTATCTTATGGAACAAACAAATGATGATGTATTAGTGGTTTTTAAGATAACAAAAGATGTAGAAAAATTAATTAGCAATAGAAAAATTTCTTTTGACATAATATTTTGGGAATATTCTGGATATAAAGTTCCAAATACTGCAATTATAAAGGAAAATGATTTAGCATATGTTATAAGAAACCGAGCAGGTTATTTGGATAAAGTATTGGTAAAAGTGAAAAAAGAAAATGATACATATTCTATAATAGATAATTATACATCAGATGAGCTAAAAGAAATGGGTGTTAATTCCTCAGAATTAGATGTTAGCACGAAAATAAATATGTATGATGAAATTCAAACTGTAGCAAATAAAGAAAGTTGAATATTACAATAATATTACAATAATATTAAAAATAAATTACAAGAAAGAAAAACTATTGACAAGATGCAAAAAAAGATAGATACTATATGCAACACCAACAAAGGAGAAATATTAGGAGGTTTTTTTAATGGCAGGAGCTATAATGAATAAAGTTTGGGATCTTTTCGGAATGGATACGGAAAGAGAGCCTGATAATAATATAGATGAAAAGGCATATGTTAACAATAATAATGATTATATCGGTGGATATGATGCTGGAGAAGAAGATCCAGACGTTGATGTAGAAGATAGAAGATTATTTGGAAAAAGAACAAGAGAAAAAGTGGTATCTATGCCACAAACTCAACAAATAAAAATGGTGATTTCACAACCTACAACTTTTGATCAATCAGAAGAAATTTGCGAATTTCTAAAAGAAAAGAAGTCTGTAATTGTAAACTTAGAATATGTAAATAAAGATGTCGCTAGAAGAATAGTTGACTTTATAAGTGGAGGAGTTTTTGCACTAGATGGACATATACAAAAAGTGTCAAACTCAATATTCTTAATTGCACCATATAATTATGAAATTACAAATGAAATGGCAAGAGAAGAGATATCTAATAAATTATCTGTTTCTTGGCTTAAAAATAATGCCAAAAATTAAATATAATTAATGCTATAATTGATTATAATTAAATGTCGTAGATTTTACGTTTACAATAAAAATAGAGTCAATAAAAGCACGTTTAAATCGTGCTTTTATTAGTAAGCTTAAATAATAATAAATATTGTATAAGGAGGCGGAGCATATGCTTACACCATTAGATATAGAAAACAAAAAATTTTCAAAGCAAATGGTTAATGGATATAGCGTTGATGAGGTTGATGACTTTTTAGATGAACTAACAAAAGATTATGGAAAAGCATATAAAGAAAGTACAGAAGCAAAAGCAAAAATAGATGAATTAACACAAAGTTTAGCTCATTATAAAAATATAGAGGAAACTATTCAAAGTACTTTGGTTATGGCTCAATCAGCAGCAGAAGATGCTAAAAATGTTGCAAGACAACAAGCAGAACAAATAGTAAAAGATGCAAAAGGTAATGCACAAAAAGAAGCAGATAGCTTATTACAAGAAATAAACATGAAAAAGAAAGAATTAGATGATTTAAAGAAACAATTTGATGTATATAAGGCAAAAATGGAAGCTTTATTGATATCACAATTAGAATTATTAAAAGATATAAATAAAGAAGAAGACGAGTAATAAAAACAAAATATAAACCAATAACTAAAGACAAATTTTACATATGTAAAGTTTGTCTTTAGTTGACTCTGTAAGAAATTTATTACAGAACTATTAAATGTATATTACATTTCTATTAATAATATTGACATATTTATAATATTTAATAAAATATATGATGTAAAGAGGTAATATGAGAATTATAGGCGGTATAGCAAGAGGAAGTAAATTATATACATTGGATGGTTTAGACACCAGACCAACATTAGATAGAGTTAGAGAATCTTTATTTAATATATTGCAAAATGATATAAAAGATGCAATAGTATTGGATTTATTTGCTGGAAGTGGTGCAATTGCTTTAGAAAGCATAAGTAGAGGAGCAAAAAAAGCAGTAATATGTGATAAAAATAAAAAAGCAATAGAAGTAATCAAAAAAAATATAGATAAATTAAGAATGAATGATAAAGTAAAAATTGCATTTACTGATTATGAAGATTTTTTAAATACCTCGAATGAAATATTTGATTTCATTTACATAGATCCACCATATAATACTAGTTATATTAGTAAAAGTATACAAATAATAAATAAACGAAATTTATTATCAGAAAATG
Source organism: uncultured Clostridia bacterium (assembly GCA_944392945.1). Lineage (GTDB taxonomy): Bacteria > Bacillota > Clostridia > TANB77 > CAG-508 > Merdicola. The sequence goes on along the minus strand of CALXYJ010000002.1, from coordinate 104,127 downwards.
GAATTATTGTAGCAGAAACAGATGAAGCAGAAAGAATAATAAAAGAAATTAGAGATTTACAGATAGGCATAAATATTTATGATACTAGAAAATATGGTAGAGCAAGGTTAATGTTTATGCGAAAGGAGTAAACAAATGGAGATTTTCACGTTATTAGATACTCTAGAAGAAATATTAGAACAAAGTAAAAAAGTCCCATTTACGAGTAGAGCAATAGTTGATAAAGAAGCAATATTGGAAGTAATTAAAGAAATTAGATTAAAACTTCCTGATGAACTAAAACAAGCAAAATGGGTAAAAGAAGAAAGACAAAGAATATTAACTGAAGCTCAAAAGGAAGCAAATGATATAGTAAAAGAAGCAGAAACAAGAATTATTTCGATGATAGATGAACATGAAATCACAAAGAAAGCATACGAGCAAAAAGCACAAATTATAGAAACAGCAAATGAGATGTCAAGAGAGATATCTCAAGGAACAAAAGAATATGCTGACAATGTTTTAGGAAGTATTCAAGTAGCATTAGAAGATGCATTAAAAGTTATACAAAATAATAGAAAAGAATTAAAATAATTGGAAGTCAGAGGTCGGTATTTAATATATCTTTGTACACGACATCTGATTTTTTTGTTTAGATAAATTAGGAGGGAATATAATGGCACAAGGAAGAAGAGCAAAGAGTACAAAAAGGAATACATCTAATACAAGAACAAAATCAAGAACAAGAAAAAAGAAAAATAGTATAGATAAAAATTTAGTAGTTGTTATTATGATAATAACAAGTTTGCTACTTTGTGTTTTAATATATGCTCAATCTGGATGGATGGGAGAACACTTAAGTCCAGCTCTTGGAGGAATAATGGGTTGGATAAAATATATAATACCGATTGGAACTTTTGCGATAGCTATAAAAATTGCAGTTGATGACAAAGAATATTTAACAAAAAAAATAGTTAATTATGTAATATTTTTATTATGTATTGCATCCGCAATGACTATTATAGAGATAAATACTGGAAATTTATCTTTGAATGTTGAATTTTCTGATTTTGCAAACAAATCTTATGAATTAGGAACACAAAATATAGGTGGAGGAATTATAGGTGCTATAATAGCTATGCCTGTCTGTAGGTTATTAGGAACAATTGGAGGAATAATATTATTAATAGGAATATCAATTATTAATTTAATAAATTTATTCGAGATTAAGCCAGCAGAGATAATAAATAATATTTTTGTTAGAATGAAAGAAAGACAAGAAGATAATGAAGACGACGAGGACGAATCAGAGAATAATAATGAAGAAATAATTGTAGAGAAGAAGAAAGAAAAATTAACAGATAAAAGGAAAAAGAAAAATAAAGAAATTGTTGATGATGATATCCCTATGGAAGATCAAATAACAATTAACTTAAATGAAACAGAACCTAAAAAGAAAAAATTAGAATATGATAGTAAAAATATAGTAGAAACAAAAGCAGAAAGTAAGCCAGATCAAATAGAGGCAAATTTATTTAAACAGGAACAAGAAAAGAAAGAAGAGAAAACAAAAGAAGTGTTAGTACTAGAACATGGACTAACAGAAGAAGAAGAAAATTATGAATTCCCTCCAATAGAATTACTTAGTGAAGGAAAAGGAAGAGTTTTAAAAGGAGGCAAGAAGGCATTAACAGATACAGCAGCTAAATTACAGAAAACATTGTATAGTTTTGGAGTATCTGCTAAAGTAGAGAATGTTTCTGTAGGACCAGCCATAACAAGATATGAAGTAAAACCTGCAGAAGGTGTTAGGGTAAGTAAAATTGCAAATCTTGCAGATGATATAGCTTTAAGTTTAGCTGCACAAAGTATAAGAATAGAGGCACCTATTCCAGGGAAACAGGCAGTTGGAATAGAAATACCAAATAAAGAAAATGAAGTTGTACATTTAAGAGATATAATAGAAACAGAAGAATTTGTAAATCATAAATCAAAATTAGCATTAGCATTAGGAAAAAATGTAGGTGGTGAAGCTGTTATAGCAGATGTTGCTAAAATGCCACATGTTTTAATTGCAGGAAGTACTGGATCTGGAAAGAGTGTATGTATAAATACATTAATTACAAGTATTTTGTATAAGGCTAAACCAAATGAAGTAAAGCTATTAATGGTTGATCCAAAGGTTGTAGAATTATCAGTATATAATGGTATACCACATTTATTAATACCAGTTGTAACAGATCCAAAAAAAGCAGCAGGTGCTTTGGCTTGGGCAGTTCAAGAAATGGTAAATAGATATAGCCTTTTTGCAGATAAAGGTGTAAGAGATATTAAAGGATATAATGCAGCAATAGAAAAAGAGGGAGGAACAGGTAAATTACCTCAAATAGTAATTATAATAGACGAGCTTGCAGATTTAATGATGGTTGCAGCAAAAGATGTTGAAGATGCTATATGTAGATTAGCACAAATGGCAAGAGCAGCAGGAATGCATTTAGTAATAGCTACACAAAGACCATCTGTAGATGTAATTACAGGTATAATAAAAGCTAATATTCCTTCAAGAATAGCATTTGCAGTATCTTCTCAAGTTGATTCAAGGACTATATTAGATTCAGTTGGTGCAGAAAAATTACTAGGAAAAGGAGATATGTTATTTTATCCATCTGGTGCATCAAAACCAGTAAGAGTTCAGGGATCTTTTGTTTCAGATCAAGAAGTAGAAAAAATAGTAGATTTCTTAAAATTTAATGGTGGAGAAGCGAAATATAATGAGGACATTATAGAAAGTATAGAAAAATCTAATTCTTCAGATCAAGAATTAGATAAGATGCAAAGTGAAGATGATACAGACCCATTATTAATGGATGCAATAGATACAGTTGTAGAAGCTGGACAGGCATCAACTTCTTTTATACAAAGAAAATTTAAGGTTGGATATTCAAGAGCAGGAAGAATAATAGATCAGATGGAGGAAAGAGGAATTATATCTGGATACCAAGGAAGCAAACCTAGAGAAGTGCTAATTACAAAAGAGAGATTAGACGAATTAAAAATGGGAACAACTCCTAATGAAAATACATAGGAAAGGTGAAAAAATATGCCAAAAAAGGAAAAGATTTTAGATAAACTTAAATATAAAGATTACAATAATCTTTTGGAGCAAGTATTAGAGAAAAAAGAGTTCCCAAGTTTGGGCAAAAATTTAATATTAAGCATTTTGTATAAAATGGAAACAAATTATAATGATTATAGAACTGTGAAAAGAGATGTTTCGGAAAAAGAAGAAATATTAGAAAATTTTATTGGGATTGTGAAAAATAATTGTGATAAATTAAAATTAATCAAACCTGACAGTAGGAAAAGTATTTTATTAAATAATAAAGCTTCAAAATATATTACAAATATAAAAAATAAAGAGGTGGAAGTATTTCCAAATGAACGTTATATATTAGAAGGTTTATATAGTCTGTTTTATAATGAAAAAATGGTAAAGGACAAATATGGAATATTAAAAGAAGCAATTACAGAGGTTTTACTAAGAGGAAATTCATCTAATAATATAGAACTTTTAAGAGATTTTAATGGATTTTCTTGGTTTATATCTTCAAGTGAATTTGAAGATGTTGCATCTAATTTAATTTTTCAAGATATAAGAATAATTGCTGGAAATGAATTATTAAGTGCTTGGATCCAAAATAAAGAAAGCAGTGTTGATTACATAGAAAAGTTAAAAAAAGAATTAAATAGAAGATATGAAAAAGAAATGGCAGATCAATTGTTTAATCAGATATTAGTAACTATATTAAAAATATATATACAAAGACATCCTGATAAGAAGAAAGAATTACAAAAAACAGAAGAACCTAAAGATGATATGGCAAAATATTTGGAAGATGTTTCTAAAGCAAAGAAGAAACTTTTAAATAGAGTAAAGAAAATAGATAAATGTATAAATGATAATGATACATTAAGAAAAGAATTTGAATTAAGAAAGGATATAAGTAGTATAAAAGAGTTAAAAGAGTTATTAATTGCTGAACGAAAAGCATGTATGGATAAAATATCAGAATATAATAAAGCTATAGATCCAAGGCAATTTATGAAAAGAATAAAAACAACTGTAAAAAAAGTTGAACTTTTTGACTATAATTCTGTCTTAACAAATGGTATAACAGCTTTAGAAGAATTAATTAAATTGCAAAAATTATTTTTAAAAAGTTATAAAATTTTAGCAGATAAATTAACCGAAAAAAAAGAAATATTGGAACTTATTTATGAGTTTAGATATTATAATTTAATTCCAATTACAGATAATGAGCTTATAAAAGATAATGAGTATTTAAAAGATGATATAGAAAATATGAGAGAATTCTTAATTAATAAAGCAATAGAAGAGAAAATTATAAATAATGTTAATTCAAATAATTATATTAATATGGAAGTACTAAAAAACATATTTTCATTAAGAATAATTAACTTAGAAAATACAGAAGTATACATGCTAAAAATTCAAAATGGAATAAAAATAGATTATTTGGAAGGAGATTTAGAAGAAACCTCTAAAAAAATAACTATTCCTGAGGGAATAGGAAGATATCGCATAAAAGAAAGAAAGAATATAAAAATATTTTCATAGTGTTTAAATAAAAAATAATGTTAATGGGAGGAAAAGTATGAAAGTAACCTTTTTAGGAGCGACTAAAACTGTAACAGGTTCAAACTTTTTGGTTGAAGGTGCTGGAAAAAGATTTTTAGTAGATTGTGGTTTATTTCAAGGAAAGGCAACTGAAGAACTAGAAAACGAAGAGCCATTTGAATTTGATATAGATAGTATAGATTTTATGTTATTAACACATGCACATATAGATCATTCTGGAAGAATACCAAAATTGTATAAAGAAGGATTTAGAAAAGATATAATTGCAACTAAAGCTACTTGTGATCTATGTTCTATTATGTTGCCAGATAGTGGACATATACAAGAAATGGAAGTGGCTTGGAAAAATAAAAAGAGAATAAGAAAAGGAGAAGAAGAGTTAGAGCCACTCTATACAGCAGAAGAAGCTGCAAGATCATTAGAATTATTTAAACCTGTAAAATATGATGAAATAATAGAAATAGATGAAAATATACATGTAAGATTTAATGATGCAGGTCATATGTTAGGTTCTTCAACGATAGAAGTTTGGATAAGAGAAAATGGTAAGGAAGAAAAAATAGTATTTTCAGGAGACTTAGGAAATAATGATATTCCATTATTAAGTGAACCTACTATGATAGAAGATACAGACTATTTAATTATGGAATCTACATATGGAAGTAGATTACATATGAGAAATGATGATAAGGCAGAGATATTCTTAGATATTGTATCAGAAACATTAGAAAATGGAGGAACGGTTGTTATACCATCATTTGCAGTAGGCAGAACACAAGAAATTTTATTCGAGATAAATAAACTTAAAGATAAAAGAGATGATGAAGAATTTAGAAAAAAATATGAAGAGTTAATGAGAGTTCCTGTATATGTTGATAGCCCACTTGCAATATCTGCTACAGAAGTATTTGAGGATAATATGGATCTATTTGATGAAGAAACAAAGGAATACATACAAAAAGGAAGTAATCCTCTAGAATTTCCTGGATTGAAATTTACTCGTACTGTTGAAGAATCAAAAGCTTTAAATGAGAGTAATGAATCATGTATAATTATATCAGCAAGTGGAATGTGTGATGTAGGAAGAATAAAGCATCATTTAAAACATAATATATGGAATCCAAAAAATACAATTTTATTTGTTGGATATCAAGCTCCTGGAACATTGGGATATAGTATTGTAAATGGAGCTAAAAAGATAAAATTATTTGGTGAGGAAGTAGCTGTAAATGCAAGAGTGGAGTATATAGAAGGTTATTCTGGACATGCGGACCAAGAGGGTTTATTAAACTTTATTTATTCGTTTATTAAAAAGCCAAAACATATATTTTTAATACATGGAGAGCCAGAAGGACAAGAGGTATTAAAGAATAAAATAATAGAAACAACTAATCTACCTGTTTCAATACCAAATTTTGGTGAAACATATGAGATTACAGATACAGATGTTAAATTAATTGGTAGATATAGAAGACCAGAAATAGAAGATAATAAATTTACTAAACTTGCAATTATTGATAGATTAAATTCATTAAAAGAAAAAATTAATGATATGGAAGATATGGTAAATGATGAATTATCTGAGCAAAATATAGAAAATAGTCAATTAGATAGTTTAAGTGAAAAGATTAAAGATTTGCAAAAGCAAATTAATAGAATTGTGAATAAATAAAGGAGAGTATGGATGAAGAGAAAATATTTAAATGATGCTATTATAGGAAACAGAAAAATGATTGCTAGTTTTTCTGATAAAGGAGAATTATTGAGACTATGTTATCCAACAGCAGATTATAGACAATTTATAGATTATTACGAAACTGGTGTAAAAATAAATGATTCTATGCTTATAAAATTACATGACGATATAAATAATGTGTATAATCAATATTATTCTACAGATACCAATGTTTTAAATACAGAAATAGAGAATACATATTTTAAACTAAATATGAAACAAGAGGATTTTATACCAATAAAAGAAGAGGTATTAGTTAGAAGATATACTTTTACAAACTATAACAAAATAGATTTAGATATAAAGTTTTTAATAGATTCTAGGTTATTTTCTAACTTAAATAATATGGTTGGAGTAAGAATCTGTGATAATGCAATGATACAATATAGTCATGATTTTGCAATGACAACTTTTTCTAATATGCCAATATATAGTTATCAATTAAATAATGTTGATCAGAATATTTCTAATGGAATATTAAAAGATAAAGATTATATAGCAATGTCAAATCATTCTGCGATAGCCTATGATATAGGTGTACTAAGACCAGGAGAATCAAAAGAGTTTAATATATATATTTATATAAATAAAAATTATAAAATAGATGTATTAGATGATTTAATAAAAGAGATGGATAGAATAAAGACTTTTGATACTTTAAAATTAATGATGGATACTAAAAATTATTGGAGAAGATATGTAAAAAAACATGAAGTATTAAAAGTAAAAGATTATGGAGAATTTTATAATGCTAAAATACAGAAAATTTTAAGAAGGACAATTCTATTATTTCCATTATTAGTTAATGAAGATACAGGAGGGATAATTGCAGCATTAGAAGTAGATGAAGAAAAAGATTTATGTGGAAGATATGATTATTGTTGGCCACGAGATGCTGTAACTATTTCTCAAGCTTTAGATATGGTTGGAATGTATAAAGATTCAGATAATTTTTATAATATTTTCTTAAGAAAAACTCAAAGTCAAAATGGAATGTGGGAACAACGATTTTATACAGATTGCAGATTAGCACCATGTTGGGGATATCAAATTGACGAAACAGCTAGTGTAATTGTAGGTTTATATCAACATTTTAAAATTAAAGAATTTAGATTAAAAGAAAGAGATATCGACTTCCTTAAAAATAATTTGGATATGTGTGAAAATGCCATTGAGTTTTTAAAAAAATACATTGATCACATATTAAATAGGGATGAAAATGCTGAAGAAAAATTAGATACGAAATATAGTTATTTGGATAGAAGCCAAATATATAAGCATATAAGTTATGATTTATGGGAAATGAATGAAGGAATACATTTATATTCTTTATCTGCAATATATGCAGCATTTAATTCTATGGAATTATTATATAAAGAGCTACAAAAGGACAATAAAAAATTCAAATTACCAGAAGATTTTGAGGAATTAACAGAATATAAAGAATTAGTAAAGAGTTATATTTTAAATAATTTATATGATAAAAATCAAAAAATCTTGAAAAGAAATACAAAAGATAATAATATGGATATTAGCATGATGGGCACAATTACACCATTTAAAGTATTCGATCCTAAAGATAAGATAATACAAAATACAGTTCAAAAAATAAATTTAACTTTAAGAACATATACAGGAGGATATTTAAGATTTGAGCATGACAATTATATTGGAGGAAAAAATCCATGGCCAATAGCAACATTGTGGATGTATATTTATTATAAAATGATTGGAGCACAGGAAGAAGCTAAAGAATGTTTAAAATTTGTAATAGATACAGCAACACCTTTAGGATTACTTGCTGAGCAAGTTGATAATGAAAAAATGCAGTCTAAGTGGGTAATTGGACTTGGATGGTCACATGCAATGTTTATATTAGCATTGGGATTAGAGGAGTTAATGTAAAAAATATAAATTAGATTTTAATATATAAGGAGCAATATGAAGGCAAAAACAATTTTTGTATGTAATGAATGTGGATATGAATCTGCAAAGTGGATGGGAAAATGTCCTGCTTGCAATTCATGGAATACATTTGTAGAAGAAAAAATTTCTAATAAAGTAGAAAATGGAAAAAAAGAAAGAAAGATTCAAGAGCCACCAAAACCATTAAATAGTTATGTTGGACAAGATGCTAAAAGAATAACAACAGGTTATGCAGAACTAGACAGAGTATTGGGCGGAGGATTAGTAAAAGGATCATTAGTATTAGTGGGTGGAGAACCAGGAATAGGCAAATCTACATTAATACTTCAAATTTGTGATAAAATACAGGGAGATGGAAAAGTTTTATATGTATCTGGAGAAGAATCAGCAGAACAAATAAAATTACGAGCAGATAGATTAAATATAAAAAATGATGACATTTTATTTCTTGGAGAAACCGATATTGATATTATAGATGAAAATATAGAAGAGCTAAATCCTAAATTAGTAATAATTGATTCAATGCAGACAATGTATTCTGAGGAAATTTCGTCTGCACCAGGAAGTGTTAGTCAGGTAAGAGAAATAACTGCAAGGATAATGAAAATTTGTAAATCAAAAAAAATTACAACGATAATTATAGGTCATGTAACCAAGGATGGAAATATAGCTGGGCCTAGAGTGTTGGAACATATGGTAGACACAGTGCTATATATAGAAGGAGAAAGATATTTCTCTTATAGAATGGTAAGAGGTGTAAAAAATAGATTTGGTTCTACTAATGAAGTTGGAATGTTTGAGATGCAGGAAAACGGAATGGTAGAGATAACAAATCCATCTTCTATTTTAATTTCAGAAAGAGAAGACAATCCTTCTGGTTCAGTTGTTGTTGCAACAATTGAAGGAACAAGACCGCTTTTAGTAGAACTACAAGCATTGGTTTCACAAAGTATATTTGGATTCCCAAGAAGGACAGCAAATGGGATAGACTATAATAGATTAACCTTATTAATGGCTGTAATGGAGAAAAAAGCAGGTTTAATGTTAGGAAATCAAGATGTATATTTAAATGTTGTAGGAGGTTTAAAACTTAATGAGCCTGCTTTAGATTTAGGAATTATATTAGCAACAGCTTCAAGCTTTAAAAATATAAGTATTCCTAAAGGAGTAGTAGTATTAGGTGAAGTTGGATTAACAGGTGAAGTAAGAACAATTAATATGATAGAAAAAAGATTAAAAGAAGCGGAAAGATTAGGTTTTAAAAAATGTATAATACCAGAAAATAACAAAAAACTATTGAAAGAATCATATAAATTGGATATAATTGGTGTGAAAAATATCAATGAGGCTATGAAGGCGATTGAACTAAGATAGTTTATAAATTGGTTATTGGAAAGGGTTGATTACATTGCGAATCAGCAAAAAAGATGAAGTTACAGATATATTAAAATTAATCTCACCTGGAACACCAATAAGAGAAGGACTAGATAATATATTAAAAGCAAAAACTGGTGCATTATTAGTTTTTTCGGATGCAAAAGAAGTTTTAGATATAGTAGATGGAGGATTCTTTATAGATGAAGAATATACATCTTCAAAATTATATGAATTAGCTAAAATGGATGGAGCAATAGTTTTAAGTTCAGACTTGAAAAAAATATTATATGCAAATGCACAATTAATTCCATCACCAGAAATACCAACAAAAGAAACTGGAACAAGACATAGAACAGCAGAAAGAACAGCAAAACAAACAGGAGCATTAGTAATAAGTATATCTCAAAGAAGAAATATAATAACTGTATTTAAAGGAAATTTAAGATATACAATACAGGATTCATCTGCTATATTAAATAGAACGAATCAAGCATTGCAAACATTAGAAAAATACAAAAAGGTATTTGATAGCAAGCTAAATATTTTAAATGAATATGAATTTAATGATATTGTCACTTTAGATAATGTAATAAATGCAATACAAAGAGCAGAAATGGTTATGAAAATTGTAGATGAAGTACAAAGAGGAATTTCTGAATTAGGTGATGATGGTAGATTAATAAGTATGCAATTAGAAGAGTTAGTTGGAGGATTAGAAGTAGAAGAACTTTTAATAATAAAAGATTATTTAGGTAAAGGAACGGACAAAACTGAAGATGAGGCATTAGAAGAAATAATAGCATTACCATATGAAGATCTTTTAAAAGCATCTTCTATAGCTAAAATATTAGGTTATGAGAATTTCGATAATTATGATGAAGTTGGAGTATATACAAGAGGATATAGAATTTTAAGCAAGATTCCAAGAGTTCCTAGTAATATAGTGGATAATTTAGTAAAATCTTTTAAATCTTTTCAACATATTCTAGCAGCAGATATTCCTGAACTAGATGAGGTAGAAGGAATAGGAGAAGTAAGAGCTAAAACAATAAAACAATCTTTAAAGAGAATGCAAGAACAATTTGTTTTTGACAATGGTTTAATATAATTAGGAGGTAACAAATGAAAACAAGAAAAATAATTATGATTTTAGCAATTATATTAGTAATTGTATTAATAGGAACAGTAGCCTATACAGAATATAAAAAATTTACATATGAAGTGAAAAATCCAATTGCAACAATGGAAATAGAAGGCCTTGGAACAATGAAAATCGAACTATATCCAGATCAAGCACCAAATACAGTTGCAAATTTTATAACATTGGCTAATAGAGGTTTTTATGATGGTTTAACATTCCATAGAATTGTAAAAGATTTTATGGCACAAGGTGGAGATAAAGATGGAACTGGATCTGGTTCACCAACATTATCAGATATAGAAGATGGAGGATCAGAGACAGAAGAGTATGCTATAAAAGGAGAATTTGTGCAAAATGGATTTAATCAAAATAGTATAAGACATGAAAAAGGTGTAATCTCTATGGCAAGATCTGATTATAGCCAAATGGGATTATATGAAGAAGGATACAATTCAGCAGGTTCACAATTCTTTATTATGACTGGAGATAATGCTAGTTTAAATGGATATTATGCAGCATTTGGAAAGGTTGTAGAAGGAATGGATGTCTTAGATAAATTAAATGAAACAGAAGTTACAACTTCAGAGGATTCTAGCGATACAGAAGCAAGTACACCTGTAAATCCACCAGTAATAACAAGTGTAAGGGTTGATACTTTCGGAGTAGATTATGGAAAGCCAGAAACAGTAACACCATTTGATTATAATTCATATTTACAACAATTATATAGTGGATTAAGTTATTAATAGTAAAAATAAATAAGAAAAAATTAAAAACACTTAAATACAAAAAATAGTATTTAAGTGTTTCTTTTTTGCAAAATAAGCAAATAATATGCATATAATATTATATAAGAGAGGTAATGTTATATGAAAACAATATATTTTGATCATGCAGCTACAACAGCGGTTGCAAAAGAAGTAAAAGAAGAAATGGATCCATACTTTTGTGAAAATTATGGAAATGCATCATCTTTATATGAATTAGGATTTAAATCTAGAGAAGCAATAAATTTAGCAAGAGCAAGAGTTGCAAAAGCAATTAATTCTAAACCAAATGAAATATATTTTACCTCCTGTGGTAGTGAAAGCGATAATTTGGCATTAAAAGGTGTGGCTAGAGCAAATCGCAAAAAAGGAAACCATATTATTACAAGTAAAATAGAACATCCTGCAGTATTGAATACGTGTAAAGAATTAGAAAAAGAAGGATTTAGAGTAACTTATTTAAACGTAGATAAAAATGGTTTTATAGATATAGAAGAATTAAAAAATAGTATTAATTCAAAAACTATTTTAGTATCTATAATGTTTGCAAATAATGAAGTAGGGACAATACAACCAATAAAATTAATTTCTAATATTGCACATAGATATAATGCAATATTCCATACAGATGCAGTTCAAGCAGTTGGCAATGTAAAAATAGATGTGAAAGAAATGGGGATAGATTTATTATCAATGTCCGCCCATAAGTTCTACGGGCCAAAAGGGGTAGGAGCTTTATATGCAAAAGAAGATGTGAACTTTATCCAAATACAAAATGGTGGACATCAAGAAAATGATAAAAGAGCAGGAACTGAAAATGTAGCAGGTATTGTTGGGCTAGGAAAAGCAATCGAAATGGCAAATAATAATTTAGAAAAAAATAATAAAAAAATGTTAGAATTACGAAATTATTTTTTGGAGCAAATTAAATATAGAATTCCATATATAAGAATAAATGGAGATGTGAAAGAAAGATTGCCTGGAAATATAAATATATCCTTTTTATACACAAATGGAAAAGATATAGTAAAAATGTTGAATAAAAGGGGAATTTGTACTTCTAGTGGTTCTGCTTGTAGTAGTGGACTGCCACAACCATCCAATGTATTATTAGCAATGGGTCTAAATGAAGATATTGCTAAAAGTGCAGTAAGGATAACATTAGGCAAGGAAAATACAAAGGAAGATATGGATTATTTATTAGATTCATTAGAAACAATTGTTGCAAATTTAAGAGTAGAAAAATAGATAAAGCCAATTAAACTATTTTTAGTTTAATTGGCTTTAATATTGTAATTATTAAATTATTCTTTATTTGAATCTTTTATTTTTTTATCTATAGCTTTTTTCTCTCCATCTTTTACAATTTCTGTAGCAGCTCCTAGACCACTTAATGCAGCTGTAGCCTCAAAAGGGATAAATACTTTATTTGCATCACCTTTTGCAACTTCTTCAAGAGCTTCAAGTGATTTTATTTGAATAAGTTTTTCATCTGGATCTGCCTTTTTGATTGCTTCATATACCATTCTTACTTCTTCTGCTTTGGCTTCAGCTACTTTTCTAATTGCTTCAGCTTCACCGGCAGCTCTTCTTATTTTAGCTTCTTTATCTGCTTCAGCTTCTAGAATAGCAGCAGCTTTTTTACCTTCAGCAAGAGTGATTGCAGATTGTCTTTCACCTTCAGATTGTAAAATTAAAGCTCTTTTATTTCTTTCTGCGTTCATTTGTTTTTCCATAGCGTCCCTAATATCTTCAGGTGGATTGATATCTTTAATTTCTACTCTGTCTATTTTACAACCCCATTTATCAGTTGCTTCATCTAGTATAGATCTTAATTTTTGATTTATTAAATCTCTTGAACTAAATGTTTCATCCAATGTCATTTTACCAACAATATCACGAATAGTAGTAATTGCTAAATATTCTATACCCTTTTTTAAAGATTGAATTTCGTAAACAGCTTTAGCAGGATCTGTTATTTGATAAAACACAACTGTATCGATTGTTATTGTAACATTATCCTGTGTAATAACACCTTGTGGTGGAATATCCATTGTTTGTTGTTTTAAACTTACTACACTACGAACATGATCTACAAAAGGGAAAATTATAGTAAGACCAGCATCTGCAACTTTATGAAATTTACCCAATCTTTCTATAATATAAACTTCTGATTGTTTAACAACTTTAATAGATTTATAAGCAATTATGGCAATAAAAAGTATAAAAACTACTAAAAAAATAATTCCTCCCATTTTAAATTCTCCTTTTATTTATTTTATATATTAATTATTAGATGGTTTTTGAAAATTACTTGCAACGCAAGCTTTTACACCATCTATACCAATAATTTCTACTTTAGAACCTTTTGGAATAGTTAAGTTTGGATCCATAGTTTTAGCAGACCAAATTTCACCATCTACATTAATTTGGCCTGTTGAATTAAGTAAAGAGATGTCCTCTGTTACAAGTGCTATTTTACCAATAATTGCATTTGAATTTGTTACAGTATTATCATTTTTTGTGTATTTAGTAAGTATTGGTCTTGTAAATATAATAAGAATAACAGAAACGATTACAAATACTAAAATTTGAATAAATATATTAGTTGTTATAAAACTAACGAGCATAGCTACGACAGCTGCTATTGCAAACCATAATAGTAAAAATCCAACTGTTAAAATTTCTCCTATAAATAATACACCTGCTATTATTAACCAAACTAACCACATAAAGATTCCTCCCTACAAAATCCAATAAAATTATACCATAGATACCAATAAAAGTAAAGAAAAAAAGTACTTTTATGTTAAGTAATAATATTTTTTAAAATTTTATTCACTAATTTAGTATTTTATGATAATATAGAAAAAAAATTTTGTGATGAGGAGAATACAAATGGCAAAAAGAATGAAGGAAGAAAACAAAGGAAAGGGAAAAATAATATTAAATTGTTGCATAGTAATAATATTTTTAGCAATGCTTGCAATAGTATTTTATTTAGCTCCTGATTATATTGTAGAAGATTATGAAGGAAAGACTAAAGTATTAATAAATAATAATAATGTAACTGTTAAAATGAAAAAAGATGTATATGTAGATGATAATAATAATGTATTTTTTTCATTAGAAGATGTAAAAAATTATTTTGATAAATATATAGAATATAATGAAGAAAATGGAGAAATTATTACTACTTCAGAAATAAATATAGCTAAATTAAGTACTGAAAGCAACAAAATAGATATAAATGGAGAAGAAGATACTTTAAATTCTTCTGCACTAAAAATGAATGATACAATATATCTTCCTTTTTCGGAAATAAGTGAGAAAGTTTACGATGTAGATTTAGAATATATTAAAGATACCAATACAATAATTATAGATTCTTTAGATAGGAAACAAGAAGTAGCAAATATAAAAGAAGAAACTAATTTAAAATATAAACCACAAACATTATCTAGGACTTTAAAAAAGTTAGAACAAGATGATCAAGTAGTTTATTTAGAAGATGATGAAGATTGGGTTGAAGTTAGAGCTAAAGATGGAACTATAGGATATGTGAGAAAAGAAGATATAGGTGAATTAGAGACAGTAAGGGAAGATAGAGAATATATCACTAAAGTAGATGGAAAAGTAAATTTAGTATGGGATTATTATTCAGAATATGTAGATGCTCCAGATAGATCAGGAGAAAATATGGATGGAGTAAATGTAGTTTCACCTTCATTCTTTTCTTTAATGAGAGGAAGCAATGGTGAGATATATGATAATGCAACAGATGGTGGAAAAGAATATGTAGAATGGGCACATAATAATAATTATCAAGTGTGGGCAATGTTTTCTAATAATTCTTTAATAGATACAACATCACAAATACTTAATGATTATGATAAAAGAGAAAAGATGATAGAAGATTTAATAAATTTAATACAAGAATATAATGTAGATGGAGTAAATGTCGATTTTGAAAATATGAATGTTGAAGATAAAGATTTGTATTCTAGATTTTTAATAGAGCTAGCTCCAAGATTAAAAAAATTAGGAAAAACTTTATCTGTTGATCTAACAGCTCCAGATGGTTCAGAAACCTGGTCATTATGTTTTGATAGAAATACAATAGCAGATCTTGCAGATTATATTGTTTTTATGGCATATGATCAATATGGAAATAGTTCTAGTAAAGAAGGAACTACAGCTGGATATAATTGGGTAGAAGCAAATATTAATAAATTCTTAGGACAAGAAGATGTAGATGCAGATAAGATTATATTAGGAATACCTTTATATATGCGTTTATGGAAAGAAGAAAACGGAGAAATTACTAGTAAAGTAGTTAATATGGCAGATATATTTAAAAATATTCCAGAAAATCAGGTAGCTACATGGGATGATGAATTAAAACAATATTATGTAGAATATGAAGAAGATGGAGCAACATATAAAATGTGGCTAGAAAATGAAAGATCTGTAGGAGAAAAAATTAATTTAGCTAAAAAATATAATTTAGCCGGAATTGCATTTTGGGAAAAGGACAGAGAAACAAATGATGAATTCTGGACATTTGTAAAAGATGAGTTAAATAAGTAATATAAGATCACCTTGTTCAATATAAATGAATAAGGTGATTTTTGTATGATAGGTTATGTAAGTTCTAAAGGTGAGAAAAATCTTTTAAAGAGGTTATTAAATATAATAGAAATTGAAGAGTTTGAAAATGGTAAAAAATATTTAATTCCAAAATTAAATGGTAAAATTTTAAAAGAACTAAATAAAGATAATATAAAAAATATTGTACTTGCAGATAAAGATAAAAATAATATAGATTTTATTAATACTGTTTATTCAAATGGAATAAACATATTGGATGGGAAAAAATTGTTTAAGCATTTAATTCCAGAAATAGTAGAATATTTATCAAATGTTTTGGGAATTAATAAACAAGATATGGAACTAACGATATTAGTAAATGATTATTCAAATATAAATTTATATTATATCAATGAACTAATTTTTAAAGTAAAAAGAATAAATATTATTACTAATAATATTAGAAAATTTAAAATTTTTGCTGATAGAATATATGAAAAAGAAGCTATTGTAATACCAATTATGAATAACAAGAAAAAAAGCATGGCTAATAAAAGCATAATGTTAAATATTGATTTCTCAGAAGAGCAATTAAAAAAATATAGAATAAATAGGAAAGCTATAATTATTAATATAGAAAATAATATTTATGAAATAAATAAAACTTTTTATGGAATTCTTATAAATAATTATGAATTAAATTATAGAGCCAATATTAATGATTTTGAGACAAATGAAATATATGAGTCGTATTTAATAGGTAGAGACCTAAAAAATGTAAAAGAAAAGATTAATAAAGATGATATAAAAATCAAGAATTTTATAGGTAGAAACGGAATTATAAATCTTAATGAATATATGGAAAAAAATTAAAAACAATACTTGACAAAAGAAAAATATTGGCTTAATATAATGCAGTAATAAATTAAGTCAGGAGGGATGACATAATGGGAGACAACAACAAAGAAATTCTACTAACCGAAGAAGGATATAAGAAAATGGAAGCTGAACTAGAAAAGCTTAAAACTGAAACTAGAGCAGAAATAGCAGAAAGAATAAAAGTTGCTTTAGGATTTGGAGACCTTTCAGAAAATTCAGAATATGATGAAGCAAAAACTGCACAAGCAGCTAATGAAGATAAAATTGCGGAATTAGAAGCAAAGTTAAGATTTGCTAAGATAATAGATGATTCAGAAATCGACAATAAAAAAGTACAGATAGGAAATACAGTTAAGGTTTTAGATATGGATTTTGATGAAGAGGTAGAATATACAATTGTTGGAACTACTGAGGCAGATATTACACAAAACAAAATTTCTAACGAATCTCCAATAGGTTCAGCTTTATTAGGAAGTAAAAAAAATCAAATAGTAGAAGTTCAAGTACCAGCAGGGGTATGCAAATATAAAATATTGTCAATAACAAAATCATAATATTTATAATTTTTTAAGATATGCATTAACTAAAAGTTTAGTGTATATCTTTTTTATATAGTAAGAATTTCCATTAGTAGGATAAACTTATGTATTAGATGTTCATAGTGAATTTTGAAAAGAAAACACTAAAAGGGAAGTTTTGTTTTATTATATTGAAAAAAGTATGATTTTTGTGGTAAAATATAGGCAAATTTAAGCATATTTCATGTGTTTTAGAATATAAATATATAGAGGGGTGAAAACATGGAATATGCTAAAGATGAAATTTATACTATAGAATATAATAAAAGGAAAAACAAGAAAAATAGGACAAATAATCTATTAAGCTTATTACTATCTATAGGTGCAATTTTTAGTATAGCAAATGTAATTGCTATATATAATTTTTTTAGAATATTATCAAATATATAATGGAGATGGAAAATGAAGATAGCAAATAGTTGGAAAGATTACGAAATATTAGATATGGCAAATGGTGAAAAATTAGAAAGATGGGGAGATATTTTCTTAGTAAGACCTGATCCACAAATTATTTGGAAACAAAAAAGTTTTGAAAACAAATGGAAAAATGTTCATGGAATATATAATAGAAGTAAAACAGGTGGAGGAAGTTGGCAATTCTATAAAAAAGTTCCCGAAAGTTGGAAAATTAGATATAAAAATCTAACATTTAATATTAAGCCAATGGGATTTAAACATACAGGTCTTTTTCCTGAACAAGCTGTTAATTGGGATTGGATGATTGACAAGATAAAAAATAGTAAAAGAAATATAAAAGTGCTAAATTTATTTGCATATACTGGGGGAGCAACTGTAGCATGCTTATATGCTGGAGCTTCTGTTTGTCATGTCGATAGTTCAAAAGGAATGGTAAATTGGTCAAAAGAAAATGTAAATGATTCAGGACTAAAAGATAGACCGGTACGTTATATTATAGATGATGTAGAAAAATTCGTTAACAGGGAAATAAGAAGAGGAAATAAATATGATGCAATAATAATGGATCCTCCTTCATATGGAAGAGGAACAAAAGGAGAAGTTTGGAGATTTGAAGAAGATATTGCAGACTTAGTAAAATTATGTACAAAAGTTTTATCTGATAAACCATTATTCTTTTTAATAAATTCATATACTACAGGTATTTCAGCAAAAGTTTTAGAAAATATATTAAGACTTAATATAAAAAATATTGGTAATTTTGATTCAGGAGAGATTGGATTACCAATGACTAATTCAAATCTAGTACTTCCTTGTGGAATATATGGAAGGTGGGAAGAATAAATGCTTAATATATTATATGAAGATAACCATATAATTGTTGTAGTAAAAGAGCCAGGAATACCATCGCAAGGAGATAAAACTCAGGATTTAGATATGCTAACTATTATAAAAAAATATTTAAAGGAAAAATATAATAAACCAGGGAATGTTTATTTGGGGTTAGTACATAGATTAGATAGATCAGTTGGAGGTGTAATGGTATTTGCTAAAACTTCTAAGGGTGCTTCACGATTAAGTCAACAAGTTAGAGATAAAGAGATGAAGAAGCATTACATTGCTGTTGTAAAAGGAAGATTTGAAATAAAAAAGGGAAATATGCAAGACTATTTAGTAAAGGATGAAAAAAATAATAAAACTTTTGTTTCTAATCAACAGAATAAAAGAGCAAAATTCTCAGAATTGGATTATGAAGTTATAAAGTATGATAAAGTAATTAATATGAGTTTAGTAAAAATTAATTTAAAAACAGGTAGACATCATCAAATAAGAGCACAATTTTCTAGTAGAGGACACAGCTTATGTGGGGATACAAAATATGGAACTAGGAGTAGAAGTGGACAATTAGCTTTATGGGCATATAAATTGGAATTTTATCATCCTATTACAAAAGAATTACTACAATTTAAATTTCTTCCTGAAGCAAAAGGTGTTTGGAATATACTAAAAAATGAGAAAATAAATTAGATAAATAGTAATAAACGAACAATTCATTAATTTTATTTAATGGATTGTTTTTTGTTCTATAGAAAATGAAAATATACTTTATGAAAATACAAATTTTATATGTGAAAAAATAATAGAGAATTTTCACATTGCTAGATATAGATTTTACATATAATTATGAATAAAAAAATTTGAAAAATTTATAATTAGAGAAAATAAAGAAAAAAGAAATGAGGAATAAATGTGATTGAAGCAATTTGCAATTCATTAACAAAGAAAATTATAAAAAATGTTGATGGATATGATGAAAGTAAAGCCGAGGAAATAAATTATGGATTACAACTATTAATCGGAGAATTGCCCAAATTTTTAATTACATTTTTGCTAGCTTGGTTACTAGATATAATTGATTTAACAATAATTTCTTTTATTATTATTTTACCATATAGAATGTTTTCTGGTGGATTTCATTTACATACACATTTAGGATGTATTATAGCGACAAATACTATGTATATAGGAACAGCATATTTATCCAATGTGTTAGATTTTAGTAATATTGTTAAATATATATTAATAGGATTTACATTTATATTTAGTTTTATAATGATTAATAAATATGCACCAGCAGATACGGAAAATGTTCCCGTTTTACAAAAGAAAGAAAGAAGAAAACGTAAAATATGCTCATTTGTAATTGTTACTATAGAATTAACAATCGCAATATTTATACCATATAAAGTAATTTCTAATATGATAATAATAGGCATTATAGTTCAAACACTTACAATAACTAAATTAGCATATAGAATTACCAAAAATAAATATGGATATGAAGTATATGGATAGTAATAGAGGAAAAACTCTTACTATATAAATTTTTTAAAGGGAGGAATACATATGTTAAAATTATTAGCAAATTTAGCAGAAAAATATGCAAAATCAGCTAACACAGCATGCTTCTTTTTAGGAATTATACATCAACCAAAAATGCCTGCTAACATGATAAAAAAAGACTAAATTAAAACCCAATCAAAACGACAAAAAATACCTATTTAATTAGGTATTTTTTATTTTCATAAGACTTTTTTGGGAAGATAAATTTCTAATTGTTGTTTAAATAATTCATCATCTTTACTAGTAAAGATGGCAAGATTATCATTTTTCTTTAATATTTTATTAACTTCCCACAAACCAAGTCCAGTATTATGTGGTTTAGTTGTATATGATTTTTCAAATATTTTATATGTATCTACATCTTTATTGTTATAAGTATTTTCTACAATTACTAATTGTCTATTCATTCTATTGTCCATTAAAAATCTTACACTAATATATTTTCTTTCACATTCTTGAGCAGCTTCGATACTATTATCTAATAAGATTCCTAATATTCTAGTAAGTTCATATGTATCAATATTAAGAGAATTTAAATCTAAGAAAATACCAAGTTCAATTTGAATATTTTTAGAATTAGCTTTAGTATATTTATCTGCTAATATTGCATAAATAGAAGGATTATTAATTATTTCTGGATTTAAAGCAGACAAATTATTTATATTATTACAATCATTAAAAAGAGATTTATAGTATTTTTCAAGTCCATCTATATCTTTAGCTGTTATATAACCACCGATGCCATTTACAATATTATGAAAATCATGTTTAAACGCACGTATATTATCATACATAATTTTTAGAGTATCATTATATAGTTGTAGATTTTTTATATCTCTATTTGCAATTTCTAATTGTTTAGTTTTTATTATATTAAATAAACTTACAAAGAAGTAAGCAATTAGACAAACTATACTTAAGATTATAATAATATGTGGAAGAATGTTATTATAAAATGCAGTAATATATAATTGTAAAAATACTGTTATAAAGCCTAAAATAATAGTGGCAAAAATAGAAATGGAATCTTTCTTATTTAAGTTAGAAAATAATGATACGTTAACATTAAAATGCTTGAAAAATTGTAATACAATACTCAAACAAGAATATACAATTAATAGAAATATTGTGGAGTATAAAGGATAGGTAGCAAATTCAGCATATGGTTTGTCAAATATTAAAGTATATATTTGTGATGAAATCATTTCAAATAGAGCTGTTAATATAAATGGTATAGAAATTCCTATACAAGTTTCTATAACATGGGTTTTAAATATTAACAAAAATATCAAAACAAAAATTAAGATGTCGAAAATTATAGTAAAAGGTGGAGTAAGAAAGAATTTAGATATAATTGCAAATATATACATCAAAGCAATTGAAATATATTTGGATTTTTTCATAGGCTTTATATTTAATACAACTAAACATATATTTACATCTAGAATAATTTCGATTAATGTACCTGGAAAGCTAAGTATATTAATTAGCTCTGCATTTGGATTCGTTAAAATAGATATTATCTTTTGTAGTGGATTCATAATTTTTTAAAACCTCCAATAAATTATTTTTATATTTTGGACCAATAGGGCAAATGTCATTATTATATAGATAAATACAATTTTTAAGAGTATCTATATGACTAATTGAATTAAGATTAATGATATATGATTTATGGCATCTTACAAAATTAGTAGGTAAGGTGTTTTCTATTTTATTAAATGCTATATATGAAGAATAATCTTGAAAAAGTGTATGATAAATAAGCTTCATATTTTCTTTTTTTATATAAAGAATATCATTTTCTTTAATTAACATCTGGGAATTACCGACTTTAATAAAATTTGATACACTTGATCTAATATCTTCAAATAGTCTAGAAATGGTTAACTCAAGTCTTTCGGAAACAAAAGGTTTTGGAATGTAATCAAATGTTTTGTATTTATACGCGACCAGAGCATATTCTAAATGACCTGTTGTAAAAATTATATATATTTTTTTATTTCTTTTTCTAATTTGTTCAGCTATATCCAAACCTGTTAGTTTATTCTTTAAATTTATATCTAAAAATAGTACATCTATATTATTTTTACTTAAATAGTCTAATAAATCATCTGCATTACTACATTTATATGAAATTTTGGCATTATAGTCATATCGAACGAAAATGTTTTCTAACATTTGTGATAACCTATCTAAAATATTTTGATTGTCATCACACAATACAAAATTTAACATATCTTCATCCCCTAAATAATATATATTATTAAATGGAATCATATTGAATTACGTTAGTAGACAAAATTCACATTAATTAGACGATTACCTTTATTTTCCAATAACAAATACAATATAATCTAAAAATTCGATAATGTCAATATGAAAAAATAATATTGGAGGAGTAAAATGATAAAAATTTTTGACAAAAAATTACTTTTTTCGCTATGTGGAATAATAATAATTTTTTTATTAGTATTTACTGCATATACAAATTATCAAGCCATATATACAAGTGGTAGTACATTAGACAATAAAAAAATAGGATGGGGAATAAAAAGAGAAAAAGATCATAAAAGACCAGATGTAGGAAAAGAAAATGCCGAACTAATGGAAAAATATAATGGTATTTATCTAGGAAATGAACAAAATAAATATATATATTTAACTTTTGATGAAGGATATGAAGCAGGATATACCGAAAAAATATTGGATGTATTAAAGGAAAATAATGTTAAAGCTACTTTTTTTATAACGGGTCATTATTTAAATACAGCAGAAGAATTAGTAAAAAGGATGGTTTCCGAAGGACATATAGTAGGAAATCATACAGTGAAACATAAAACTCTTCCAGAAATATCTGATGAAGAAATAAAAGAAGAGGTTATGAAATTACATCAAGCAGTATATGAAAAAACTGGTTATGAAATGAAATATTTAAGACCACCTAAAGGCGAATATAGTGAAAGAACTTTGGCAATAACAAAAGAATTAGGATATACAAATGTAATGTGGACATTTGGATATTTAGATTATGACGAAAATAATCAAAAAGGTGTAGAGTATGCAAAGAAAATGATTTTGGATAATTTACACAATGGTGAAATAATGCTATTACACGGAAATTCAAAAGATAATGCAGATGCTTTAGATAGTGTTATAAAAGAAGCTAAAGCGCAGGGATATGAATTTAAGTCACTTGATGAATTTGAAAGATAGGAGTGATAAAAATAAAAAACGCAAGAAATAAATTGGAAAGATTATTAGAATTACCAAGGGAAGTCACTACAAATATACCAAAGATAACAATAATAGGATTTGATCAATTAATGATTGAAAATTATAAAGGAGTAATTGAATACGAAGAATATTTAATAAAGATAAATACAGAAATAGGAATCGTAATAATGGAAGGAACCAAAATGAATTTAAGTCAAATTAATGAAAACGATGTATTGGTAAATGGAGAAATTTCTAAAATATATCTTGAAAGTACCGAGGAGGAATAAAAACGGTGATTAAGAAAAGAATGGAAGGCTGTTTAAAAGGTTTTGTAAGCATACATGTAGAAGGTTATTTTATAGAAAGATTTATAAATATGTGCAAAAGTCAAAATATTTATTTATGGAATATAGAAAAAAAGAATGATATATATTTAACAACTAATATAGGAATAAAAGATTTTAAAAGAATAAAAAGAATTGCCAAAAAAACTAAATGTAAGGTAGGAATAGAAGGTAAAAAAGGAATACCATTTATTTTAAATAGATATAAAAAGAGAAAGATATTTGTATTAATGATGATTCTTTTAATATTAATATTATTTATATTGTCAAGATTTATTTGGAATATAGAAATAAAAATAACAGGAGAAAATTTAAAAGAAGAAGATATCTTAAATTCGTTAAGTGAAAATGGATTATACATAGGTGAAAAGAAAAACGATATAGATGTAAAAGAAATTATAAATAATATAAGATTGGCTAGAAATGATGTATCTTGGATTGGAATAGAAATAAAAGGGACAAATGCAATAGTAGAAGTTGTAGAGGCAGAAGAAAAGCCAGAAATAGTTGATGAAAACGAGTATTGTAATATTATTTCTAATAAAGAGGGAAGGATTATAAAAATAAATGCAAATTCAGGAACAGCAATGGTAAAACCCGGAGATATAGTAAAAGAAGGAAGTTTATTAATAGCAGGGTGGATGGAAGGAAAATATACAGGAACAAGATTTGTAAGAGCAATGGGTGAAATACAAGCATGCGTATGGTACACAGAAAAAGGAAGCGTGAAATTAAAAGAAACTAAAAAGGAAAAAACAGGAAATATGGAGAAAAAATATGCACTAAATATAAATAATTTTAGAATAAATTTATATAAAAAGCTTTCAAAATTTGAAAAATATGATACAATATATGAGACAAAAAAATTAAAAATATTTTCAAATTTTTACATACCCGTAGAACTTATACAATGTAATAATTATGAAATAAAAGAAGTCGACATTAATTATACGTTAGAAGAGGCGAAAGAAGAAGCCAAGAGGAGAGCAGAAGAAAAATTAAATGAGCAAATAGAAGATAAAGAAAAAATAGATAATATAACAGTAAATTATACTATAAAAGAAGATACGGTGGAGGCAGAAGTAACTTATGAAGTTTTTGAAAATATAGGAACGAATGAGAAAATAGTATTTTGAAAGGATGATTAACATGGAGCAAAGAAGTTTAAGAGTTGTTAGCACAAACAAAAATTTTTTTACAAAATTAACAAATACTATAAGTAAATTATTAATACCAACTAAATTAGGTATTAATGGAATAATGATTTCTATAAAAAGAAGTAGTTTACTAAAAGCTTATGAAGCATACCAAAAAGAATCAAAAGACGAGGCTAAAAAAGAAAATTTATCAAAAAAATATGAAGATGCATATACTTTATACTTAGAGGCAATAGATAAATATATAATGGATTCAATTTATAAAAAAGTAAAAAATGGTACAGCAACAGACTATGAAAAAGACGCTTTATCAAATTATTATGAAGTAATACATTTAAAACAAACACAATATTTAGAATATAAATATAAAAAGCAACAATATTTATTAGAATTAGATTATCAAAGTTTAAAAACAGAAGAAAATAAGATTCTTCCTAGGTATGAAAAATTCTACAGTGTAAAAATAGAACAATTATATAAAGGAATTTTAAAACATTATTCAATACAATTAGCAGATAATTTAACATATCAAGATAAAAACATTATATATGATAAAATATTTAGTTTGCTAGAAGATTATATAACAGAAGTATTACCTATAAAGATAAAATTAGATGATACTAATATGTATAAAAACATAATATCTCAATACGAAAAATTTGATAGATTCACTGTTGGAAAATTAGACTTAAAAGATAATATCGAAAAAAGAATGATTTTATTAGGAATAAGTAGACAATTATTTACACATAGTTTACCTTTGGTTGTGGCAGAGCAATGCTACATAAAAATCTTAAAAGATTTAAGACAAATCATTGTAACTACCACAATACAAAGCAAAAAAGATTCTGCTTATAAATTATTAATAGAATTAATAGAAGACTACAATGTTAGACTTCTTTCTACTAAAATATATTGGGACAACCCATCAGAAAGAGAAGAATATAAAATATTCTGGAACGAATATAAAAAATTACAAAAAAATAAAGAAGAAGATATAGAAAATTACGAAATACAAAAGCAAATATTATTTATAAAAGCCGATTTAAAGAAATTATTATCTGCCAAACGAGATTATAAAGAAATAATAGACTTTTATAAAGACAAATTAGTAGAATTAGGAGCAATGAGAAAACTAAGAAATAAATGTACAACTTCAGAAAAAATATATTCAAGAATCAAAAGAGAAGCCAAAAAGGAAATAGGGTGAATAAAAAAGAAAGGATATAAAAATGAAGTATACAGATATTGAATATTTAAATATAGAACCTAATAAAATGTATTCAGATTTAACAGAAAAAGTAATAAATAAATGTTTTGAAGTGGAAAACTTAATGGAAAAGAATATTACAATAAGTATTATTTTTACGACACCAGTTGATATACAAAAATATAATAAAGAATATAGGAATGTAGATAGAGCAACAGATGTTCTATCATTTCCTATGTTTGAAAAAGAAGAAGTAGAAAAATTTAAAGAAGAAAAAAGTATTGTACCAGAAGTATTAGGAGATATAATTATAAATCTAAGCCAAGTCAAAATGCAGGCAGATGAATATGGACATAGCTTTGAAAGGGAATTAGCATATATGTTGGTTCATGGCTTTTACCATTTAATGGGATATGACCATATAGAAGATGAAGATAAAAAAATCATGAGGGAAAAGGAAGAAAAAGTATTAAAAGATTTAAATATTAATAGGGAGTAAATATGGACAAAAAAAAAGATAGCAGATTATATAATAAAAATTTTATAGAAGCTTGGAAAAATGCTTTTTCTGGAATAGCACATGGCTTTAAAACCCAGAGAAATTTAAAAATCCAATTAATTGCTGGTATAATAGTAACAATATTAGGAATAGTATTAAAAATAAGTAAGGTTGAATGGGCAATATTAATGCTTTCTGTATTTTTAGTTTTAGGAACAGAGATGATGAATACAGCAGTAGAAGCAGTGGTAGATTTATGTACAGAGGAATATCATGAAAAAGCCAAAATTGCTAAAGATGTAGCAGCGGGAGCAGTGGTACTAACAGCATTAAATGCTTTAATAGTTTCATATTTTTTATTTGCAGATAAAATAATTCAATTATTAAGCTAAGAGAGGAAAAAATGAAGAATAAAGGAAAAAGAACAAAAGAAGGTGCAAAAAGCAGAAAGATACCAATAATAATAGGAATACTAATTGTTATAATAATTGCTGTTGCAGTAGGATGCTATTATTATTTTTGCATATATTCAAATCAAGGTAAAGAAAATGAATTAATTGATTTAGGCGTAGCAGAAGGATTAGCTGATCCAGAAGAAATAGAAGAAGAGCCTAAAAGTGTGTTTTATGGAAATGATAGACCTATAGCAGTTATGATAGATAATCATAAAGGGGCTTGGCCACAAGCAGGGTTAAATAGTGCATATAGTGTTTACGAAATAATTGTAGAAGGTGGAGAAACTAGATTAATGGCACTTTTTAAAGGTGTTAATTTAGATAAGATAGGTCCTGTACGTAGTGCTAGGCATTATTTCTTAGATTATGCTTTAGAAAATGATGCGATATATGTACATTATGGATGGAGTCCAAAAGCGCAAACTGATATTTCTACTCTTAACGTAGATAATATTAATGGTATAACAGAAAGTGAAGAGAGTTTTTGGAGAATTAAAGAAAAATCACAACCACATAATGTTTTAACAAGCACAAAAGATATATTAAATATTGCTAAAGAAAAAAATTATAAGACAACATCAAACAAGGAAAGTGTATTAAATTATACTTTTGATGAAGTTAATTTATCAGAAGGAATCAATGCAAATACAGTAACAATACCATATTCTGATTTACATACTGTAAGCTATAAATATGATTCAGAAACTAAGAGATATACAAGATATGCAAGAGGACAAAAACAAACTGATTTTGTAACAGGTGAAGATATAACTACAAAGAATATAATTATAACATTTGTTAAAAATACAACTTTAAATGATGGAGAAAATAAAGATAGACAGAACTTAGACGATATAGGAACAAAGGATGGATACTATATAACAAATGGTAGGGCTATAAAAATAAAATGTATAAAAAGTAGTAGAACAGGTCAAACTAAATATCAAGATTTAGAAGGAAATGAAATAGAAGTAAATGACGGAAATACATATTTTAATATATGCCCAATCGATAGTGACGTTAGCTTTGAGTAGATTGTTTAATATAAACAATTTTTATAATAATGAACAATACATAGTAAAAGACTAGTTTTTAACTAGTCTTTTACTAGATATAATAATAAAAATGTGATAAAATGTTAAAAATAAAATTAAACAACTACTAAGTTTCTACAAAAAAATAAAATAATGTATGATAATATATATGAAAGGAAGATTAGATGGCTGAATTTAAATCAGGATTTGTAGCAATAATAGGAAGAACAAACGTAGGTAAATCTACACTTATAAATAAATTGGTAGGAGAAAAAGTTGCAATTACAGTAAATAAATCGCAAACTACTAGAACTGCAATTAGAGCAATAGTAAATAGAAAAAATTCTCAAATTATTTTTATAGATACTCCAGGAGTGCATAAACCAAAAACAAAATTAGGAGAGACTATGCTAGAGACAGCTTATGAAATTGCAGAAGATGTGGATATTATATTATTTATAGTAGATTGCTCTAAAAAGGAAATAACAAAAGGAGATAAAATAATATTAGACAAGATAAAACAAATAAAAAAGAAAACAATATTGGTATTAAATAAAATAGATTTAATAAAAAAAGAAGAAATTTTAAAAGTTATTGAAATGTATAAAAATGAATATGATTTTGAAGAAATAATACCAATATCAGCTCTTAATAATAAAGGCGTGAACCTAATACTAGATGAAATAGAGAAAAGATTAAGTCCTGGTCCGGCATATTATGATATAGATGAATATACTGACCAAACATCAAGACAATTAGTAGAAGAAGTAATTAGAGAAAAAGCATTAAAATATCTAAGCGAAGAAGTTCCTCATGGTATATATGTTGAAGTAGAAGAAATGAAATTAAGAAATACAACTAAAGGGGAAGAGATATATGATGTAGAGGCAAATATATATTGTTTAAGAAATGGTCATAAGGGAATAATTATCGGAAAAAATGGAGCAATGTTAAAAAGAATTGTAACTAGTGCTAGAATGGAATTAGAAAAGATGCTTGGAACAAAAATTAACTTAAAAGTATGGGTAAAAGTAAAAGAAGATTGGCAGGATAAAGATAATATTATTAAGAAGTTTAAAATCAACTAATTGAATAAAAAAGCATAAAATACAAAAGATAATACAAAGGAGATGATTACATGTTTAAACAAATAGCTTGGGACACCTTTAAAAAAACGGGAAATATTAATACTTTTATGGAATTTAAACAGCTAACAGAATTAGAAAAGAAAATAGAGGAAGAAAAAAATGGGAACAATAAAGACAAAGGGAATAATATTAGTTGAACATAATATGGGTGATTTCGACAAAATGCTAACAATGTTAACACCAGGAATGGGAAAAATTTCTTGTGCTGCCAGAGGAGCGAAAAGATTTAGAAGTTCGCTCCTAGCTGGGAGCCAATTTTTGTGTTTTGGTGAATATGTATTGTACAAAACAAATTCTACATATTATATAAATTCATGTGAACCAATAGAGATTTTCTACAATATTAGGAAAGACCTTAAAAAGTTAGAATATGCATCTTTTATAACAAAGATAATAATAGATGTTACAAATGAAAATGAAAATTCTTATAAAATATTACAATTATATTTAAATACTTTATACATGATTTCTGAAACAGATAAAGATTTAGAATTTATAGTATCAGTGTTTAAAATAAAGTTGATGAGTATAATTGGTTTTATGCCAAATGTAAGATTTTGTGGAAATTGTACAAAAACAGAAAATTTAGAATTTTTTAGTTTAAAAGATAATGGATTCAAATGTATAAATTGTGCAAAGATAGATAAGAGTTGTATACATATGGAAAAGGCTACAATGCAAGCTATTAAATATATTGCTATTGCTCCACCTAAAAAAGTATTTTCATTTAATATTGGTGAAGAAGCAAGTAAAGAATTATCTATAATTGCTAAATTGTATTTAAATGACAAATTAGAAAAAGAATATAAAATGGATAATATTTTCTGATACTGTATAAAAAAACAAAATAAACTTGAAAAAAAGCAGTTTAACATATATAATAGTTTTATAACAAAAGAAAGCAAAAAAATTGAGAGGAGAGATTTTTATGAATATAAAAGTAGTTGGAAAGGATTTAGAGGTAACAGATGCAATAAGAGATTACTCAGAGAAAAAAATGGAAAAATTAGCAAAATATTTAGACGACTTTGAAGGAACAGTAACAATTAAAGTTGAAGGAAATGAGCAAATTGCAGAATCAAGAGTTTCTTACCAAGGAATTACATATAAAGCTGTAACAGCACATAAAGACTTATATGCATCTATAGATAAAAATGTAGATATATTAGAAGGACAAATAAGAAAAACAAAAACAAAAAGAGAAAAAATGAATAAAGATGCTACAATTAGAACAAACCAAGAAGAAAATATAACAGAACCAGAAAATGAAATAATAAAAGAATTATATTACGAAATAAAACCAATGACTCCAGAAGATGCAAAATTAAAATTACAAGAAAATAAAGGAAACACATTTTTAACATTTGTAAATTTAGAG
This sequence comes from uncultured Clostridia bacterium, assembly GCA_944392945.1. GTDB lineage: Bacteria > Bacillota > Clostridia > TANB77 > CAG-508 > Merdicola. Next base: position 73,231 of record CALXYJ010000002.1, on the reverse strand, counting down.
AATGGAAAAGTAAATGTAATATATAAATTAAAAGATAATAAAAATTATGGTTTAATTGAGCCAGAAGCTTAATTAAAAAGAAAACGGATTCTAGATTTTTTAACAAATAATTGTTTAAAAATTCTTGAATCCGTTTATTTTTGTTTAATATGATTTTTTAATAGTAGAAGAAAATTTATTCAAAACTATTTATTTAACATTTCGTTTTCGTATTTTTGAACCATTTTCTTAACCATGTTTCCACCTATTCTACCAGCGTCTCTTGAAGAAATATCTCCATTATAACCTTCTTTTAAGTTAACACCAACTTCAGAAGCTACTTCATATTTGAATTTATCTAAAGCGTTCATTGCTTCAGGAACTAATTTTTTGTTTGTATTTGAATATGCCATTGTAAATTTCACCTCCTAGGATTGTAAAAAAAATTGTGTGAAAAGAACTTTGTCTTTTCAATATATATGATGTGTAGAAGCAAAAAAAATATTCTGGAAAAATTTGAAAAAATAAAAGGATATATATTGTAAAAAAATAGAGAATAATATATATTATTGTAATGAATAATAAGAAAGGAATAAAAAATGTATAAATTAATAACTATTGATTTGGATGGAACTTTGCTTAATAAATATGGTGAAGTTACCGAATTTACAAAAAAAATCATAAAACAAATAACTGCAAAGGGAATTTTAGTAGTGTTAGCTTCTGGAAGAATTTCGGAATCAGTTCTTTCAATAGCAAAAGAAATTGGAGCGAATAAATACTATATTTCAGGAAATGGCTCTATATTATATGATATGCAAAAAGATAAAATTTTATATGAAAATTATTTAAATAAAGAAAAAGTTTTAGAAATCATAGAATTGTGCGAAAAAAATAGTATTTATTATAATATATATACAGAAAATTCAGTTATAGCAAAATCTTTAAATTATAATGTTGCTTTTTATAATTACGAAAATTCTAAAAAAAGTAATGACAAAAAAACAGATATCAATATTGTAGAAAATGTTTATGATTATATAAAAAAATTAAATACAAATAAATTTTTAAAAATAACAATTTGTGATGAAAGTAAATCAGTATTTTCAAGTATATTAAGAAAAATAAAAGGAATATCAAATATAGATGTGTTAGAAGTTTCTCATATGTCACAAAAAAAGATTAAGGCAGGAACTAAAGAGGTTGATGTAGGCTATTACTACACAGAAGTTAGTAGTAAGAATGTAGATAAGTGGTATGCAATACAGGAAATAATGAAAATAGAGAATATTAAGACTGAAGAAGTGATATCATTGGGAGATAATAATAATGACATTGTAATGATAAAAAATGCAGGGGTAGGAATTGCAATGGGTCATAGCAATAATCAAGTTAAAGAAGTTGCTGATTTTATAACAGATACAAATGAAAATGACGGTGTTGCAAAAGCTTTGGAAAAATTTGTTTTATAATATTACCATAATGTTACGAAAATATGAAATTTAGATTACGAAATAAAGATATATATTGTTTTAAAAGGTAGAGTGTTGTAAAATAAAATCAGATTATATTGAAATTTATAAAAAATAAGGAGGAATAATAAATGGCTTCAAATCCAATGCAAAGACAAAAAAGAGTATCATTTTTATTAGGAATGTTAGTTATGCTAATCATAGCAGCAATTATAATTGGTTTGTTATTTATGCAGATAATTAACTTAAGAAGGGAACAACAAGAAATGGAGGCTGCACAAAGAACAGTGTATATTTTAACAGCAGATGTATCTTCAGGTTCAGGAATACAAATATCTGCAATAGCTGGAGATGAAACAAGATCTTCAGCAAATGTAACAACAACAACAGCAGATGCTAGCGTTGTACCATCATCAAATTTAGCAGAAGCTTCTGATTTTACAGATGAAGCTACTGGAGAGCCAATAACAGACTTAGTTGCTAAAATCGATTTAAAAAGTGGAACAATTTTAACAAAAGATATGTTAACAACAAGTTCTGAAACTGTTACAAATGACTTAAGAAAACAAGAATATAATATGTTATCACTACCAGTTGATCTAGTAGATGGAGATTTTGTAGATGTTCGTATTCGTTTCGGTAATAGCCAAGATTACATAGTTGTTTCTAAAAAACAAGTTACAATTCCACAAATAGCTGGAGCACCAGCAGAAGGTGTAATAACAATTAATTTATCAGAAGATGAAACAATTTCAATGTCTAGTGCAATAATAGAAACATATCAATCTAATACTGTAGAAATGTATGTTACAAGATATACAGATCCAGGAATGCAAGCAGCAGCTACACCAACATATCAAGTAAATGATGCAGCATTAGCTTTAATGAGTGCTAACCCAAATATCGTAGATGAAGCAAAGAATGAGATTGCATCAAGATATAATCGTAGTTTAAGAGATGTTATAACAAGTCAAATGAATGGTTTAACTAATGAACAAAAACAATCTAATATGGAATCTTCAATGACAGAACATATTGATCAACAAAAACAATTAAGACAACAATATTTACAATCTCTTGAAGATGCAGCTGTTGCAGCAGAGGCTTCAGCAACAGACACAACAAGTACAAACACAACAACAAATTAATAATTGCTTTTAAATTTAAATAATGAATTAAATTGTGGTCGAAATCTTAGATTTCGATCCCAATTTAAAATTAGGTGAAACTGATAAATTAAAACTAGGAGGAAGTATGAAAAAAGTAGGGTTTGTAGGGGCTTTTGATAAAACAGATTTAATAATATACATTGCTAAGATCTTAGCAGTACTTAAGAAGAAAGTATTAATAGTAGATACGACACTTACGCAAAAAGCTAAATATATTGTACCAGCGTTAAATCCTACTATGTCTTATATAACAGAATTTGAAGAGATAGATATAGCAGTTGGTTTTAATAAATTGGAAAATGTAGCTGAATATACAAATAGAACAGTCGATCAATTAGAATATGATTATGTATTAATGGATATAGATAGTTCAAGGGCAGCAGTAAGTTTTGGAATAGATACTGCAATACAAAATTTTTTCGTTACGTCCTTTGATATGTATGAAATAAGAAGGGGATTAGAAATACTTAGTGAATTTCCAACACCAATAAAAATGACAAAAGTTTTATTTTCTAAGGAAGTTACAAAAGAAGATGATGATTATTTAAATTATTTGTCATTAGGTTCTAAGGTTATGTGGGAAGATGAAAGAATATATTTTCCATTAGAGATGGGGGATAAAACTGCAATTATAACAAACCAAAAAGTTTCAAAAGTTAGGTTTGAAAATTTAACACAAATGTATAAAGATGGATTAGAATATATAATTGCAAAAATTGATCCAGAATTACAAGGACCTCAAATAAGAAAGATAATAAAAGAAATTTAGTGTCTTAGAAAAGGAGAGAAAAATGTCAATAATATCATTTTGGACAGAAGATAATAAAGAAACCGGACAAACATCTACCGCAATTGCTGTAGCAACTCAAATGGCAATACAGCATAATAAAAAGGTATTACTAATTTCAACATATGCAAATAATAAAGAAATAGAAGCTGCATATATAAAACCACAAACTCAAAAAACTAATATATTGGCAAAGCTAAATTTAACTAAAAAGGTTGTTGGAATAGAATCAGGAGTAGCTGGTTTAATGAAAATAGAAGGTAGTAATAAATTGTCTCCAGAATTAATTAAAGATTACACAGGGATAATTTTTAGAGAAAGATTAGAAGTGCTATCAGGATATGATGGAGTTGAAACTACTGCAATTGACGAATTTTATGTTTCACTAATTAAAAAAGCAAACATGGCATATGATATAGTTATTGTTGACCTAAAAAAAGGAATAAATAAATTAGCACAAGATGTTTTAACTATTTCTGATGTAATTGTTTATGGAATGACTCAAAAACGCCATTCTGTTGAAGAATATATGGAATCTAGAAATAAAGGATACACTTCTAAAATGTCTAATATAGTAGGATATATTGGAAGATATGATAAGTTTTCTAAATATACACAGAAAAACATATTAAGAACAATAAGAACAAAAGATCCTTTATATCCTATAGTGTATAATACATTATTTTCTGATGCATGTGATGAAGGAGTAGTTGTTGATTATTTCTTAAGAATGCAAACTGTATCAGAAAAAGATAGAAATGTAAGCTTCTTAAATAATGTGAAAGAATTAATTCAAGGTATTTTACTTAAAATAGATGAAGTGCAAATGATGAAATAAAGTTAAGGAAGGAGTTTCAAAAATGATTCTTAATATTGTAGGGATACTAGTTATAGTCATACTCTTTGTATATATAGTATATAGAAGTATTCTAAAAAAGAAAAATGCAGAGGTAGAAAAAGCAATTGACGTCGATGATCAAACATATACTTTGCAAAAAATGACTGAATACATTAAGAAAAGACTTGATGAAATTACAAAGATAAACTTATATGACTTAGGACTAACAGAAGAAGAGTTAAAAAGAAGAAAAAATAAGAAATATGAATTGAAAAAGGCTTTAAAAGGCTGCACATATGGAGATGTTAATGATAAGAAATATGTAAAAGAATTAATCTATGACATACTTTCTAAAGAATATGGAGTAGATGAAACAAATATATCTAAATCAATTCCTTTTGATGTTCCTTCATTACTTACACCACAAGATAAATTTGATATTATAATTTACATGTATAAAAAAGAATTTGGATATGAAGCATTAACAGAATTAATAAAGAAATATGATTTGGCAACATTAAAATATGTAGCAGGAGATGCAAAACCTTGTTATGTAATAACAGAAGATGAAATTAATGATATCTATGAAAAAGAAGGTTTAGTACTTACATTTTCTGATAAATTAAATGTTGTTGTACAAAGAATATATCAACATTATAAAGGTTATAGTGCTATTGATGAAGTAAGAGATATGAACATAGATGGTGTATCAGGTGGAGTATCTGGACTTCCAGAAAGTTTCTTAAGCCAAGTTGCACAAACTGATGGAGATTATTTAAATGAGGTTATGGAACATAAGGTACCACGTGCTTGTGATAGTATTTGGATATTCTTCCAAGGTAAATCTATACGTTTAGCATTCTTATCTTTTGGTTCAGAAGCAGAATTAAAAAGAGTTTGTCAAAATATTTATAAATATAATAACCCAGGTCAATTATCAGATACTAATGGTTATAAGATAAATGAAATGAAAGATGGTTCTCGTGTTGTTGTTGTTAGACCAAGTTTCTCAGAAACATGGGCATTCTTCGTAAGAAAATTCGACGTAAAGCGTGCAACATTGGAACAATTAATTACACAACCAGGAAAAGAAGATGCAATAGCTTTATTAAAATATTTAGTAAAAGGAGCTCGTATTATTTCACTTACAGGTGAGCAAGGTTGTGGTAAAACAACCATGCTTATGGGTATGATAGAAAACATATATGAAACAATGAACATAAGGGTTCAGGAAACAGCTTTCGAGCTTCATTTAAGAAAAATTTATCCAACAAGAAATATTTTGACATTTAGAGAAACAGAAACAATTTCTGGACAGGAAGGTTTGGACGTTCAAAAGAAGACTGATGGTTCTGTTAACATTATAGGTGAGGTTGCAACAGACCCGGTTGCATCTTGGATGATTCAAGCTGCCCAAGTTGCTTCTAAATTCACATTATTTACACACCATGCTAAAACATTCCCAGATTTAGTTACAGCTTTAAGAAACTCAATGTTAAGAACAGGTGTGTTCACAAATGAAAAGACTGCAGAAGAGCAAGTTGTACAAGTATTAAATTTTGATATTCACTTGGTAAAAGACTTTAGAGGTAGAAGATATATAGAAAGAGTAACAGAATGTATACCTGTAGAGGAAAAGAATGAATATACATTTGATTTTAGAAATGAAAAAACATTAGAAGGAAAAATGGAAAAATTCTTTGATAATGCTACACATTATTTTACAAAAGTAACAAACAAGGAATTATATACATATAGAAACATTATGGAATATCATGATGGTATATATGTACTTACAAATAAAATTACAGATCATAATATTCAAGAAATGAGATTGAATATGGATGATAAAGATTTAGCAGAATTTGATAAATTTATAGAAGATCATTGGGGAAGTTCAAAAAATAGTACTGCAGAAGTAGAAGAAAAAGTTGGTAAAAAAACAGCTAGACAAAGAAAAGCAAAAGAAGAATAGAAAGGGGTGTGAAAACCTTAAATGTCAAATCAAGGATTTTTGTATCTTGCAATTGCAATAGGTGTTATTTTCTTAGTAATAGTAATTGTTTACTTAAGATTGAGAAAAAAGATGCAAAGTTCTCAATATAAGCAATTACAACAATTAAAAAGGGGAACACAGAATACCGCTTTTTCAGCAGATATCTTATTCCAGAGACTATACCTACAATATAGAAAAATACCACTTGTAAAACGTTATTTGTTAAAATTACGTAGAAGATTAGAAATATTAAATATTGATGACGAATATTTAACAAGAAAACAAGCTTCACAAATATTAACAAAAGGTTTAATAATAGTCATACCTCTTACTATTGTCATTATTTGGCTTACATATAGTAATGTATTATTGCTAGGAATTTTATTAATTTTTGAGATCTTTATTATGGATAGTATGATAGATGGAATGGTTGATAAAATTGATAATAATCTATTGAAGCAACAAATAGATTTCTTTGGAGAAATAAGACATGCTTATCATGAATTTAATATGGTTGAAGAGGCAATATATCAGACAGCACAAGACAACGAATTAGAAATTTCAAGACAAGCAGAGAAAATTTATGAAATATTAATTTCTGATGACCCAGAAATGGAACTAGAAAAATATTATGATATAGCTCCAAACAGTTATTTAAAAGAGTTTGCTGGAATCTCATATTTAACAAAAGAGTATGGAGATAGAAAGAAAGATGGAGCATCATTATACTTAAAGAATTTAAATAATATTACACAAGAAATGCAACTAGAAATATTAAAAAGAGATAAATTAGATTATGTTTTCCAAAGTTTATCTGTAATTTCTATTGTGCCTATGTTATTCTTAGAGATGATTAAAAATTGGTCTGTTAGCCAATTCGCTTTTACCAAAAGCTTTTATATGGGAAAACAAGGAATGATTGTACAAATTTTAGTAATTGTAATAACATTTATTTGTTATACTTTAACTAGAAAATTGAAAGATAATGGATCAGTAAATACTAAGACTCAGAACACAGAAAATCCATGGCAAGAAAAATTATATAGAAAACCACCAATCAAGAAGTTTGTGGATATGTTCATTCCAAAGGAAGGAACAAGAGATTATAGAAAACAAACTCAGTTATTAAAAGATGCAGCATCACCTTTAAAACTATCGTGGTTATATGTAAATAGAATATGTTTATTTATAGTAGTATTTATAGCTTCTATTATAATAATGATTGCTTTGCATAATCTGCAAGTTAATTATATTTATACAGAACCGACAACCGATTATGATTTAATGGGTGAGATGAATGAGACAGATGAACAAGAGGCAATGCGAAAGACTGAAATAGATAATGTTTTCCTAGATATGTTTAGAGGAAATTTAAAAGCAACTCAAGATGATATCTTAAATGCAATGAAAAGGTCAGAATATTATGAGGGGGCTACAGATGATACTTTAACTACTGATTCTGAGAGAATTTACGAAAAACTACAAACTATTAATGGAGAATATTTACAATGGTTTGAAATTTTAATAAGCTTAGCATTTGCGCTAATGGGATATGGATTCCCAATCTTATTATTAATCTTCCAAAAGAAGATGAGACAAATGGAAATGGAAAACGAAGTAATGCAATTCCAAACTATTATATTAATGCTTATGAGAATAGAGAGAGTAAATGTTGAGATGATACTAGAATGGCTTGAAAGATATGCTAATATATTTAAAGAGCCAATTAGTAAATGTGTTAATAACTATGAAGCTGGAGCGTGGGAAGCTCTAGAACAATTAAAAGAAGATATATCATATCAAGATATGATTAGAATAGTAGAAAGTCTTCAAGCAGCTGTAGAAAAAATACCTATTGTAGAAGCATTTGATGAACTTGATACAGAAAGAGATTATTACCAAGCAAAGAGAAAAGAATCTAATGATAGATTAATTGCTAGTAAAGGTTTAATTGGAAAAGGTATAGGTTTTGCTCCTATGGTATGTATGTTTGTTGGATATTTAATAGCTCCATTAGTATTGATAGGTTTAACAAGTATGTCAAGTTCATTCTCTACAATGTCAGCAATGTAAATAGATGTAAAGGAGAAATAATATGGAAAATGCATCAAAAGCATTGGTTATTGCCGGAGGAGTTTTAATTGCGGTTATGCTTGCAATATTAGTATATTATGTTTTTACATATTGGGGTGATAGCCAACGACTAGAACAAGAAGGCATAGAGGCACAAAGAGCATCAGACTTTAATAAAAGTTATTTATCATATGAAAAAGTATTATATGGAAGTGAATTATTAGGTCTTGTTAATAAAATGAATGACTATAATAAAAGTTCTGATGTAAAGTATGGAAGTTATGATGAAATGTCACTTACAATGCAGATTAAAGAACTTTCTGGTTCAACAGGCAATCTATTTTCAGCTGGTACATATGATTTAGATGATATAAATGAAAAGATTGAAAATGTTATGAATGAAACAGTTTACGATTCTAGGTTTGCTGGAAAAGTTTCTGATAGTCAGTGGGAATATTTAGCAAAGTCAAGTAGTAGTACTGATTCCAGATTTCAGGAATTATGTACTCAGTTAAATGTTAATGCAACTATTGATAGAAGTGCATTAAAGCAGGCTGCAGCTAAGTATTATGAATATATTCAATTTAAAAGAATGAAATTTGATATTGATGATAACAATCCGACTACATTTTTTAATAATGGTAGAGTAGAATCTATGCATTTTGTAGAAACAAGATAAAAAAAGGAGGGGCAACTAATTATGGAAAATGCATCAAAAGCACTTATAATAGCAGGAGGAGTATTAATAGCTCTTATGGTTGCCTCACTATTTGTATATTTATTTACTTCATATGGAAATTATTCTAAAAATATATATGATAGAATTAATCAAAGACAACAGACAGAAGCAAATAATGAATATACAAGATATGAAGGTTCAGAAGAAAATAATATTTATGATGTAGTTACTGTAATAAATAAAGCCAAAGATAATAATACTTCTTTAAATCTTAATTATGGTGAAAGAGGTTATATAACAGTTAGAATTACCAATGGTCTTTCAGGAGTATCTAACACAAGACTAGAAAATTTGGATAATTCTCAAATGGTAAATCTATTACAAGTATATGCAGATGCAGGAGCTTTATTTGGATGCAGGGTAAATGAAAATGATGGAGTAATTAGTGAAGTAATCTTTAACAAGATTTAACAATTACAAATATTATAAAAATATTTACAAATATTGTAGAAAAATGATATAATAATAGAAAGGGTGCATATGAAAAAGATAATTATAATAATTAGCGTAATAGTAATATGTATAGTTATATCAATCACATATGCATATTCAATGTATAAAAGTGACCTAAATCAGGTACAAAAATTTAATAATGAATTTTCTAAATATATAGATCAAGAATTTTATGGAAATGAAGTTGCAACAATTGTTAATTTAGCAATAGATAATAATGAAAGGTATAAGATACCTAAAGATTCAACTGGTAAATATATAGAAGATGATTCATATTCTGTAAGATCAGATATATATATTACAGATTCAGAAAAAGTATATAGTATGGAATTATTAAATTTAGGTGAAATATCTAATTTTGTTAATAATTACAGTAATGTAAAATTTAAATGTACTAAAGTAGAATATCATAAAAAAACAAAAAGATTAAGCTATTTATATATTGAACAAATATCTTAAATTTAGTTAATAAGGTTTTTTAAAATATATATTTATAAAAAAACAAAGGAGGAATTTATTATGGAGAATGCATCAAAAGCATTAATCATAGCAGGTGCAATATTACTTGCAATTTTAATTATAGCATTAGGAGTTTACATTTTTAATCAGGCAAAAAGTACAACAAATATGGATGAATTATCAAATCAACAGGTACAAGCACATAATAACACATTCGAGAATTATGAAGGAAAAATAAACGGAACACAAGCAAAGGCATTAATAGATGCAGTAAGAAATAACAACCAAACAATGCCAGATTTAGGAGATATTTATGTAGAAATTTCAGGTATTACTGTTACAGGTGTTAGCGGAGCTACTAAAGATAATTCACAATTATCATCTATAAAAAATGCATTTGCAACAACATCACAATACACAGTAACAATTACAGAATATCAAACAGCAGAGGGACAATATAAAGGTTATGTTACAAAAATAAAGGTAAGTAACCCATAATAATGAGTGTAAGAATTATTACAGAAGTTTTAAATTAATAACAAAGGAGGAGAGTAATTATGGAGAATGCATCAAAAGCATTAATCATAGCAGGTGCAATATTACTTGCAATTTTAATTATAGCATTAGGAGTTTACATTTTTAATCAGGCAAAAAGTACAACAAATATGGATGAATTATCAAATCAACAAGTACAAGCACATAATAATACATTCGAGAATTATGAAGGAAAAATAAATGGAACACAAGCAAAAGCATTAATAGATGCAATAAGAAATAATAATCAAACAATGCCAGATTTAGGAGACATATTGGTAACAACAACAGGTTTATCAACAAATGCTTCTGGTAGTAAAGATAATACATTATTATCACAAGTAAAAAGTGCATTTGATCCTACAAAGAGATATACAGTATCAATTACAAATTATCAAACAGCAGAGGGACAATATAAAGGATATGTAACAGCAATAAAGATAGAAGGATAAAATGATAACAAAGGAGGAGAGTAATCATGGAAAACGCAGTTGAAGCTTTAAAAATGGCAGGTTTTATGCTATTGTTTATAATGGCACTGTCAATAACCATGGTTACTCTTACACAAGCTAAAACTACAGCAGATGCAATAGTAAAAAGTGCAGATAGACAGAATTCATATGAATATATAGAACTTTCAGCAGATGAAACTAGAGAGTTATCAAGAATAGTTACATTAGCAGATGTTATTCCAACTCTATATAGATATGCACAAGAAGATTATGCAGTGCAATTTTATGATAGAAATGAAAATCCTTTAACAATATATCAAAGTGGACAAGTGGTTGGAGGATCTAGAGTAAATAAGAATTCATTAGATTTAGATGAAGAAAGCTGGGTAGAAAATGGAGTAACCAGGTATGAAGCATGGAGAGGTAACACCACTATGATAAAACAACATGTAGATGAAGTAGTTCAAAATATTATTAGTAGCTGTGGTGCAAGTGCACAATTTGTAGAAAGATTGGGAACAGAAGAAGATTTAACAGAAAATCAAGATACAAATGAATTAGTTCCAGATATAAACAAGCAATATAAAAGAATTATAACATATACATTAAATAATTAATAAGAAGGCAAATAGGAGGTAATAAGAAATGGGAGATACAGTAGTAACAATTTTAGCTATTATATTAGCAGCTGTATTAATGTTTATTTTTCCCTTAATGTCAGTTGCTGATCGTAGTGATGATGTCTCACAATTAAAAGTTCAAGATGCTACAACAACATTTACAGATAATATTAGAGCTACCGGAAGAATAACATTAGCTAATTATAATAAATTCGTTCAAGAAATAAACTCAACAGGAAATACATATGATGTAGAAATTGAAGTAAAAATCTTAGACGAAAATCCAGGTAAGAAAACAGCTCAAACAGCATATGAAAAGATTGGTGAAAATGTATATTATTCAGAATATACAACACAGATTATGGGAGATATAAATAATGCTTCAAATAATAATACAAAATATTTAAAAGAAGGAGATATTGTATCTGTTAGTGTAAAAAATACAAACACAACAATTTCTCAGTTATTAAGAAACTTCTTTTATAGAGTAACAGGAAATGACTCTGCAACTTTAGGAGCAGCAAGTGGTGGAATAGTTACTGTTAACGGAAGAAATTAAAACGAAAAAGAAATAAGGGGTGTATTGTAAATAACACCTTTTTCTTTTATTGTATAAGAAAAGTGCTTCGCAAATGCACAGATTGCTTCGCAATCGCGCAAGACTAAGGAAACTTAACCTTGTTGTTACAGAAAAATCTAATGATTTTTCCTACACAATAAGAAAAGTGCTTCGCAAATGCACAGATTGCTTCGCAATCGCGCAAGACTAAGGAAACTTAACCTTGTTGTTACAGAAAAATCTAATGATTTTTCCTACACAATAAGAAAAGTGCTTCGCAAATGCACAGATTGCTTCGCAATCACACAGGATTGTTTTTGCACTCGTGAGTTTTAATGTGAAATATTTTTCTTATGTAATAAAAGAGTTACAAAAGTAAAGAAAGGAAATAATATGAAATTACAAAGCTGGATAGTAATATTTTCAATTATTGTTATACCTATAGTATTAGTAATGTCTTTATATATTCAAATTCAAATAAATTATGTAAATTTACAGGCAAATTATGATACTATTTTAAATAATGCCACATATGATGCAATAAAAGCATTTCAAATTAATGAATTAAATAGTACTACACAAAATATAGCACAAGAGAAAATAAGAGATGTAGAGGCTTCAGTAACTACATTCTATAATTCTTTGGCAACTAATTTTGGACAAAGTGGTTATACAGAAGAGGAGTTATCTGATTTTATACCAGCTTTAGTATATACACTATATGACGGATATTATATATATACAAAATATAATAATGTTGTAGAACCTGATGGAACAATAAATTTAAATTCAAATACATCTGCTACAGCATTAAAACCATATGTATATTATTCAGCAAGATATCAAAAAGGTTCAAAAGATATAATTATAAATTATACTTTGGATAATTATATAACTGTTTTTTATAAAGATGGAAGTACTTATAAAACAGATTCAGGATTTTTAATAGATACATCTAGAACTAATGCAAGTGGAACTATATATAAAACAGATGCAGGAACTATTAATATAGATCCAGAGACTTTAACAGAAGTAACACGTACAACATATGAAGATGGGACAAACCAAAAATTAAATTATGCATATGTAACAAATTCCAATGGTCGTAGGGAAAAGGCCTATTGGTCTGGAAGTAGATGGTTTAAATATAATGTAGATGGAACCATAAATACTAATGATTCAATTATGATAAATGAATTAGGTTACTCTTTACAACAAGATACTAGTGCACAGAAATATTTAAGTTCAGCATATGAGTTTACAAATAGAATAAGAAGTATATTAGATGGTATTACTTTAGGAGATATCGTAGATGTAAACGCAGAAGATTTGGGAATTACAGGTAATATTGCTAATAGAAAATTAATTGATTTTACAGCAACTGATGGATCAATGCTAAATGTTTTTAATGAACATAAACAACAGGTAATTAGAAATTCTATTACAACTAATCTTAGGACTACTATTGCAAAAGTAAATGAGAATTCTTCTGTTCCTGTAAAAATGCCAACTTTAACAGAAACAGAATGGAGTTTAATATTAAGTAATACTTGTTTATTGTCATTTATGCAAGGTCAAAATATTGGAAATGGCACATATATGGGATATAGTATAGTAACAAATAATAAGAATAGAGAATTTGTGGACCCAAAATTAATATATTTGTTGGATGAAACTGCAAATCAATACCACGATATTAGGCATTTTAGTGCAACATTTTCTGGAACAGTTACAGGATATAGAAATATAGATTTTGAAGCACAAAGTTTTGTATCTGATGATGGAACAACTAAAAATTATTTCCCTCATGGAGATGCAACAGCAGATTATGCTTGTATTGTCACGTCAACAGAGATAACTACATCAAATGAAACTTCATCGGCAGCTAATGCATTAGGAAATACTACAACAGATTTGGAAAAACTTATTAATTCATCATCGTGCTCTGCAGAAATAAGGAAAGCATATTATACAGCCCTATTTAGAGAACGATATAATTCTTATAAGAGTTTAAGTTTAGCAACATAATATAATAAAGAAAGGAAGATACATTTTATATGTATCTTTTTTCTAGTATTAAAGATAAAAAAATGGGATAACATATATAGTATAAGAGGTTTATACTATGAAAAAAATTAAAAAAATTTTATTGATTTTAATGCTTTTTATTATATTAGTATATGTAACAAATATAACATCTATACCTAATGATTTAATATTATTGCAGGGTGAAAATTTAAATTTAAAAACTATATTAGGATTGAGTATTTCTGATATAAATGGTCAAACAATAGAAGCGGTAAATACAGATGATGACAAAATAAGTAATAATGTAGGAAAAGTAGATTTATCATTAAATTTAGCAGGATTTTCTGTAAAAGATTTAACAGTAAATGTAATACCAAATTCTGTCGTTATACCAAGTGGTGAGACGATAGGTCTTAGATTGTATACAAGTGGAGTATTAGTTGTTGGAATGTCTGAGATACAAGGAGTTGATAATAATAATTATACGCCATATAAAAACTCTGGAATAAAAGAAGGGGACATGATAACTAAAGTAGATGATGAATCAATTACATGTACTGCAGATCTTATTAGTAAAGTAAATGAATGTAATGGAAATTATGTAAAGATTACCTATGTTAGAGATGGAAACAATTATGATACAACGATATTACCAACTAAGACAAGTGAAAATGAATATAAATTAGGGTTATGGGTTAGGGATGCAGCTTCACGGTGTAGGTACAATTACATTTTATGATCCAAAAACCGGTGATTTTGGTGCTTTAGGCCATGGAATATTGGATGTTGATACAGAAGAATTAATCGATATAGCAAGAGGAGACATTATCACAAGCAAAATTGTTTCTATAGTAAAAGCAGAAAAAGGTAAACCTGGTGAATTACAAGGCAGTATAGATAATGGAAAAGTAATTGGTGAAGTATATAAAAATACTAATTTTGGTATTTATGGGAAGTTGGATAATGTAGAAGAATTAAAAAATGATACGAGTAAAGAGATGGAAGTAATGCCAAGAGAAGAAGTAAAAGTTGGAAAAGCTAGTATATTATGTACAATTGATAATAATAAGCAGGAGGAATATGAAATAGAAATAG
Source organism: uncultured Clostridia bacterium (assembly GCA_944392945.1). Taxonomy (GTDB): domain Bacteria; phylum Bacillota; class Clostridia; order TANB77; family CAG-508; genus Merdicola. The sequence continues at coordinate 57,978 of CALXYJ010000002.1, read as the reverse complement.
AAAAAGTATATACTTCTACAAATAGAACAAATAAAAATATGATAATAAGAGTAACTGATGAAAGACTTTTGGAAAAAACAGGAGGAATAATACAAGGAATGAGTGGTTCACCGATAATTCAAGATGGGAAATTTGTTGGAGCAGTTACACATGTAATGGTAAATAATCCCGAAAAGGGGTATGGAATTTTCGCAGATACAATGCTAAAACAAATGAAAGAAGTAGAGAATAATTAATTATTCTCTACTAAAATAAATTATTGTACATAAATTAAAAATTTGAGCAATGACTTAATTCATCAGAAATTTTAGTTATTGTTCCAGCACCTAAAGTTAAAACAATATCATTTTCTTGAACATGATCTTTTAAATAATCTTCTATATCTTTAAAACTAGAGATATAAATTGCTTTTTTTCCTAATGAATTTATTTTATCTACTAAATCTTTAGAAGAAATTCCAAATTTATTTGTTTCTCTTGCTGCATATATATCTGTTACTATGATATTATCAAAGTTTAATAAAGCTTTAGCAAAGTCTGTTAATAATGTTTTAGTCCTACTATAAGTATGAGGTTGGAAAATTACCCAAGACTTATTATATTTTTTATTCATTAATGCTTTTGCTGTTGCTATTATTTCTGTAGGATGGTGACCATAATCATCAAATATTGGAGCATTATTTATTGTGCCTTTATATTCAAATCTTCTATGTGCTCCTGTAAATTTTTGTAAAGCAGATTTTATATATTTACTTTCTATTCCATAATAATCACAAAGAGCAATACATGCTAATGAATTTAAAACATTGTGCATTCCAGGAATTTTTAATTGTATTCTTTCAAAGAATTTATCTTTTTTGTAAACATCAAATGCTGGAAAACCATTATTATCAAAAACTATATTTACTGCAAAAAAGTCAGTATGTTTATTTGTAATTCCATAAGTTAATTTTGAAGCATTTGTATATTGCAATAAATCTAAACAGTTTTCATCATCACCATTTACAACAAGTAAACCATCATCCGGAATTAATTTTACATATTTTATAAATGCTTTTTTTATGTTTTCAAAAGTTTTAAAATAGTCAAGATGGTCATTATCTATATTAAGAATAATTTCTGCTTTTGGAAAAAATTTCAAGAAACTTTCCACATATTCGCAAGCTTCTATTATGAAATGTTCACTAGAACCAACTTTATAGTTTCCATCAATTGCTTTTAATATAGCTCCAACTTGTATACTTGGATCTAATCCAGCTTCTAAGAAGCAAAGAGAAACTAAAGAAGTAGTTGTTGTTTTTCCGTGAGTACCAGAAATACCTATTGTATCATTAAAAGCTTTTGTAAGCATACCAAGAAAATCACATCTTTCGCAAGTTGGTATATTTAATTCGTGTGCTTTTTGCATTTCTGGATCATTTGGATTTATGGCAGCTGAATATACAACAATATCTGCTTTTTCTAAATTTTGAAAATCATGACCAATTGTTACAGGAATTCCATTTGCTTGTAATTTTTCTATTATTTCAGAATTAGCTAGGTCAGAGCCTGTAACTGTTACACCAAAATAATGAAGAATTTCTGCAATTCCACTCATACTGACTCCACCAATTCCAATCATATGTACTCTATTATATTTTTTTATTAAGTTAAGATTAGGCATTAAATTTCCCTCCTATGTTTTTAAACAAATAAAATTATATAATTATTATGGTTTTTTTTCAATATAATTATTACTATTTTATGATAAATATTTCAAATTTGTTAAAAAATAAATAATTTTGAAAAAATAGAAGGAAAAAAGTTTTTTTTGAAGAATAATATAGGTGTACATATAAATGTACAATAATATATAAACTTTGGAAGGCGGTGCTCAAATGCAAATCACAAATGTACGTTTAAGAAAAGTAGATTCAGGAAACAGAATGAAAGCAGTAGCTTCTGTAACATTCGATAACGAATTTGTTGTTCATGACATTAAAGTTATTGAGAAAGATGGATTATTTATTGCTATGCCAAGTAAAAAAACTCAAAATGGAGAATTTAAGGATATAGCTCATCCAATCAATGCTGAAACAAGGGAGAAAATTCAAAAAGCTATTATAGATGAATATAATAATACTCCTGATAATAATGAAGAAGTTAAAGATGAAGAATCTGAAGAATCAGCAGAATAATATAAATTAGTTATAGGAAGAATATAGTTTTGTGCTATATTCTTTTTTTGTTTCTAAAACATATTATAGAATATTGTTGGTAACAAGTAAGTATGGTAAAATAAGAAAAAATAAAGGGAGGATTTTATATGGAAACAAAAATAAGTGGAGAAGAATTACCATATGTTGTATGTAAATTACAGAAGGGAGAATCTATAGTAACGGAAAATGGCGGAATGAGCTGGATGGATGATGCAATAAAAATGACTACAACAACTAATGGTGGAATTATGAAGGGACTGGGAAGAGCTTTAGCTGGAGAATCTATATTTATGAATGTGTATACAGCAGAAAAAGATGATGTAGAGATTGCTTTTGCGTCTTCTTTTCCAGGTCAAATTTTAGAATTTAATTTAAATGAAGGAGAAACTATTATTGGGCAAAAAAGATCTTTTTTATGTGCAGAACAAACTGTAGATATTTCGATGCATTTTAGAAAAAAGATAGGGGCAGGATTCTTTGGTGGAGAAGGCTTTATAATGCAAAAATTTCAAGGTCCAGGGAAAGTATTTTTAGAAATTGATGGAGCAGTATATAAAAGAGAATTAGCATCTGGAGAGAAAATTAAAGTTGATAATGGATATGTTGCAGCAATGACAAGTAATGTTGATTTAAATATAGAGACTGTAAAAGGAGTTAAAAATATTGTTTTTGGAGGAGAAGGTTTATTTTTAACAACATTAACAGGACCAGGAACAGTATGGATTCAATCAATGCCAATATCTAAATTAGCTGGAATGTTTTATGTAGGAGGTTCCAAATAAAAAATGATTAAAAAAACTAAATTCAATATTATAAGTATAGTAATTTTTATAATCTGTATAATTATATTTGGACAAATAATAATTAAAGTTTTTGCAGATAAAGATATTCAAAAACAAAAAATGAATGAATTATCTTATGAGATAAATTTAAATTTAGATGGAAGCATGAATGTAATAGAAACATGGGATATATATGTACAAAATACGGGTACATTATTTAGAACTTTTACAGATACAGATGAATATTCAATAAGTGATGTAAATGTAGTAGATTTTAATAAAAATATGAATTTAACAGATATAAATAAATACATGTATCATGTACCAGAAGGAGAATTTTATGGATTAGAAACGGGTATAGATGAATTTGAGATTGCTTGGGGAACTGGAAAAGATGAATCAAGGGGAAATGTCAAGTATCAAATTTCTTATAAAGTAGACAATGTTATTAAATCATATAATGATTGCCAAGAATTCTATTGGAAATTATTAGATTCTTCTAATGGTATAGCTTGTAAAAAGATTAGTGGAATTATAAAATTACCTAAGCCTGTTTCAAATATAGATAATTTAAAAGTATGGGGACATGGTGAGGTTAATGGTACAGTCGAGAGAATTTCAAATGATATGCTAAAATTTGATATAAAAAATTTTAGTGCAGGAAAAATGCTAGAATTGAGAAGTATGTTTACGGAAAAAATATTTGATACAGCAAATATAATAAATATCAATATGAAGGATGAAATATTAGAAGAAGAGGAGAGTTGGGCAGAACAAACAAATCAAATCATAAAATTAAGAAATATTATTCTAACAGTTATATTTACTATAGAAGGGATAATTTTACTCTTTGGTTTAGTAAAGATTATACAATATTTAATTATTGCTAGAAAAGATGGGGATGGATTACAGAGAAAGGGAATACAATATTTTAGGGATATACCTAGGGATGGAGAATCTACTCCAGGAGAAGCTGCGTATTTATATTATTTTTATAAAGATTTTTATTGGACAGATGGCAAGCAATCAAATGTTATTGCTTCATATATATTAAATCTGTGTTTGAAAGGTTATATAAAAATTGAAAAGAAAGATGGAGCTCAATTTATATCTGTAATAAAAGAGCCTAATGATTTAAAACCAGATGAATTCGATATATACAGCTTATTAAGTGATGCAATAGGAAGAGATAGTGAAATACAAGTAGATAAGTTAAATAGGTTTGCGAAAGATAAATATTATAAATATAAAAAACATATTCAAAATATGTTAAAAAATATAGAACGTAATTTAAATAAAGAAGGAATTATAGATAGAAAAAAGCAAAGATTGTATAAGAATACAGGAGAAAAGATGATTTATTTTGGTACAATATTATCAATTTTATTTCCTTGTATTTTTGAGTTTAAAGTCTTAATATTATTTATAACTTTACCATTATTCATATTGGAAATGATATTTATATATAAAGTAAGTAGAAGGGCGAAAGATAATATTTATCAGTTAACACAAAAGGGAGTATATGAAGAAGAAGAATGGAAGGGATTAAAAAAATATTTAGAAAAGTATTCATTAATTGAGGAAAAAGGAGTGTTTGACCTACTTATATGGGAGAAGTATTTAGTGTTTGCAACAGCTTTTGGAATGCCAAAAACAGTTATTGATCAGTTAAAAGCAAAATATCCATATGTATTTACAGAAGAATATTGGAGAAATAATCCAAATGATAGCGCAATTTTAAATATGACATGTAATCCACTATATATAGATAAAAATTGTAGTTTTACAGGTTTTACACATAATATAACGAAATCATATAATGTGATGAGTTTAACATATTCTTCACATATGGCGTCATCTGGTGGAAGTGGAGGCGGATTTTCTTCTGGAGGCGGAGGTCGGTGGTGGCCGGAGGCCGGAATGGGAGGAAGATAAAAGCAAATCTTAAATAGTGATAAAAAAAGACGAACTATAGTTTTAATATAGTTTGTCTTTTTGGGATTATAGAAGGGTTTATACTTGTTTTTTTAATAAAAATGCAAGAAAAAATTAGAAAAAGTGAGAAAAATTGAGAAAAAATTATAAAATTTTACATTTTGAGATAAACATAATATAAAAAAATTAAAAAATTGGGAATTTAATGTATACATAAATTGAAAAAACATAGAATATATAGTATAATAAATAATGCTTGTGTGTAGAAATCAAAGGAGAGTGAATAAATATTTTAAGCAAAATAAAAGAAATCCACACAAAAGAAGTTATAAGGATTACACAAATATTTACCACTATTTTATTAATGATATTTGCTATTTTTTTATTAAAATATAATATTTTATATGAAGTAACAATAGATGGTGAAGTAATTGGTTATATAACAGATAAAAATGAAATAGAAGATGAGATAAATAATTATATAGAGAGTAAAGATAAAGGGGTAGCTTTCAGAAATTTAGAGGTTGAAACAGAATATAAACCTAAATTTGTTAGTAATAAAGAAACAAATAGAGAAGAAGTGCTAGATAAAATAAAAGAAAATATTTCTACAACATATACAGCGTATGGAATTACTATAGATGGGAACATACAAACATATGTGAGTACTGAAGAGGAAGCAGACAAAATTGTAAATGACTTACAAAATGAATATAAAGATAAATTAGCACTTGATATTGGAGTAAAACAGATTTTTGAAAAAGAGGTAATTGAGACATTAGATGAAACTACAGCAGTATCAAAATTAAAGTCAGAAAATATTGATGTAAAAGTTGCGAAATTAGAGGAAGAAGCTAAGCAAGCAGAAGAGAGTAAAAAAGAAGAAGAATCTAGTAAAGTGGTTGTCGCTGTAAGACCTATTTCAGGAGGAACTATAACTTCCAGATTTGGAGAAAGAAGTAGTATACGTTCAAGTGCTCATACAGGTTTGGATTTAGCAGCTCCGTCTGGAACACCAATAAAGGCAGCAGCATCAGGAACAGTAATATTTTCTGGGACAAGTGGATCTTATGGAAAGATTGTAAAAATAAAATGTGATAATGGATACGAGATGTGGTATGCACATTGTAGTAAATTATATGTAAGTGTTGGGCAAAGAGTTTCAGCAGGAGATAAAATAGCAGCAGTTGGTTCAACAGGAAATTCAACAGGACCACATTTACATTTTGAAATAAGAAAAAATGGAAAAGCCTTAAATCCTCAAAATTTTATGTAATTATGGAGTGAAAATGAAGAAAATAGATGAACTAAAAGATAAAATAGAAAGATTCTTGGATAATAGAGAAAGAAAAGCATTAATTGCTAAATTAAAAAGTATGAGTGATGATGAATTAGAACAATATGTTATGAAACAAATAAAAAAGGATAGTAAAGACGCAAAGAAAACAGTAGTTACAGCTATTCAAACAATGGATGAACCAGAAAAACAATTGGAACTTACTGCACAGATAAGTGATGAATTAACAAAGACAGAAAGATCTAAAATAATTGAATCTATAGATGAGTCTGCTATTTTATTTGATGATAATGGAATTGATATTATTAAAGGATTAGATAAAGGGCAAAAAGTAGATATTGTAGAACGTATAATTAGTAATCAAGAAATTAAAGTTAGAACAATGTCATTAGAAGAAATTCCAGAAGTAATAGATCAGATGTATTACTTAATTAATGAAGCAAAAGATTCTTCTGTATTAAATTATATTTATACAGTTCGTAGAAGATTAGAGTCAGAAAAAGATAATTCATCAGAAAGAAAGAATGTGGAAAGTCAGATTAAATTAAAATTAATTAGACTTGCAGCCAAAAAAATATTATGCAATTATAAACATATAGGTTATTCTATGCAAATAAGGGAATTTATGAAACAAACTATACCGGAAAATATTCCAGATGAGAAAAAAAGAGAGATTTTTTTTGATGCTATAGAACTTGAAGGAAATAAATTAGGAATTAAAGATTCAAAAAATAAAATTGCAGAATTATTAAAAGGTGAAGAAGAGAGATATAGACAAGGTGAAATAAAAAAGAAAGAGCGTGATTCTGGAAAAGCAAGCTTAAATGCAAAAAAAGGCCATCAATTTCCAGAAGAAAAATGATGAATAAAGAAAAAAGGTTAGCAAAAGTACTAGCCTTTTTTGTTGCAAAAAAACGAAAAAAAGGAAAAATAGGTAGAATATAACTGCTAAAAAGTAGGCGTTTCTATTGACTTTACAACATTAATAAGATATTATTAAAAATGTATAAATATAAAGGAGGAATAGTCTATGGCCGAAACAAAAAATGATAGCAACAAAATAGAACAAATGATTAATGATTTAGTAGAAAGAGCAAAAAAAGCTTCAAAAGAGTATATGAAGCTTAATCAAGAACAGGTAGATAAAATTGTGAAAGCAATGTCTATGGCGGGATTAGAGCACCATATGGAACTTGCAAAATTAGCAGTAGAAGAAACAGGAAGAGGAATTTATGAAGATAAAATTATAAAGAATTTATTTGCAACAGATTATATATATAATAATATAAAAAATGAAAAAACAGTGGGAATAATAGAAGAAAATGAAGAAGATGATTATATAAAAATTGCAGAACCAATTGGAATAATAGCTGGAGTAACACCAGTAACAAACCCAACATCAACTGTTATATTTAAATCTATGATTTCTGCAAAAACAAGAAATGTAATTATATTTGGATTCCATCCATCAGCACAACAATGTAGCAAAAGAGCTGCAGAAATATTAAGAGATGCAGCAATAAAAGCAGGAGCCCCAAAAGATTGTATTTTATGGATAGAAGAACCATCATTAGAAGCTACTAATAGATTAATGACACATCCAGATGTTAATTTAATATTAGCAACAGGGGGAACTGGAATGGTTAAGGCTGCATATTCATCAGGAAAGCCAGCTTTAGGTGTTGGTCCTGGTAATGTTCCTTGCTACATAGAAAAATCAGCAAAACTAAAAACATCAGTAAATGATTTAGTTTTATCAAAATCTTTTGATAATGGAATGATTTGTGCTTCAGAACAATCTGTAATAGTTGATGAATCTATTTCTAAAGAATTTGAAGAATTAATGAAAAAAGCAGGATGCTATTTTGTATCTAAGGAAGAAAAAGAAAAGTTAAAAGAAGTAATGTTTAATAAAGAAAAAGGATATGCTTTACAATCTAAAATTCCTGGACAAAGTCCATATAAAATAGCAAAACAAGCAGGATTTGATGTGCCAGAAGAAACAAAAGTATTAGTGGTTCCAGAAGAAGGTGTTGGACCAGAATATCCATTTTCTAAAGAAAAATTAAGTCCAGTACTTGCATATTATATTGTAAAAAATAGTAAAGAAGGTATAGAAAAAGCTGAAAAATTATTAGAAAACGGAGGACTTGGACACTCAGCTGTTATTCATTCAGAAGATTCAGAAATAATAAGAGAATATGGAAAAAGAGTTAAAGCTAGTAGAATCATTGTAAATCAACCATCTTCACATGGTGGAATTGGAGATATATATAATTCATTTACACCATCATTAACATTAGGATGTGGTACATTTGGAGGAAACTCTACAACAGATAATGTATCTGCTATGAACTTAATAAATATTAAAAAGATGGGAAGAAGGAGAGTTAATATGCAATGGTTTAAAGTTCCAAAGAAAATATATTTTGAAGCAGGAGCAATAAAATATCTTGAGGATATGAGAGATATTTCAAGAGCATTTATTGTAACAGATGAATCAATGGTTAAATTCGGATATGTGGATAAAGTGTTATATCATTTAAGAAAAAGACAAGATTATGTACATTCTGAAATATTCTTTGATGTAGAACCAGATCCATCATTTGACACGGTAAAAAAAGGTGTTGAAGCAATGAGAAAATTTGAACCAGATGTAATTATTGCATTAGGTGGTGGTTCTGCTATGGATGCTGCTAAAGGAATGTGGCTTTTATATGAAGTCCCTGATGTAGATTTAGATGGATTAAAATTAAAATTTATGGATATAAGAAAACGTACATATGAGATTCCAGAACTAGGTAAAAAATGTCAAATGGTAGCAATTCCTACAACATCTGGAACAGGTTCTGAAGTTACATCATTTGCAGTTATAACAGATAAAAAAGAAGGTAAAAAATATCCATTAACAGCATATGAATTAACACCAAATGTTGCAATAGTAGATCCAGATTTCGTTTCAACACTTCCAAAATCTTTAACAGCAGATACAGGAATGGATGTTTTAACACATGCATTAGAGGCATATGTATCTAATATGGCAACAGATTATACAGATGCATTAGCCGAAAAAGCAGCAAAATTAGTATTTGAAAACCTAGAGGAAGCATATAATCATGGTGACAATAAATATGCAAGAGAAAGAATGCATAATGCAAGTACAATGGCTGGTATGGCATTTTCAAATGCATTCTTAGGAATATGTCATTCTATGGCACATAAATTAGGAGCTAAATTCCATTTACCACATGGTAGAATTAATGCAATTTTATTACCATATGTAATAGAATATAATGGAAGTAAACCAACGAAATTTACATCATTCCCTAAATATGAATATTATATTGCAGATGAAAAATATGCTAAAATTGCGAAAATGGTAGGATTAAAAGCAAATACAGTAGAAGAAGGAGTACACTCATTAGCAGAGGCTGTAAGAAAAATGAATAAAGACATAAATATTCCAGCATCATTTAAAGAAGCAGGAGTGGATGAAAAAGAATTCTTAGCTAGTGTAGATGAATTAGCAGATAGAGCATTTGAAGATCAATGTACACCTGCAAACCCAAGATTACCATTAGTAACAGAAATAAAGAAGATATTATTAGACAGTTATTATGGAAAATAAATGAACTTTAGGGACATTCCTTAAAGTTCAAAAGAGCCTAGTTAGCTATAAAAAGCTAATCGGGCTCTTTTTAGTTAATATAAATATTATTTTTATAATAAAAAAATATTAATTCTACAATAAAATTTCAATTTTATAATATAAAGAATAATATTTGTTTTATTACTAAAAAAACAAGGATTTAGTTTTTCTAAATCCTCGTCTTAAAAAAATCAAATAAAAGTTATGAACTTTAAGAAATGTCCCTAAAGTTCAAATAATGATTTTAAAGTTCACGTTTATCTATTCTAATATGAATATCTCTTAATTGGTCTCTTGAAACATAGCTTGGTGCTCCCATCATTAAGTCTTGTGCTTTGCTATTTAGAGGGAATGCTATTACTTCACGAATTGTTTCAGCACCAGTAAGTAACATGATCATTCTGTCAATTCCTGGGGCAATTCCAGCATGTGGTGGAGCTCCAAATTGAAATGCTGTGTATAATGCTCCGAATTTTTCTTTTACATGTTGCTCAGAATATCCTGCAAGCTCAAATGCTTTTACCATTATATCGATGTCATGGTTTCTAACAGCTCCAGAAGAAAGTTCTATTCCATTACAAACAATATCATATTGGTAAGCAACAATATCTAGAGGATTTTGTGTATTTAGAGCATCTAAACCTCCTTGTGGCATAGAAAAAGGATTATGATTAAATGTTATATTGCCATGTTCATCTAATTCATACATTGGAAAGTCAACAATCCAACAGAATTTAAAGATATTTTCATCAATTAAACCTAAACGTTTTCCAAGCTCAGTTCTAATTTCGCCAGATAGAGCATCAACGATTTTTGGAGTTTCTGCAATAAAGAATAAACAGTCACCAGGTTTTGAATCTGTTCTTTTTAATAATTCTTCTCTTGCATCATCTGAGATGAATTTAGCAATAGGTCCTTGGAAAGTTCTGTCTTCTAATATACGAAGCCAAGCAAGTCCCTTAGCTTTGCATTCTTTCATTGCATAATCTGTCATTCCTTCAAAAAAGCTTCTTGGCTGATCTGCTACGTCATGTGTAGCTATGGTTCTTACTAATTTACCTTTAAAAGCATTTAATGTTACACTTTCATCTTCAAAAATATCTGTAACGTCAACTATTACTAATGGATTTCTTAAATCAGGTTTGTCAGAACCATATTTAAGCATTGCGTCTTTATATGTTATCCTTGGAAAAGGATATTCAGCCACCTTTTTATCAGAAAACTTCGTAAATGTATTGTATATAACTGGTTCAATAATAGAAAATACATCTTCTTGTGTAGCATAACTCATTTCCATATCTAATTGATAGAATTCTCCAGGAGCACGATCAGCTCTTGCGTCTTCATCTCTAAAGCAAGGAGCAATTTGGAAATATTTATCGAATCCAGAAACCATTAATAATTGTTTAAATTGTTGTGGTGCTTGTGGAAGTGCATAAAACTTACCTTCGTGTAATCTACTAGGCACTAAATAATCACGTGCACCTTCTGGAGAAGAGCTAGTAAGTATTGGTGTTTGAACTTCTAAAAATCCACGTTTTATCATTTCTTCTCTTAAAAATTGTATAACTTTACTACGTAAAATAATATTAGATTTTAATTTATCATTTCTTAAATCTAAATAGCGATATTTTAGTCGTAAATCTTCTCTAACGTCTTGATCTGTATTTACCTCGAATGGCAAATCAGCAGTTCTTTTGCCTAGAATTTGAATATCATCAATATAAATTTCTACAAGACCTGTTTTTATCTTCTCATTTATTGTATCTTCACTTCTTTTTCTAACTATACCTTCAACAGATACAGAAGATTCGATAGGAATATGTGATGCAAAATCAACAATATTAGATTCAGCAGAAGTTACAACTTGTGTAATTCCATACATATCACGAATATCTAAGAATACAAGACCTCCTAAATCACGAATAGTTTGCACAAATCCTGCAATTTTTACTTTTTTACCAACATCTTCTAGTGTGATGTCACCACATGTGTGTGTTCTGTACTTTTCCATAATAAACCTCCTAAAGTATTGGCTTTAGCCAATTATAGTCTACCAGATTAAATAAAAAAATTGTACGGTAGCTCAATATGATAGGCATCAAAAAAGCCCTATCATATCCTGAATATGATAGGGACGAAATAATTTCCGCGGTGCCACCCTATATTGAAAACTAGGTTTATAATAGTTTTCCACTTAATTTATTAATTTAAAAATAAAAACAATGTGTTATTCTATTGCGTTTTTCTAAAAGGGCTTCCAGCCTTTAGACCCTTATTCTCTATTAGTAACTTGCAAAAGCTCGTCATTGTTTATAAACTATAAAATAGATTTTGAGAAACATCTCTAAATCATTGCAAATATTTTATATAGTATTTGCAAATTTGTCAAGATTATTCTAAAAAAATTATGGTAAACTAATAAGGCTACCATAATTTGCCAAATGCTAAAATGATATATAGTATGGCAACTGTATAACTTCGATTTAAAATTTAAAGAGGAGGATGGAAATGTTTAAGGTAAAAACAATTTATGAAGTTATGGGATTAGAGAATAAAACACGGAGATATGATGAAGTAAAGAAAATTAGGACAGTTATTGCTGAACCTACATCAATGTTTGAATCTGAAAACGATGAGAGATTTTATGAGTTTTGTAATCAGGAAAATATACCAAAGCAGTTTCATAGAAAGGAGCTGGATACGGTAGGTCTGCTACAATATATGATCCGAGTGGTAATATAGTATTTGAAGATGTTTCTGATGATATATCTTCAATATATGTTTTTCCAAATTTTTATGTTTTTATAAAGAAAGAAAATTTTTATAAACAGTTACTATATTTAAAAAACGGAAAATATATGGAGCTGCAAGGATATGACCTAACATCAAAATGGATAAGGTTAAAAAAGAAGAGGTATTTCGTTGAAGTATTAGCAAATTCGGCCAATATAATATTGGAAAATTTAATAATATTGAAGAAAATGAATAAAGTAGAGATTTTAAAGATTACAGATACAAGAATTTCCATTTTTAAGTCGGTACAAAATGTAAATAAAGTTCATTACAGAGTGGTGGAGGGTAATATTATAAATCTTATAATAGAGTACAAGAGCGGAGAATACTTTATAATGTTAGAATATTATTTTTCACCAACAGGTGTAGAATATAATTTACAACCGAAAATGAATACAGAAGAATGAGCAGACGCAGATAAATGAGGAAAAGAGAAGGAAAACTACAATTTCTTCTCTTTTCCGATTTTAGTTAGAAATATAGTAAAAATTATGGTAAACTTGACTTTTAGAAATAAATGCATATATAATAAATGCCAGATAAAACGCGAGGAGATGAGTTTATGAGCGAAAATAAAGTAAGTAAAGAAGAATTATTACATATTGCAAAACTAGCTGATTTAAATCTTAAAGAAGAGGAGATAGAAAATTATTTAGAAAATTTACAAGAAATTTTAAATTTTGCAGATGTAATAAATAATGCAGATGTAAGTAATTTAGATATTACAATAGGTGCATACGAAAATAAAAATGTATTCAGAAAAGATGAAGTTAAAGAATTTGGAAATTTAGAAGCATTACTTCAAAATGCCCCAGATAAAGAACAAAACATGTTTAAAATACCAAAAGTTATAAACTAATCTAGAAAATAAAGGAGGTAAATATGAACATTACAGAATTAACAGTACATGAGCTTAAAGAAAAATTAGAGAAAAAAGAGCTTACAAGTTATGAAATTACCAAAGCATATATTGATAAAATAAATGAAAAAGAAAAAGATGTACAAGCTTTTGTTACAACTTTAGAAGATGATGCTTTAGATAAAGCAAAAGAAATGGATAAAAAAATAGAAAATGGAGAAGTAAAATCAAAATTAGCAGGTATTCCGATAGGAATAAAAGATAATATTTGTACAAAAGGTGTAAAAACAACTTGTTCATCTAGAATGTTAGAAAATTTTATTGCTCCATATGATGCGACAGTTATGGAAAAAATAAATGGTGAGGAACTTATAAATTTAGGAAAACTTAATATGGATGAATTTGCTATGGGAGGTTCAACAGAACATTCATATTTTCATGTTACAAGGAATCCTTGGAATTTAAATAAAGTACCAGGAGGATCTTCAGGAGGATCAGCTGCAGCAGTAGCAGCAGGAATGGTTCCATGGGCATTAGGAACAGATACAGGAGGTTCTATAAGAGAACCTGCAGCTTTTTGTGGTGTAGTTGGTTTAAAGCCTACATATGGACTAGTTTCAAGATATGGCGTTGTTGCATTTGCTTCATCACTAGACCAAGTAGGACCAATAACAAAAGATGTAACAGATTCAGCAATACTTCTTAATATAATTGCTGGAAAAGATAATATGGATTCAACATCTGTAGAAAGACCAAAAGTTGACTATACAAAATCTTTAAAAAACGATGTTAAAGGATTAAAAATAGCAGTTCCAAAAGAATTTTTTGGAGAAGGAATAAATGCAGAAGTTAAAGAAAATTTAGAAAGAGCAATTAAAACATATAAAGAATTAGGAGCAGAAGTTACAGAAGTATCTTTAGATATTGCAGAATATGCTTTAGCTTCATATTATATAATTGCATGTGCAGAAGCTAGCTCAAACTTAGGAAGATTTGATGGAGTTAGATATGGACATAGAGCAAAAGAGTATAGCAATGTAAAGGAATTATTTAGAAATTCAAGAACAGAAGGTTTTGGTCCTGAAGTAAAAAGAAGAATTATATTAGGAACATATGTATTAAGCTCAGGATATTATGATGCATATTACAAAAAAGCACAACAAGTACGTACATTAGTTATGAATGAATTTAATAAAGTATTTAATAATTATGATATTATCTTAACGCCAACGTCACCAACAGTAGCTTTTGACATTGGATCAAAAATTGCTGATCCACTTGCAATGTATTTAGCAGATATTTGTACAGTATCTGTAAATATAGCAGGACTTCCAGGAATATCTATTCCATGTGGTGTAGATAAAGAGGGAATGCCAGTTGGAATGCAATTAATAGGAAATAGATTTGCAGAAGAAACATTATTAAATACTGCATATACTTTTGAGCAAAAAATAAAATTTAATGAGAATTATAAACCAGAGTTTAAAAAATAGTAAGGAGGAAAAGTAATGGTAAGAGATGGTTACGAAGTAATAATAGGACTTGAAGTTCATGCAGAACTTTCTACAAAGACAAAAATCTTTTGTTCATGTCCTACAACATTTGGTGCTGCACCAAATACACATACATGTCCAATTTGTATGGGAATGCCAGGAACACTTCCTGTACTAAATGAAAAGGTTGTAGAATATGCAGTAAAAGCTGGTCTTGCAACAAATTGTGAAATAGAGAAAAATAGTAAAAATGATAGAAAAAATTATTTTTATCCAGATACGCCAAAAGCATATCAAATATCTCAGTTTGATAAACCTTTATGTAAGCATGGATATGTAGAAATAGAAGATGATGAAGGAAATAAAAAGAAAGTAAGAATTTTAAGAATACATATAGAAGAGGATGCAGGAAAATTAAACCATGATGAATTTGCAGGTGGAACATTAGTAGATTTAAATAGATCTGGAGTCCCATTAATAGAGATGGTATCTGAGCCAGATTTACGTTCAAGTGGTGAGGTTGATAGATATCTAAAAAAATTAAAATCAATTCTTGAATATATAGAAGTTTCAGACTGCAAAATGCAAGAAGGATCATTAAGAGCAGATGTAAATGTATCTGTAAGAAAAGTAGGGGATACAAAGCTTGGAACAAGAACAGAGATGAAAAATATGAATTCTTTTAAATCAATTACAAGAGCTATTGAATATGAGGTTACAAGACAAATTGATTTATTAGAAGAAGGAGGAAAAGTAGAGCAAGAATCTTTAAGATGGGATGATGTATCTGGAAAAACATTTTCTATGAGAGATAAAGAAGATGCAGATGATTATAGATATTTTCCGGAACCTGATTTAGTAGCAATTAATTTATCAGATGAATATATAGAAAATATAAAAAATAGTTTGCCAGAATTACCAGAAAGTAGAAAAGAAAGATATATTAATGAATATAAATTATCAGAAAAAGATGCAAATATTATAACAAGTTCTAAATATTTATCAGATTTATTTGAGAAAGCAAGTGAAATTTGTGGAAATAGGAAAGCAGTTAACAACTGGATAATTTCAGATATTTCTAGAATTTTAAATGAAAAAGAATTGGAAGCAGACCAAATACCATTTGCTGCAGAACATTTAGGTCACTTAGTAGAATTAATAGATAAAGGAACTATAAGCTCAAGTATTGGTAAAAAAGTAATAGAAGAATTATTTGAAAATCCAAAAGAACCAGAAGAGATAATTAAAGAAAAAGGATGGATTCAAATTTCAGATGAAAGTGCAATAAAAGAAATCGTGTTAAAAGTTTTAGAAGAAAATCCAAATTCTGTAGCAGATTATAAAGCTGGAAAAGATAGAGCAATTGGATTCCTAGTAGGACAAGCAATGAAAGCAACAAAAGGCAAGGCAAATCCACAAATGTTGAATAAAATGTTAAAAGAAGAATTAAGCAAATAATAAAAATGTGGTTGGAAAATTTAAAATTCCAACCACATTTTTATATTTTAATTTAAATCATCTTTTATTTTATTAAAGGCAAAACCTCCAACTAAAAAGCTAAAAAAATATGTAGTTCCTGCTTGGAATAATAGAATTCCTATATTATAAATAAGAGGATGTAGATAAAAAAAATTATAATATATTAATGTTAGGATTGATGCTAATAAAACAAAAGATGAAAATATAATTCCATAATGCATAATTTTTTTAATAGAATTATCTAAATTCATAATACATCACCTTCAATAATTAAAGGATAACATAAAATGAATAGCAAAACAAATGAAATAATTACCAGTACTAATTGAAAATTTGATATTTTTCTAATAAAATAATAAATAAGGGAGGTAATAAATATGGAATATAGATATAAACCAGAAGGTGTTTGTTCAAGAGAAATGATTTTTGAAATAGAAGGAGATATTATTAAATCATTAAATATAGTTGGAGGATGTGCAGGAAATACAAAAGGGATATCAAAACTTGTAGAAGGAATGAAAATACAAGATGTTATAAAAAAACTAAAAGGAATACCTTGTGGAAATAAGAGAACTTCATGTCCTGATCAATTATCAATAGCATTAGAGAAATTTATTAATAGTGAAAAATAAGTTTTTAATAAAAAAAGAAGACGTCTATAAAAATAGAGTCTTCTAAATAAAAACTATGCATAATTTTTATCATAAATTATATGTACTTAAGCTTTTGCTGCATTTAATTTTTTAGAAAGTTGAGATTTCTTTCTAGCTGCTGTATTTTTAACAATAACACCTTTTGCACAAGCTTGATCTATTTTTTTTGTTGCAAAAGAAGTTAATTTCATAGCTTCTTCCATATTTTTAGAATCTATAGCAGCTTCTGCTTTCTTTATAGCTGTTTTGTATCCTGATTTTATACTATTATTTCTCATAGTTTTTTTCTTGATAACTTCAACTCTCTTTTTAGCTGATTTGATATTTGGCATTTAAAAACACCTCCTTGTAATTTAATATAAGTATATATATTTAAGTCTAATAATAGACATTAATATACGCGTTTAATATTTTACCATGAAATGCTAAAATAAGCAAGCTTTTTTGTTAATATTTGACTAAAATTATGCAATTTAGTTGTTACCAAATATTATTTCTATATTGTTTAATGAACTTAAAGTTAAAGTATTATTAAATTCAAATGTCAAAACTGTATTTCCATTATTATCAATAGACTTTGTAACTCCTGGTTCATAGTAGTAATAGTAAGAAGAGTACTTGTTTTCAGGAATATCTAAATTTTCGTCATATCTATTTATCCTTATTGTATAATCCGGAACATCTAAGTTTGTATTATTTTTTAAAGTGATGCTTAGTTCAGTAGATGTAATTTTATATGATTGTATCATATTTATATAATCTTCATTTTCTACAACGGGTATGAAATTAGAAGATTCTTCATCATAAACTAATAAAAGTCTAAGATTACTTATATATGTTTGATATGGTGATGATATATTTAAATTATTTTCTAATACAAAATTTATAGAATTTGGATCTATATTTTTTGAATTTATATTTTGTACTAGATTTTTTTGCATAGAACCTTTTAAAATAATTTCATCATTTTTTTCTTGTGGTTCTTGTAAAGAAGATGTATATTTTTCTATATTTATTGTAACTGTGTTATTTTCGTATTTATAGTCAAATTTATAATATTCCCAATTTAAATTACTAAGTAATGTGTCAGAAAAATTTTCATCTTTATTAGATATGTTAATCGTTTCTCCATCAAAACTATAATTAACGATTACTTTTTCATTTCTTAAAGCCGCAATATTAATAATATATTCAATATCTGATTTATATAAAAATCCCTTTGTAGTCATCCTTTCTTCATAATTTGATAAATATTCTAAATTAGGGGTTTCTTCTTGTTTACTAATATGTTGCTCTACATATAAATTAATATATGTTGTACTAATAATTAAGGTTTGCAAATTTATAGCATAAATGATTATTGCTAAAATTATAAATAAGACAGATTTTTTTATTTTTTCTTTTTTATCATAATTTTTATTAAAAAGTACAAAACCTAATAGAATAATAGGTATAAAAATTGTACCTATTGTATAAATAGAAAGTAAAAATAAAAACTTAAGAGAATTTTCTAAAAAATAGAGAAATATTGCCGAAATACTAATAGCAATTATTAATACAATTAGTAAAATAATGGGCCTTAATAATTTCTTTTTACTAAAATCTGTAATTATTAACATCAAATATTTGTATAAAATAAAAGATGCTGAAAAGAACAGAACTATTAATCCAATAGGAAATAACAAAGATGAGAGAATAGTGTGTGTACTAAATAGTCCAAATGCCATAAGAACTGGAATAGATAAAACAGAAGTAGCTACATAGGAATAAAAAAGTATTCCTAGAATCAGACAAGATAGTATATATATTATTGGTTTTATTGATTTCTTAAAAAATTTTTTAATCTCCAAATGAGTAACCTCCTATAACTTTTCCTAATTTGTTATCAATATAAATTTCTGTACCGTTTCCCATATCATCACTTCGTCTAAAACAATATGCTGTTACTTCATAAGGTGCAGTATAATCAGTTTCATAGTATTTTCTTATAAATAAATTAGTAGGATGAACAGATTTTATTTCCATAGTTTGAGAGTCTTTGTTATAAGTGCTTGTTAAATTTGTTTCGGATTCAAAAACGTTATTGGCAATTTCTGTAGCTTTTTCTTCTGTTATTGAAGATGTAGCATTTGTATATTCTGTATAAAATGTATCAAAATCTTTAACATATAGGTTTTCATCAAGATTTTCTACATTTTCATCATGTTCTTTAAGAAATTCATCAAAACTTGCCATTTGGTCTACAGTAGATAAATCTGTATTATAAATACAATCAGTATTAACAATTTTGCTTACAATTAATAAATGTGCTATGGATTGGGAATCATATGTATTAGGAAGATTCTCATATGTATAACGTATATTACCAATATTTACTTTTACAGTAATTTTAGGTACAGATGAAACCGTTAAAATTAATATATTATCATTAAAAATATCTTCAGAGATAGGTTCATCAAAGCTTAGATTACACATAGCTTCAAATCTTTCATATGTTTTTATATCCTCAATTTTAACTTGGTAAATCCTATAATTTATTTCGTCAAATTGTTCTTTATATTTATAATCTAAATCAAAAGAATTTTTAGATAAAAGTTCAGTGTAATTAAAAGAATAAGGTTTACAATTGGTGGTAAGATTTTTATCAAGTTCAGATTTTATTTTAGTTAAGTTTTGCAAATTAGAAGAGCAAATTT
Organism: uncultured Clostridia bacterium; assembly: GCA_944392945.1. Taxonomy (GTDB): domain Bacteria; phylum Bacillota; class Clostridia; order TANB77; family CAG-508; genus Merdicola. The sequence continues at coordinate 38,142 of CALXYJ010000002.1, read as the reverse complement.
TTCCACCTGTATTTAATAATTTAATCATATAATTTTTTAAAGTACTACCTAAAGGTATGATATAATTTTTACTTGCAGTTTTATAGTCGAATTCCAAAAAACTTTCATTATTATGAATTGTATCTATTGTATCCTGCGATATTATTTGACTATTATCCTCGTAATTTATTAGTGATGATGATATTAATTCAATCAGAGAATTATATTCTTCCGAATCACGTAAAAATTCAAAACATTCATTATTGGAATTTTTATAAACAATTCTATCTGGAAGAATAATTTCATCTCCAAGGATAACATTTTCAACAGTATGGGTATTGGTATAAGAGTAGAAAAATAAAGCTCCAATTAAACTGATACCAATTATTGTTAGAAATATGATAATACCTATTTTTTTCATAAAATCACCTGCAATAAGTATATCGTATTTCGATAATTTTTGCAATCAATAATAGACTTTTTTATACAAATTATTGTATTATAAAAAATCATATGTTATATTAAAAAAGAAATACAAAGGAGGTATTTTAATGATAGCTATAGGAGCAGACCATGGTGGGTACAAATTAAAAGAGAAAATAAAAAAATATTTTATAGAGAAAAATATAGAATATATAGATTTAGGAACATATTCAGAAGAAAGAACTGATTATCCAATATATGCTGAAAAAGTAGCAAAGGCAATAATAAATAAAGAAGCAGATAAAGGAATATTAATTTGTAGATCAAGTTATGGAATGACTATGGTTGCTAATAAATTCAAGGGAATAAGAGCTGCTAGTGTAACAAATGAAAAACTTGCAGAAGCAGCAAAAGCTGATGATGATATAAATGTAATAGCTTTATCAGGAGATACAATGGATTTTGAAGAATGTAAAATAATTATAGATAGATGGTTAAATACAGAATTTAAGGGCGGAAGATATAAAAAAAGATTAGATATGTTGGAAAAAATAGAAGAAGAAAATATGAAATAGAGGTGTTAATATGTGGGGAGATATAGCAATAGCTTTTTTATTGGCGTTTATAACAGCATTTATGATGACACCATATTCTATAAAAATAGCAAAAAAAGTAGGTGCAGTAGATATACCGAAAGATAATAGAAGAATGCACCATAAGCCAATTCCTAAATTAGGAGGAATTGCTGTAATTGCAGGTTTTGTGATTTCTTTTATTTATCTTGTAATAACATTATCAATAGAAGATCCAACAAGAATTAATTTATTTGGAGAAGAACAATATGGTAAAAAAATAATAGGATTTTTTATTGGTGTTTTAATATTGGGAATAACTTGTTTTATAGATGATATAAAAACTATAAAGCCTTTAACTAAACTTGTAGGACAATTATTGGCAGCTATTGCTGTTGTGCTTTCAGGAATAAGAATTATAGAAGTAATTCCTTTTTTTGAATCAGAAACTATTAATGAAGCAGTATCAATAATATTAACTATTATTTGGATAATTGTAATTACTAATGCTATTAATTTAATGGATGGATTAGATGGTTTATCATCTGGAATAACGATGATTTCTTGTATATCATTGTTAATTATATTTTCATTAAATAATTCTCCATTAATAGCAATAATTATGATAACAGCATTAGCAGGAGCTCTTTGTGGATTTTTACCATTTAATTTTAATCCAGCTAAAACATTTATTGGGGATACAGGATCTAATTTTTTAGGATTTACATTATCAGTAGTTTCAATATTGGGAGTTGCTAAAACATACACTGCTATAGTAATTATTTTACCAGTTATAGTATTAGGGTTGCCAATTTTTGATACTTTATATGCTATTTTAAGAAGAATTCACAAAGGCAAATCATTAAAAGCTATATTTCAAGCTGATAAAGGACATTTACATCATAGATTAGTTAGAAAGGGATTTTCCCAAAAACAAGCAGTATATATTTTATATGGTATAAGTGCAACTTTTGGAATGTTTGCAGTAATTTTATTTGAAAGTGGTATAATAAAAGCTATTTCCTTTGCATTAATGGTAATAGCAGTAATTGCACTTGGGTATAGGAGCTTTTCTAACTTAAGAGGTGAAGAAGGTAGTATGTATGAATGTTCAAATTGTAAATATATTTATAATCCAAAAGTGGGAAATGAGACTGCAGGAATAGGTCCAAATACAGAATTCTATGATTTACCAGATGACTGGAAATGTCCAGTATGTGGAGAAAGAAAAGATATGTTTACACCATATGAAGAGAAGTAAATTTACTATTGATAAAACAATTTATTCATAATATAATAAGAAAAAAAATAGAGAGGTGATAAATATGTACGTTTGTTTAGCTTGTGGATATATATATGATCCAGAATTAGGAGATCCAGATTCTGGAATAGCTCCAGGAACAGCTTTTGAAGATATCCCTGATGATTGGGTTTGCCCAATTTGTGGAGTAGGAAAAGATATGTTTGAAAAACAAGATAATTAAAATAAATGGAGCTGCTGGAGCAAAATTATATGTTTTGACAGCAGCTTTATTAGTACATATCGTAAAAAATTTGAAATATGAGGGGAAAAAATGAAAAAGTTTATAAAAAAAATAATATATATTTTTATTATGCTATTATTTTTTATGCCAAATTTTACTTTTGCGCAGGGAATTGAATTTTCGTGGGAGAAAAATCTTAGGGAGCTAACTTTTGTAGTGTGTTTTTTTGATACTATAGCAATTATATATATAGGATTAAAAATATCAAAAGTATATAGAAATTATAAAAAAGCCTTAAATGAGGAAAAACAGAATATAAGTTTTAAGTACAATAGGGAAGTTATAAAAAAAGTTACTTTAACTCCTGGTGAAGTTTTTAGAATTGTAAGACAGAGATTAGAAACACCTATTTATGATGAAATATTGCAAATTTTTGTTGCTACTATTTTAAATTTAAAATTAAAAAATAAAATAGACTTTGTTAAAGAAAATGATGATTCGCAAAAATTAAAGATAAAATTTTTAGCGACAAGTAAATATTCATATTTAAAAAAAGACGAAAAAACTGTAATGGAATTTTTGGAAAAAGCTTCACAAGGAAAGGATTTAACACTTCAAGAGTTAAAATATTATATGTTAAATCATGAAGAAGAGGTATCAAAAATGCAACAGAAAATAGAAGAAGCTACAAAAGAAAGTGTTCTAAAACAAGGATTTTTTGATCAGGAAAATTATATTAAAAAGGATAGATATGTTTTTTTTATAGGATTAATGATGCTTATGAGCTTTTCATTAATAGCTATACTTGTAGTTTTATCATATAGTAAATTATATTTAATTATGATATTTTCAGTTATATTGTATTGTGAAATATTTATTTATGTATATTATAAAATGGTAATTTATAGAGAAGTTTTAACAGACAAAGGAAGAAAAGAAAAAAATAGATGGAGAGGAATTCAAAACTATGTAGAAGATTATTCTTTAATAAAAGATAGAGGCACTGAAGAAGTAGTATTATGGGAATATTATATGGTATATGCTACAGCTCTAGGGAGTTCTAAAAAAGTAATAAAACAATTTTCAATTTCCTATCCAGATTTTATTGATTTATTAAAATTAAAAAAGAAACAGTAGAAAGGAAAAAATATGGGAGACAAAATAATAAAATTTTTAGCATATAATGGAAGAATTTCTATAACATGTGCAGATACAACAAAATTAGTAGAAGAAGCAAGGAAAATTCATGATTTAAGTCCAGTTGCTACAGCGACATTAGGAAGACTTTTAACTATAGGAGTTATAATGGGAAGTGATCTAAAATCTAAAAAAGATAATATTACTTTACAAATAAAAGCAAATGGACCAATAGGAAAATTAGTTGCAGTGGTAAATAAACAATTAAAAATAAAGGGAACAGTAGATAATCCACAGGTTGATGCACCTTTAAATGAATTTGGAAAATTAGATGTAGGTGGTGTTGTAGGCAATAGTGGCTATTTAACTGTAATTAAAGATATTGGACTAAAAGATCCATATGTTGGAGTTGTTCCAATTTCTTCTGGAGAAATTGCAGAAGATTTTGCAAGATATTTTACAGAGTCTGAACAAATAAGATCTGCTGTTGCATTAGGAGTATTAGTGGATAAAAATGGAGTAAAAAATGCAGGAGGATATTTATTAAGTGCAATGCCAGATGCGAAAGATGATGATATAACAAAAATAGAGAAAAATATTTTTGAAGCAGGAGCAATATCTAAAATGTTAGAAAATAATTTTTCATTATTAGACATAGCTAAAAAAGTTACGGGTGATAATAGTGTAAAAGTTATTGAAGATGACCTAAAACCAGAATATAGATGTGACTGTAGTAGGGAAAAAATAGAAAAAGCATTAGTTGCTTTAGGAAAAAATGAATTAAACAAAATTTTGGAAGAAGATGGAAAAGCAGAGATTATATGCCATTTTTGTAATAAAAAGTATCAATTTCCTAAGGATGATTTATTAAATTTAATAAATAAAATTTAATATTATGGATATAATATTAATAGGTGATTATTATGAAAATATCTTATATTAAGTCAATTCATGATAATAGTAGTTTTAAATTTTTTAAAAATATAGGAATGGATGGAATAGAGTTAAAAAATTTAGAGGATGTTGATAAAATTTTTAATCAATTAATAGAAAAAAATTATACAACATTTTTTATAACAAATGAAGTTGCTGGTTATTCACAAGATTTATTTAAAAAATATTATAACTCTAAAGATATAAATATAATAATTGCCAAAACAAAAAATTAGTTATGTAACTAAAAACACAAGTGAATATACTATTAAAAAAAGCATATACTGTGATTATGGAGGGATATGATGTCTTTTGATAATTACATATATGCTAATTTTAATTTTGAATTTAATAAAATGATTAGAAAAATCAATAAAAATAAATATTCTAATTTAGTTTTTATTTGTATTGGTACAAATAAAATTGTTGGAGATAGTTTAGGACCTATAACTGGAGAAATATTGAAAAGAAATTTAGAAAGACGTAATATAAAAATATTTGGAGATTTATCTAATAATGTTAACACACATAATATAACTCAAAAAATTGCATATATAAAAAGATGTTATGATAATCCATATATTATAAGCATAGATTCAGCTTTGTCAGAGACAATAGTACCTGAAACTGTATATATATTAAAAACTGGTATGATTCCTGGAAGTGCTCTAAAAAAGAATCTATCCCGAATAGGAAATGCTTCTATTAAAGGTATTGTGGGAAAAGATGAGAAAAATTTAATAAAAAATTATTATAATTTAGCAAAAGCAGATTATAGATTAGTGTTAAGGCTTTCAAAAAACATATCAAAAATAATTATAAATAGTATAAAATTTCTAAATTTGTAAATTATTATTATAAATATAAATTTAGAGGTGGTACATATGGAAATGAAAAATATGGTAGTTATAAAGAATTTACCATCAAACATTGTAGAAGAGGCTTGGGTGGTTATAAAACCTGAAGTGAAAAATAAAGAAAAAGAATTTATAAAAAGAATGAAAAATAATAATCTAAGCAATAAGAACGAAAATAATTATGTTGTGAATGAAGCAGAAACAGTAATAACAGATTATTTAAAAAATATTAGTAATTATGAAGACAAGAAAAAATATTCATCAATTATGAAGAAATATAATAAACTAAAAAAAATAACTTGTATTTCATTTTTTGTATATTTAGCTATACTTTTATTAAGTTTTGGTTTTTAAACATAAATGCCGAACCTTATGAATATATTGTACAAATGTATTACTAAGGAAGAGGTGTTTTTTTATGGAAAGAGTACTATCTACAGAAGAAAGAATAAGAAGAGCAGAAGAGGTATATAGAAATAAGGGAAATGTAAAAGAAAGAAATATAGGTAAAAATATAAAGAGCAAAAACAAGATGTTAAAAAAAATGATTATACAGATTATTGTATGTCTTGGTATTTATTCTTTATTTTACTTTTTTCAAAATACAGATCAATTATTCTCGAAAGATATGATTAATAGAACTAAAGAGATTATGGAATATGACATTAATTTTGAAGAATTATATAATAAATTTATTAATTGGTTAAATTCAAATAATATATTTGTTAATAATGCAGAAAATGAAATTACAAATACTATTTCAAATGAGGTAGTTAATCAGATACAAAATGAAATTGATTTAAATGAAGTAAGTAATAATACAGAAAATATTGGAGGAGCAGTAGAAGAGAAAGTAAAAACTAATTTGTCACAAATGGAAATTGATGCAAATGATATAAAAAGTAAATATACATTAGTAAAACCAATACAAGGAACAATTACATCCAGATTTGGATATAGAGAGCCCACAACAGCAACAGTTCCTAAAAATCATACAGGTATAGATATTGCAGCAAATACTGGGACTGTTATATATGCAGCATTGGATGGAGTAGTAAAAATAGCATCTAGTGAGGGTGATTATGGAAATCATTTAAGAATAGAAAAAGATGATGTAGCAATTTATTATGCGCATTGTAACAAATTATATGTAAAAGAAGGTGATTACGTAACACAAAATCAACCTATAGCTGAAGTTGGAGCTACTGGAAATGTTACAGGTCCTCATTTACATTTTGAAATAAGAAAAAATGATCGATATGTTGATCCAGATTTAATTTTAAACTTTTAAAAGTTTTTGGAAAGAGTGAAAAATGGAATTTAAAATAGATATAAAGATCTTTTTAATGGCGATAATTTTTTTGATAGTAAATCAAATTGATATGTATATTCTATTTATGTTATTTGCAATTATTCATGAATGTTTTCATCTTTTAACTGGAATAATTTTAGGTTATAAAGTAAAAAGCATACGAATTATGGCATTGGGAATATCAATAGCATTTAAAGAAAGAGAAGAGGAATATAATACAAAAATAAAAAAATCTAATTTTAATAATCTAAAAAAAATAATTATATTAATAATGGGACCAGTTTCAAATATTTTAATTGCTTTTCTTTTTTTATTTCTAGATATGGCAGAAGTAGTCTATATAAATGTATTAATAGCAATATTTAATTTATTACCAATATATCCTTTAGATGGAGGTCAAATATTAAATAGAGTTTTAAGAATTGTTTATGGAAATTTTGAGGCATATAAAATTACAAATTCAATTAATAATATAATAATGAGTATTATTACAGCATTGGCTAGTATAGGAATACTATATACTAAAAATTTAGCTATAATTTTTATAATTATATTTATGTGGTATTTAATTATTAAAGAAAATCGAAAATATAAGGAAATAAGCAAATATTTTAAATATTTTCACAAACTGGACAAAAAAAGTAATTATAATATATAATAATTATGTAAAAGGAGCGGAGAATTTATGGTTAGTGAAAATATATTAGTAGTAGATGATGAATCAAGAATGAGAAAATTAATTAAAGACTTTTTAGCTCAAAAAGGATATAGTATATTGGAAGCTGCAGACGGGGAAGAAGCTTTAGAAGTATTTGAGGAAAACCAAAATAAAATAAATTTAATTCTTTTAGATGTAATGATGCCAAAATTAGATGGTTGGTCTGTATTAAGACAAATAAGACAAACTTCACAAGTACCAATAATAATGTTAACTGCAAGAGGAGAAGAACAAGATGAATTATTTGGATTTGAATTAGGAGTTGATGAATATATTTCTAAGCCTTTTAGTCCAAAAATATTAGTAGCTAGAGTTGAGGCAATTTTAAAAAGAACAAGAAAAGATACAGATAAAGTAAAAGATTATGGTGGAATTACTATAGATCCAGAAGGAAGAACAGTAAAAGTTGATGGAAAACAAATAGAATTGAGTTTAAGAGAATATGAGTTACTTAAATATTTAGTAGATAATGAAAACATAGCTTTATCAAGAGATAAAATATTAAATAATGTATGGAATTATGATTATTATGGAGATTCAAGAACAATAGACAGTCATATAAAAAAAATTAGACATAAATTGGGTAAAAAAGGAAAGTATATCGAGACTATGCGTGGTGTAGGATATAAATTTGAGGTAAAATAGTGAAAAAAATAAAGATAAAAACTACATCCATACGTTTTAAATTATTTATTTCATTAGCTATGTCAGTAATTGTAATAATTGCATTTTTGATTATATTAAATAATATAGTATTAGAATCATTCTACTTATACACAAAGCAAGGTGCATTAATAGATATATATGAAGAAGTAAATAAAGCATATAATACTAATCAATCAGAAAAAATGATTACAAATATCCTTTCAAATTATGCATCAAAAAGTAATTATGATATTATGTTAGAAACAGATGATGGGATTAATTTATATACTTCAAATGAAAACTTTATACAAACTATAAATGAAATGAATGCTTTTAGAAGTGAAAATAATAAAAATATAATTTATGCTAATAAGAATTTAAATATTAAGAAAATTAAAGATCCAACTGATAATGTAACTTATATATTATTGTCTGGGTATTTAGATAATAATTACAATTTATACATAAGAATGCCAATTTCATCTATTCAAGAAAGTGTAAGAATTTCAAATACATTTTTATACATGATAGGTGGTATAACATTAGTAATTGCAGCAATTTTGATTACATTTATTTCTAAAAGGTTTACAGAGCCAATACAAGAACTAAATGAGATAGCCAAAAAAATGTCAAGGTTAGATTTTAGTAAAAAATTTCAACCAAAGGAAATTGATGATGAGATAAATACATTGGGAAAAAGTATTAATCTTTTGTCAGAAAAACTAGAAGCAACTATACAACAATTAAGAACTTCAAATGTGGAATTAGAAAAAGACATAGAAGAAAAATCAAAAATAGAGGAAATGAGAACTCAGTTCATTTCTGATGTATCACATGAGTTAAAAACGCCTATAGCTTTAATTCAAGGATATGCAGAAGGATTAGTAGAAAATGTAAATTCTGATGAAGAAAATAGACAGTTTTATGCAAATGTAATACTTGATGAAGCCAATAAAATGGATAAATTAGTTAAACAATTACTTGAACTTATGAAATTGGAATATGGTAAACGTGAATTTGAAAATGAAAATTTTAATATTGTTGAACTAATAAAAGAGGTTATAAGAAAATCAAAAGTAATGTTGGATGAAAAAAATATAGAAGTAAGAATGGATGTACCTGAAGAAATAATAGTATTTGCAGATGATTTCTATATAGAACAAGTTATAACAAATTATTTTACAAATGCTATAAAACATGCGAAAGAAATATTTGGAGAAAAATATATACAAATAAGAATCGAAAATAATAAGAAAAATGATAAAGTAAGGATTTATGTATTTAACACAGGTGATAATATAGATGAAGAAAATTTACAAAGAATTTGGAGACGTTTTTACAAAATAGATTCTTCAAGAAATAGAGATGATGGAGGAACAGGAATAGGACTTTCTTTAGTAAAAGCAATAATGAATAATTATAATAATGAATATGGTGTAATAAATAAAGATACAGGAGTGGAATTTTATTTTGACTTAGATAAAGGAAAGTCTTAATTTATAAAATTAATTATAACCATGGATATGAATTAAAAATTCTTCCATGGTTATAATTTTATATATCTTGTAAGAGGCTTTAAAGTAAAATTATAGGGCTTAATCATTTTGGATTATATAAAATTAATTTCAAAATAAATGAAATTTGCTTAAATTGTCGAATCCTGTCTTACGAAAAAGCTTTACAATTTAAGTCAAATAATGTATTATAATGAAAATTGCAATTTTATTCAAATATTTTTTTCTTATAGGTGGTGGTAGCCATATGTAATTTTAGTCATAAAAATTTTGTTTTAATATCTTTTATAATTTCATTTATAATTTTATTTTTTTTAAATCAAGTTTTTTTTAATACTCAAAATCAAATTTTTGACAATTCTTTAGAAAAATTAATTCCAGATAATATAAGTTTAGAATTAGAAATTCCCAATAATGTTAATATAAAAACAATGACATCCCAAAATTCGCAAAATATTATAGAAAATACAACTATAGTAGGTACAACTATAGAAAATACGATCCAAACAAATACAAAACAAGAAGACTTGTGGCAATTAGAAATACCGAAGATAAATCTAAGAGCTCAAATAGCAGAAGGAACTAGTATGGAAATTATGAATTCGTATATAGGCCATTTTGAAGAAACTCCAAGAGAAAATGGAAATATTGGTTTAGCTGCACATAATAGAGGATATAAAGTAAATTATTTTAAAGATATAAAATTGTTAGAAAAAGAAGATTTAATAATTTATACATATAATAGTGTCAAAATTAAATATTTAGTAAATGAAACAGGAATTATAAAAGATACAGATTGGTCCAAGTTAGAAAATGATAATCAAGACAAAATAACTTTAATAACATGTTTAGAAGATGAGCCAGAATATCGAAGATATGTACAGGCAATAAAAATAAATAAATAATAAAAAGGAGAGAAAAATGAAACGATTAACAACAAAATTTATAATAGTATTTAGTATTATAATAATGCTAATAAATGCCATTAATATAACTACTTTTGCAAATATAGATAGAAAAAATTTGTATTTTAAAGGAGAATGTGGAAGACTTTTAAAGAAAGGTGATATTGTAGTAAAAACAAGTATAATTGTATATAACCAAGATGGGAAAGAGTTCCCAGCATATTGCTTAGACAAGGATAAACCAGGAGCAGAAGAGTATGGTAGCTATTTTGTCAATTTAGATGGAGTAATAAAAAATGTATATATATGGAGAGCGATTACAAATGGTTATCCATATAAAACACTGGAAGAAATGGGGTGTAATAGTATAGAAGAGGCATATATGGCAACAAAAATGTCCGTATATTCAGTACTATATAATTATAATATTGATGATTTTTCTCCAATTGGTGAAGCAGGACAAAGAACTTTGAATGCACTTAATAATATAATGCTAAAAATTAAGGACGAAAGCATAAATCAAATTTCAACAGGTTTAAATATAATAGAAGAGAATAGCCAATGGGAAGAAAATGAAAAACTTACAGGATATATAAGTAAAAATTTTGTGGTGGAATCAAATGGTCCGATAGATACCTATAAAGTTGTTATAGAAGCCCCTATAGAAGGTCTAAAATTAACAGATATAAATAATACACCAAAAGAAGAATTTAAGGCAGAAGAAAAATTTAAAATATCAATACCAATAAATCAATTAAGCGATGGTGGAAGCATAAAAATAAAAACAACAGCAAATGTAGAAACAAAACCGATTTTTATTGGAAGAGCAGATGATTCAAATAATCAGGATTATGCAATAACAGGACTGACCTATGAAAATGGTAGTGGAGAAAAGATGATATATTATGGAAAAAATGAAACAAAAATCAAAATAGTAAAAAAAGATGAAAATGGAAAAGAAAATTTAGAAGGAGCAGTGTTTCAACTATTAAATAAAGATAAGGAGGTTGTTATTTCAGAAATAAAAACAAATAATAATGGTGAAGCAATAATAGATAATGTCATTCCAGGAATATATTATGTAAAAGAAATACAGTCACCAGCAGGATATATTTTGTATGATGGATATATACAAATAGATTCAGAATTTAATGAGGAACTCACAATAACAATAAAAAATGCAAAAGAAGATATTCCGGAAATTAATGTTACTAAAGACGATATTGGAGTAAAAAACGAGGTAAAAAAATTACCCAAAACCGGAATGTAATAAATTAGATATCGAAATTTCATTGACAGATATTAGGCAAAAATATATAATTATGTAGAACTGGATAAAACTAATGAAAAATGGGAATATTCAAATAGGAGGAATATTTGTAATGAAATTTCAAGAAAAAAGAGATAATAGAAAAATTAGAAGAATATTGGTAATTTGCGTGATTTTAATATTAATAGTGGCATTAATTTTTGGAATAATATATGTTTTAAATAAAAATAAACAAAATTATACAATAGAACAAATAACGAATGCTGATATTAATTATTTTAAGTTAATAAGTGATGGTAAAGCAGGTGTTATAGATAAGGCTGGAAATATAGTTATAAACCCAGAATATAATACTATAAAAATACCTAATCCCAAAGAAGGAATTTTTGTATGTATATATGATTATAATGCAGCAACTGGGGAATATAAGACTAAGGTATTAAATTCACAAGGCCAGGAAATATTATCAAATTATGAAAATGTTAATACTATCGAAATAAAAGAAATTGTAAGTAGTATACCATACGAAAAAACTGTCTTACAGTATCAAAAAGATGGTAAATATGGAATAGTTGATTTTGAAGGTAAAGAAATAACCAAACCAATATATGAAGAAATTAGAAATATGCCATATAGAGAAGGAGAATTAGTTGTAAAACAAAACGGAAAATATGGTGTTATAAATATAAATGGTGGTAAATTATTAGATTTTGAATATGACTATATAACTGGAGATAACTATTATAGTAGAGAAAAAGAGTATGCATTAGACGGCTACATTGTAGGTATTAATAATGCAGATGGAAAAATGCAATATGGATATATAAATAGTAATAGAGATCAGTTATTAGATGTTGCCTATGACAAAATATATAGGATGAATAATGTAGAAGATGATGATAATATCTATTTAATAGTAGAAAAAGATGGAAAAACTCAATTATATAAAAATAATAATCTGTTATTAAATACTGATTATCAAGATATTACTTATAATGAAGATAGCAAATTATTAATATTACAAAAAGATGATAAATATGGTGTAACAGATTTAAATGGCAAACAAATATTAAATATAGAATATGATCAAGTGCAAATACCTGGAAATTATATAATAGCTAATAAAGGTGGAACAACTGAAATATTTGATTTATCTGGAGTAAAGCAAGAAAATCCACAATATACAAATATAATTACAACAGAAAGTGATAAATATAACATAACTGTTGATGTAAATGATAAATATGGTGTTATATCAAAAGACGGAAATACCATAATACCAAATCAATATAATTATATACAATATTTATATGATAATTATTTCATAGTAGGTGGAGACAGTGGTAAATCAGGAATAGTAAATGATAAAGGTGAAGAAATTCTTCCTATAAATTATGAAGTAATTCAAAAATTAGATAATAGCGATATAGTACAAGCAATAACAGGGAATGTATTAGAGCTATATAATAAGAATATGAGCAAAATTTTAGATATGGAGAATGGAAAATTAGATGTAAATGATAATTATATAAAAGTATATTCATCAACGAGAACAGAATTTGTAGGAACAGATGGATCATTAAAAACAGATTTTGAGATATTCCCTAATAATACACTTTTTGCTTCTGAGCAAGATGGAAAATGGGGATTTGTAGATAAAAATAATAATATTAAGGTGGATTATCAGTATGATAAAGTAACAGAGGTAAATGAACTAGGATTTGCAGGTATTAAAAAAGATGGTAAGTGGGGTGTTATTGATAAAAATGGAAATATAATTTTAGAACCTACTTATGAAATATCAGATCAAAATGGAGAACCTTATTTTATAGGAAAATACTATAAAATAATTTCAGGTTATGAAGAAGAATATTATACAGATAACAATGAATAAATACAAAAGATAATAGGGCGCTTTTAACACGCCCTATTATTGACATAAAGATTTATAAAATGGAAGGAAGAATTATAATGTATCAAGAATTTGGAATATCTAATGAGGTAGAAGAATTAGCAGTAAATGCAGAGCAAGAAATACAAAACGAATTTAATAAGATAGATAAAATGTGTGAGAAAAATAGTTTAAAGGTATTGAAAGCTTTTCAAGATAATAAATTATCCGAAATACATTTCGGAACTACTACTGGATATGGATATAGTGATATAGGAAGAGAAGTTATAGAAAAAATTTATTCTCAAATATTTAAAGCCGAAGACAGCTTAGTAAGAAATCAATTCATTTCTGGAACTCATGCTTTAACAGTAACCTTATTTGCACTACTAAGACCAGGAGATACATTATTAAGTATTTCTGGGGAACCATATGATACTTTACATGAAGTTATAGGAATAAAAGAAAATCCAAGTTCATTAAAATCTTTTGGAATTAATTATTCTCAGATTGATTTAGTTGATAATGATTTTGATTATGAGAAAATAAAAAACGTATTAAAAGAAAATAAAATAAAAGTAATAGAGATACAAAGATCAAAGGGTTATTCAACTAGAAAAACAATTAATATTCAAAAATTGGAAAAAGTTATAAAAGCAATTAGAGAAATAGACCAAAAAGTAATTATAATGGTTGATAATTGTTATTGTGAATTTGTTACAGAAAAAGAACCTATAGAAGTGGGAGCAGATATAGCAGTTGGCTCTTTAATTAAAAATTTAGGAGCAGGAATCGCTTCAAATGGAGCATATGTAGTAGGAAAAGCTGATCTTATCAATTTAGTTGCAGAACGATTAACTGCTCCAGGAGAAGGAAAAGAAGTAGGACCATCACTAGGTGCAAATAAAGAATTTTTAAAGGGATTATTTTTTGCTCCAAGTGTAGTTGCTAGTAGTTTAAAAACAGCCGTATTAGCAAGTAAGATCTTAGAGAATTTAGGATATAAAACAGAACCAAGATATGATGAAGAAAGAGCAGACATCGTACAAACAATAGAATTTGGAGAACCAGATGCACTTATAAAATATTGCCAAGGAATACAAATGGGTTCACCAGTAGATTCAAATTCTGTAGCAGAGCCATGGGATATGCCGGGATATGCTGATAAAATAATAATGGCAGCAGGAGCATTTACACAGGGCTCATCAATAGAATTATCTTGTGATGGACCAATAAGACCTCCATATGTAGCTTTCCAACAAGGTGGTTTAACATATCAATATGGAAAATTAGGAGTGTTAAAAGCAATAGATAATATTTTAAAAAATAAATAGAAAGATGAAGTAATATGAAAGTAGTTGTAATAGGTGGTGGACCAGCTGGTATGATGGCAGCAATAAGTTCCGCTAAACAAGGGAATGAAGTAATTTTACTAGAAAAAATGAAAGAATGTGGAAGAAAATTATTAATAACTGGAAAAGGAAGATGTAATATAACCAGTGGTTTGCCAATGGATAAATTTATAGAAAATATACCGGAAAACGGAAAATTTTTATATAGTTCTTTTAGGAATTTTACAAACCAAGATATTATAAAAATGTTGGAATTAAATAATGTAAAAGTAAAAGAGGAAAGGGGAAATAGAATTTTTCCTGTTTCTAATAAATCAATAGATGTATTAAAAGCTTTTAAATCAGAATTAAAGAAAAATAAAGTAAAAGTTTTAAATGATGTAGAAGTCAAAGATATATGTATTAAAGAACAAAAAGTAGAAAAAGTAAAATTCTTAAATAAAAAGACTAATGAAAATGGAGAAATAATTGCTCAAAAGGTAATTTTAGCCACAGGTGGAAAAAGTTATCCACTTACAGGTTCAACAGGTGATGGATATAAAATAGCAAAAAGGTTGGGACATACAATAACGAAGATATCTGGTTCATTAGTTCCTTTAATAGTAACAGGAAAAGATTTAGAATATTGTAAAATGATGCAGGGATTGTCTTTAAGGAATGTATCTATCAAAATTTTAGATTCTGAAAATTCTAAAAAAATATATGAGGATTTTGGAGAAATGTTATTTACTCATTTTGGGGTTTCAGGTCCTACTATATTAAGTAGTTCAGCACATATATTAAGATATAAGAATATATCAGAATTACTAAAAAAACAAAAGATAAAATTACAAATAGATTTAAAACCAGCATTAAATAAAGAAAAACTAAATTTGCGAATGCTTAGAGATTTTGAAAAGGAAAAAAATAAACAAATTATTAATGCATTATATGAATTATTACCTAAAAAAATTATAGAACCAGTAATAGAAAAGGCAAAAATAGATAAACAAAAAAGAGTAAATGAGATTACAAAAAAACAAAGAGAAGATCTGTTAAATAATATCAAATGTTTTGAAATTATTATAAGTGGATTTAGACCAATAGAAGAAGCAATTATTACAAGAGGAGGAATAAGTGTAAAAGAAATAAATCCTAAGACCATGGAATCTAAAATTATAGAAGGCTTATACTTTGCAGGAGAAATTATAGATGTAGATGCATATACTGGAGGATTTAATTTACAAATTGCATATTCAACTGGTTATACAGCAGGATTAAACAATTATTAAAGGGAGTTACTATGGATGAATTTAAAACTATAGAAAAAGAAGTTGAAAGTGAATTAATAGAAAAAAAGTCTAAATTTATAGCATCAATTTTTAAAGTTAATTCTGTAAAAGAGGCAGATGAAAAATTATTAGAAGTAAAAAAAAGGTATTATGATGCTAAACATAATTGTTATACATATAGAGTAATTGAGAATGATAGAATAATAGAAAAAAGTAGTGATGATGGAGAGCCTTCTAGTACAGCAGGTGCACCAATGTTAAATATTTTAAAACAAAATAATTTATGCAATGTTTTAATTGTAGTAACAAGATATTTTGGAGGAATATTACTTGGAACAGGAGGTCTAGTTAGAGCATATTCAAGAAGTACACAAGATGTAATAGAAAAAAGCAATATAGTATTAAAAGAATCTGGTTATAAGATTAATATAGAAATAGAATATAAGGAATTAGAAAAATTAAAATACTTTTGCAAGAAAAATGAAATTAAGATAACTAATATACAATATTTGGAAAATGTAATTGTAACAATAGAATTAAGAAAAGATAAGGAACAATTAATAAGAAAATCAGACAATTTAAATTTTGAATATCTTAAATATAATATAATAGAAGAAAAATTTATTTAGATAAAAATAGTGATTTTCTCTACAAAAATACAAAATCTTCCAAAAACAACTTGAAAAAATTTCCAAAAGCACTTGCAAAAAATGGAAAAAAAGAATATAATCTGAATTGTAAAAAAATTACAAATTTTAACAGTAGGGGGAAGAAAATTGAAAGAAAAAATTACTATATTAATTGCTGACGATAATGTTGATTTTACAAGGACATTATCAGCATATTTAGAAAAATTGGAAGATATTGAAGTGGTAGGAGTAGCAAAAGATGGAAACGAAGCATTTGAAATTATAAAAGGAACACATCCAGACGTTTTATTATTAGATGTAATAATGCCACATTTAGATGGAATAGGAGTATTAGAAAAATTAAATGAAACTCCTATGAATAAGAAACCAATAAGTATAATGTTATCAGCTGTGGGACAGGATAAGATCACACAAAAGGCAATATCATTGGGTGCGCAGTATTACGTAGTTAAACCATTTGATATAGAGGTATTAATAAAAAGAATAAGGGATTTAAAGTATTATCAACCTACACAAAATAATAATTTCATTGCAAGAGAAAATAGGCCACAATATATAGATATATCTCCAGAAGATAAGAAGGATGAAAGAAATTTAGAGGCATTGGTAACAAATTTGATTCATGAAGTAGGAGTACCAGCACATATAAAAGGATATCAATATTTAAGAGAAGCAATTATGATGGTAGTAAATGATATAGAAGTAATAAATCAAATAACAAAACAGTTGTACCCTGATATAGCAAAGAAATTTCATACTACTCCAAGTAGAGTAGAACGTGCAATTCGTCATGCAATAGAAGTAGCATGGAGTAGAGGAAAAGCAGATGAAGTAGAAAATATATTTGGATATACAGTTTCTGCTAGCAAAGGTAAACCAACCAATAGTGAATTTATTGCGATGATTGCAGATAAATTAAGATTAGAATTAAAGAGTGCTTAAAATAAGAAAAATGATTTTCGCATGTATATAAGTAACTTAAACTTGATACATAAGAATTTATAAATTTTAAAAGTATGTGGATAAAGATTCACATACTTTTTTGTATATTTTAATAACTTATGATAATATATATGCAATAAAAGTAGCAGTATTAAATAAAAAACCAAGCATAATTATGGGGGAATAATATGGGAAAGAAAAAAACTTTAAAAAATTTTTGGGTGCGGATAGAATCTGCAAGTTCTACTGTAACAGGTTCACTATTATATGTAAAACCTAATTTCCCAAATGGCAAAAGGAAACCAGAATTGGTATTTGATTGTGGAGCATTTTTGACAGAAGAATGCAAGGAATTTAATAAAACATTTCCTTGTAATCCGGAAAATATAGATGCAGTATTTATTACACATGAGCATGTTGATCATATGGGAAGATTAGGAGGCTTCTATAATCAAGGCTATAAAGGAAAAGTTTATGCTTCAGAATACACAACAGAAGTATTAAAAAGTGATGCGATGAGGAATTATTTTTTTATGCGTAAAAGAAAGGAAGATCCGAAATACGAGGAAAAAGACGCAATAGCATTAATTAATGGATGTACATCGATAGACTTAGAAGAGGTCATAAATATTGATGAAAATGTAGAGATTGTTGCATATAATAATGCACATACTAAAGGTGCAGTTATGTATATAGTAACTTTCAAATATGAAAAACATGAAATAGAAATTCTTATAACTGGGGATTATAAGAAAAAAGGAATTTCGGGAAAGTCATATTTTCCAAATAATAAAAAATTTAAAAAGAAAATCACTATTATAACAGAAGCAACAAATGGAAATAAAAAGAGGCCAGAAGCAAAATTTAAGAAGAATTTGGAAAAAATTATATATCAGGGAAAATCAGCCCTATGTTCTTCGATTGGAAGGGAGAGATCTGAAGATGTATTATATGCAATAAAAACATTGCAGGAAAATGGTAAAATTCCACGGACAATTCCAATATATGTGGAAGGAAATAAGTTTCTAGATTTAAATAAGATTAATATCAATGTAATTCCTTTTAACTTTAATATAATTAATGATAGGAATTCAAAAGAGATTGCATTATATGATAAAAGGCAGAAAATAATTATTGTAGCCAACAGAGGATCTTTTACATATTTCCTTCAACATTTTATAAATAAGGAAACATGGGGAATTTTCTTTTTAAATCATATGTCAAAAGGCTCATTAGCGGAAAGACTAATGGTAGAAAAAGGAACCAAAGTTATAATAGGAGGAAATACTTATGAAAAAATTGCAGATGTATTCCAAACTGATGAGTTTTCACGTCATTATTATATTGATGAATTAAAAGATTTATTTGATGGTTTTGAATGTATTAATGCAGTGTTTTTAGGGCATGGTGAAAGTGAAAGTAAGAAAGATTTACAGGAAGAGCTAAAAAAGCGGAAAAATTTAAAAGTTCAAATATTAAAAAGAGGAGAAGCTTTTAAAATATATGAAGACAAGATAAGGCATTCAAAATAATATAGTTCTTATATTATGAGAACTATATAAGCGAAAATTTAGTACAATAATGTGTACTAGCTAAGTTGAAAATAATCATTAGAGCCCTCTGTATGTGAAATACAGAGGGCTCTAACTTTGGTAAAAATCAATCTGCAGAGATAGTATTGATTAATGTAATTATACTATCAAATTTTTTTTGCTTTTCTGGATCATCAGGAATAAAGACTGTGCACTGTAGCATTTCTGGCATATCAGGAGTCAATTTTATTATCTCGAAGATATAATCGGCCAATCCCATTGCACTAATGAAGTTAAATTTGCTACAAAATGATGCCAATTCACTTCCTGCTTGAGAGTGGTTAATCGTTACTTTTAAAGATAAAGCAATGTCATGACCAATAGCGGAAATCGTTAGGATATGATTATGGTCGATAGTTAACATTTTGGGAATCCGAACTTTGTTCAGGACTTGTATAATTGATCTAACTGCAGGAAAGCTCTTCCGGAATGACACAATCTGTGAAATTGTGTTACTACGGAAATTGAATGAATTCAACTCTTCAACTACTTTGTATTGCTTTCCAATTGTAATGATAATAGAATCACTAGCAGAGGTGAACCAAACTTTACATTTCCGGAACAAAGCATTTAATGCAAATACTTTTTCATCGACTTTTTCTGACTTAAATGCTACTTTAAAAGACGGATAACTGTTTCGGCAACGGTATACAAAAATATTAAATATTTTTAATGAGTTTTCGTATTCAAACCGAAATCCATTCCCTTCTTCCGATGCCAGAGAATTTAAAGCAGTGATTATACACTGCATCACTTGTGGTTCTTTTTCAGATATCATAATCCGAAATTCATCTTTTGCCATATTTTTACCTCCATTTCTACAATTTGTCAAAAGACATATTTTTATTATACAACAAATAAAAGAAAAGGTAAACATAAAAACAAGTTTACAGATAGCCATTTTTGTGATATATTATTAGAAAAAATAAAGGAGGACAAGCAATATGGAGAAAAATAAAGCACAAGTGTGCTATTTTTCAAAATTGGGGACAGTATTATTATTCCCGAACCAGGAAAGAGAAGTAAAAGCGGTTTCTGTCTATAATGCAGAGCGGATACAAGCCGGAATGTATTTGGTAGAAGACGGAGATGGTATGAAATATATATACCTTCCACTCTTTTCTGAAGATGTTTATGTTGGCTGGACTAAGCAGATTCCGCGACCTGCTAAGAGATTACAAATATCGGGATTTTTTGCAAGCCAATTAGAGCAGGAAGTGAAAACTGGAAAGAAACCAGAAGAAGCTATGATTAAATTATCTATAACAGAGGTTCTTGCTAAATATGAAGATAATCTGTTTATTTGCAGAAATGAATTAGATAAAATAATTGTGGTTGTAATGGAATAATTACGAATAGCCAAAGATGATAAAAGGAAATTTTAGAATACGCGAGTATTCTAAGGTTTCCTTTTATTAATTATTAAAAAAAGCAAATGCAGATTTTGAACAAGTATAATTAGATATAGAATATGTTTAATTAAATATTAAGAAAATCTAAATTGATATAGATATAATGTAGTGATATAATTTTAGAAAAATTAGAAAGAGTGAATAAAGTGCAAAGATATAATCCAGATTACAAAATAGGTTTAAATCAAGAACAAATAGATAAAAGAAAAGCGGAAAAATTAGTAAATTTTGATACTACAGTAAAAACTAAAAGTATAAGGTCAATTATTATTTCAAATTTTTTTACTTTATTTAATATAATGAACTTTGTTTTAGCACTATTAATATTTTTAGTAGGAGCATATAAAAATTTATTATTTATAATAATTGTGGTATTAAATACTTTAATTAGTACAATTCAAGAAATTTATTCTAAAAAAACAGTAGATAAGCTTTCTTTTTTAGTTCAAAGTAGAACTAAAGTAATAAGAGAAGGAAAAAATATAGAAGTTAGTAATTATGAGTTAGTTTTGGATGATGTAATAGAATTAAATGCAGGTAATCAAATTCCAACTGATAGCGTTATTTTATATGGAGAAGTAGAAGTAAATGAATCATTGTTAACTGGAGAACCAGATAATATAGAAAAAAAGCAAGGTGATAAATTACTCTCAGGAAGTTATATAGTTAGTGGAAAGTGTTTTGCTAAAGTAGAACATATTGGCAAGGAAAATTATGTAGCCAAAATATCATATGAGGCAAAACAAAGAAGAAAAGTTAACTCGGAAATAATGCAATCATTAAATAAAATTATAAAATTCATCTCTTTTGTAATAATTCCAGTAGGAATTTTATTATTTTTTAATCAATTGGATTTGCAGGAAAATGATTTTAAGACTGCAATTGTAAGTACTGTTGCTGCATTAATAGGTATGATACCAGAAGGATTGGTTTTATTAACAAGCACAGTATTGGCAGTTAGTGTTACAAGACTTGCAAAAAAGAAAGTTCTAGTACAAGAATTATATTGTATAGAAACATTAGCAAGGGTTGATGTACTATGTTTAGATAAAACAGGAACTATTACAGAAGGAAGAATGAGTGTTGATAAAATAATTCCTATAAATAATTATACAGAGAGTGAATTAGAAAAAATTCTTGGAATATTAGGAAGTTATTCAGAAGATAAGAACTCAACTATAGAAGCAATAAGAGAAAAGTATAAAAGTGACGAAAAATTAAAAGTTATATCAAAGAAACCTTTTAAATCTTCAAATAAGTGGTCCGGAATTAGTTTTGAAAATATAACTTATATATTAGGTGCGCCAGAGATTATAAGTGAGAATGAAAAAGAAGTAGAAAAATATATTTCAGAATATAGAGTAGTTGCAATTGGTAAGACAAAAGAAATTATAAAAGATGAATTACCTAAAAATATTGAAATAGTAGGGTATATATTAATATCAGATGTAATTCGTAAAAATTCCAAAGAAATATTAGAATATTTTGATAAACAAGGAGTAGCAATAAAATTAATTTCTGGAGATAATCCAATAACTGTTTCAAATATAGCTAAGAGAGCAGGAGTAAAAGATTATAAAAATTATATTGATGCAAGAAAATTAAAAACAGAAGAAGATATAAAAGAAGCTGTTATGAAATACAGCATATTTGGAAGAGTAACACCAGAACAAAAGAAACAAATAATATTAGCATTAAAAGAACAAAAGCATACAGTTGCTATGACAGG
Organism: uncultured Clostridia bacterium; assembly: GCA_944392945.1. Taxonomy (GTDB): domain Bacteria; phylum Bacillota; class Clostridia; order TANB77; family CAG-508; genus Merdicola. The sequence goes on along the minus strand of CALXYJ010000002.1, from coordinate 15,554 downwards.
AGATGGGGTAAATGATGTATTAGCATTAAAAAATGCGGATTGTAGTATATCTATAGCTAATGGAAGTGATGCAGCAAGAAATGTATCACAATTAGTTTTAATGGACTCTGATTTTAAATCTATGCCAAATATTGTAGATGAGGGAAGAAGAACGATTAATAATATCCAAAGATCTGCTACTTTATTTTTGGTAAAAACTATTTATGCTACAATATTAGCAATTTTATTTGTATTTGTAGATATGCCATATCCATTTATTCCAATCCAATTAACATTAATTAATCTAGTGGTAACTGGAATTCCTTCAGTAATACTAGCATTAGAACCTAATAAAGATAGAATCAAGGGTAAATTTATAATTAATGTTATAAAAAGAGCCTTACCTACTTCATTAACAGTAGTTACTAATATAATTATTATAGGAATAATTAGTAGTATATATAATTTAGATGAGTTGAATTATTCTAGTGTATGCGTTGTAGTAACAGCTATAACAGGATTTATTTTGCTATTCAAAATTTCTAAACCATTTAATTTAAATAGAACAATTTTATTTGTAGGTGTTGTTTTTATATTTACTATGGGTATTACAGTATTTAAAGACTTATTTAGTATAAGATTAGATATAAGTAATATTATTCCTATATTAATTTTAGAAATTGCTTCAATATTTGTAGGAATAATTTATAATTTAATTTCTAACAAGATTTTTAAACTGATAGAAAAGAGGATATAAGATGATTAGTAAGGAAGAAGTTATAGAAAATTCAGATAACAGAGAATTTGTATTAAAAGCAATACAGGAGGATGCAACATTAATAGAATTTGCAAGTGATGAGTTAAGAGATGATAAAGAAATAATACTAGAGGCGATAAAAAGAAATGGGGAAGTTTTAGAATTTGCAAGTGATAGATTAAAAGGAGATAAAGATGTTGTACTTACAGCAGTAAAAGAGGTAGGATGGGTTGTATGTTATGCATCAGATGAACTAAAGGCTGATAAAGAAGTTATTTTAGAGGGATGTAAAAAAGATGGTCAAGTTTTATATTATGCAAGTAAGGAATTACGAGATGATAAGGAAGTAGTACTGGAGGCTGTAAAAAATAAAGGAATAATAATAAAATATGCAAGCAAGAGATTAATTGAAGATAATGATATTATAATGGCAGCATTAAAACAAAACAAAAAGGCTTCAATTTTTATACCAATAGAATGTAGAGAAAGAGAAGAAATAAAACAAATATTAGAAGAATAACAATTATATTACAATTTTGTTACGATACTATTATAAATTAATTATAAATATTGAAATAAACTAATAAAAAGTGTACTATAAAATACAAGAGATATTTTTTAGAGGAGGATACGTATGAAAAAAAGATTACTAAAAGTATTTTTTTTATTAATTGCGATAGCTACAATATTTAATATTAATTTTACATCTTATGCAGAAACTCGGTGAGCAAGGAAATAGTACATCTAGTTTAACAATAGAGAAAATGTCTAATCCAGAATCTGGAGAAGGAGAAGCAGATGGTCTTTTACCAGGTGGTGATAGAGAAGCAAGTTATGCATGGGCAATGGCCGCAAGAGGAGATTACTTATATATAGGTACAAATAGAAATATAGTAGGAAGTGTTGCGGAAACGTTTGTTCAAGCTATGGGATCTGCTGGAGTTAATGAGGATATAGCTTGGGGGTTAATTAATTCAATGACAAATAATGAGATTCCAAGACCTGAGTCAGATGAAGGTGGAAGTATATTTAAATTTAATATGGAAACACAAGAGATGAAAGTTATATATACAGCAGAGAAAAATGTAGCATTTAGAAATGCAGTTGAATTTGAAGGTAATTTATATTTTGCTTCTTATTCATCAGATACAACAGCTGATAATTATATTTATAAAATTGACAGTGAAGATAAAATAACAGTTGCATTTACATCAGAAAGTGGAACAAGTTTGCGTGCTTCTTGTGAATATGATGGTGCATTACTTTTTGGTGGTGTTGACGCAAGACAAGAATTAGATGAAGGTGATGAAGATTATCAAAAACTTGCAATTGTAAAAAAAGATGCTAATAATGATACAAAATGGGATAGAATAGCTGATTACAAAGATTTCGGAGAATATTCAGCTGATCCAGCAGTTTTTAGTAATGTTACAAGTCCAATTTGGGATATGTGTACATATAATGGTTATATATATGCAACAATTCCTAATAGTAATGGAATTGCAATGTTTAAGGGCCATCCAGCAGAAGGAGAAGAAACTCCAAATGAATATGGATGGTATTGGTCAGAAGTAATTGGAAAAAATAATGGCGTAAATAATTTAGGAATGGCAGATTCACCAGAGGGATATACTGGAGATGAAGCTGGAATGATTACTATGGCAGCAACACCTTTTACTTTTAAGGGAAAATTATATTTAATGAATTTTGATAATACTATTTCATCAGAAGTATATGCTCTTACAGGTTTAGTATCTGCTTTAGCAGGACAAGATGTAAAAGCAAGAGATTATTTAAAACCAATGTATACAACATTAACACATCCTCAAAAATTATGGTGTTATGATGATAATACAGGTAAGTTTAATGAGGTTGAAGGATTTACGAAATATATGGAAAATAATTGTATAGAATATGTTTGGAGAACAGAGACATATAATGATGAATTATATATAACAACTATGGATTCAGCAGTATTATACAATTATATAACAAATTTAAAAGGTGATAATTTTGCACAATTGAATGAAACAGATATAGAGACAATAAATCAAAAAATTGATGAATTATTAGATATGATTTCTTCTGTTGGTGGGGGAAGTTCTCAAATTGAAGAATTAACTAATTTATTAGAAAACTTTAAATCATTAGTTGCAGAATATCAACAGGTAGCTAATGATAATGTTCAATTTAAAGAGTTTGTGATAGAAAATGAAGAATTAATAAATCAAATTTACGAATTAGGAACAGGAGATAATCCAACTATAGAAATTGTTGGACAAGAATTTGTAGATCTATATAATAAAGTAGACTGGGAAGGTCTAAAAATGTATGCATATATTGCAAAAACAATTGAAAATGATGTTTGGGGATTTGATTTATTAAAATCATCAGACGGAGAGAATTTTGAATTAGTTACAGATAGTGGATTTAATGATAAATATAACTATGGAGGACGTTCTTTACTTGCAACAGACAATGGCTTATATGTAGGAACAGCTAATCCTTTCTATGGAGCTCAACTATGGAAAATATCAACAACTGATGAAGAAGAACCAGGAGGGGAAGAGCCAGGTGGAGAACAGCCAGGAGGAGAACAGCCAGGCGGAGAAGAGCCAGGTGGAGAAGAACCAGGTGGAGAACAGCCAGGAGGAGAAGAACCAGGTGGAGAACAGCCAGGAGGAGAAGAACCAGGCGAAGAACAGCCAGGTGGAGAACAGCCAGGTGGAGATAATCAGCAACCAGATGATAATAATGATCAAAATAATTATGAAGATCAATTTAAAGATTCTATAGAAAATCCGGATAATTTAAACAATGAATTAAATGATTTAAATAATTCATATGATATAACAGGAAAGGATTATCCAGCTAATTCACAATTACCAGCAACTGGTAGAAATTATTCTCCAATTTTAATATGTGTTGGACTTTTGGTTGTAGCAATTACAGGATTTAAATATTTTAGATATAAAAATATAGATAAACATTAATTTAGATATAATAATGGAAATATGCTAAAGAATATACTTTAGCATATTTTTTATATTGATAAATAAAAGATAATACCATATAATATCATAGATATTAAAATTAAAGGAGGATAAATTTTTGAACGAAAGTTATATTATAAAATTACGTAATTCCTTAAAACCAGAGTTACGCCATATGACTTTATTTCAAAATGGAAGTGCAATAATTGTAGAAAATAAATACAAAGAAATTTTATTAGAAGAAAGAGTTGATAGAGATATTTGGTGTTTGCCTGGTGGATTGCAAGAGTTGGGAGAAACTTTTGAGGAAGTAGCCATAAGGGAGTTATATGAAGAGACTGGTTTAAAAGTAGAAAAAGAAAATCTAATATTAATTGGTGTAGCATCTGGAAAAAATAGAAAAAATAGTTATCCAAATGGAGATAAAGTATATAACAATACAGTTTTATACTTAGTCACAAAATATAGTGGCAAATTAAATTGTGATTATGAGGAATTAACAGATAAAAATAATGGAATATTATTTCCGCAAAAGGAATCTAAAAGTTTAAAGTTTTATTCAATTGAAGATCTTCCAGATAAATTGATGGATAAAGATTTAATAGAGATGTATTTAAAATTTAAAAATAGGGAGTAGAGAGTGAAATTATCAGAATTAAGTAGTGAGAATTTGACAGATGAGCAAATTAAAAAAATTGTTTTTTCTAATATATGGGATAGTGGCATGTCTACTAAATACGGGGTAGTATTTGGGAGCTATACATTGCAAAAATATAGAGTTAACTTAGCTACTATGTTATATAAAGAAGGAAGAGTAAAAAAATTAATATTAACAGGAGGAAAAGGGGGAATTAGTAATCAAAATAAAGTAAATATATCAGAAGCAGAATTAATGAAACAAATGTTGTTAGAAAATGAAGTTAAAGAAAAGGATTTAATTTTAGAAAATAATTCAAATTCTACAATTGAAAATGGAATAAATGTAGCTAAAATTTTGGATAATTTGCAGGAGGATATAACAAGCTTAATATTAATTTCATCAGAGTTTCACTTAAAAAGATGTTTAGCGATAATGAAAAAATATTACAGAAAAGATATCAAATATATTTTAATACCAGCTAAAGATGGATTCTCTGATAAAGAAAATTGGTTCATATCGGAAAGAATATATAATAGTGGTAGAAGTTTGGTAGAATTTGAAGCCAATCTATTAATTAAATATGCTAAAGAAAATAAAATATATGATTTGGAAATATAATTATAGGGGGATTTTATGATTAAAGTTGAAAATCTAAAAAAGAAATTTATAAGATATGAAAACAAAAAAGATAAGAAGGAATTTTATGCAGATAATGGAATTACTTTTGAGGCTAATGACGGAGAAATTATTGGAATATTAGGTCCAAATGGAGCGGGAAAAACTACACTTTTAAGAATGATAGCCGGAATTTTAGAACCTACAGAAGGTACAATTAGTTTTGATAATTTAAACTATAAGAAAAATGAAATAGAAATAAAGCAAAATATAGCTTATTTATCTGGAAATACAAAATTGTATGATACTTTGTCTGCATATGAATTACTAAAAATGTGTAGTGATATTTATGGTGTAAAAAAGGAAGAGGCAGAGAAAAGGATAAAAGAAATTACTAAAATATTAAAAATGGACAATTTTTTTTATAATAAAATAGGTAATTTATCAACAGGTCAAACACAAAAAGTAAATATTGCAAGATGTCTTATACATAATCCAAAATATTATATATTGGATGAAGCTACAACAGGGCTTGATATAATATCTAGTCAAATAATACTAGATTTTATGAAACAAGAAAAATCCAAAGGAAAAACTATTTTATATTCTACTCATTATATGGAAGAAGCAGAAAATATTTGTGATAGAGTAATAATGATTAATAAAGGAATTGTAATAAAACAAGGAACACCAAAACAGATAAAAAATGATACAGGAACAACCAATTTAAGAGATGCGTTTTTTAAAATGATTGGAGGTGTTTCTGATGCAGAATAATTTATGGAATATATTAAAAAAAGAATTAAGAGAAATGTTTAGAGATAAAAAATCTTTATCAATGATGTTAGTAATCCCAATATTTATACCCTTGATAGTACTGGGGATGTCTGCTTTATTTGAAGTACAAGCTAACAAAGATATAGAAGAATACAATAAAATTGGTTTTGCATATGAGCTTAGTCAAGAGGAAAGAGATATTGCTAAAGAATTAAATATTGAAGTAATAACAGGTTCTGATGAAGAATTAAAAACAAAATACGGAAATGGTGAAATAGATTTATATATAACTAAAGATAGTAATAAATATATAATAAATGGTAATGATTCTGATGTAACTACATATGCAAAAAATTTAATGGAAACTTATTTTAATTTATATAAAAAATATTTACAGGGGCAATATCTACAGGAAAATAATATAAATCCAAGTGAGGTCTTTAATATTATAACTATTGGAGAAAATATATTAGAAGAAGATAATATGTTTGTAAGTTATATTAGAAATTATGCATTTGTATTTATAATAATGGCAATAACAGTATCTGCAACGTATCCAGCAACAGATACAACAGCTGGTGAAAGAGAAAGAGGAACATTAGAAACATTACTTACTTTTCCAATAAAAAATAAAGATATTATCGTTGGAAAATTTTTAGGAGTAAGTATTGCTTCAATAATTACAGGTATTGTAAGTTTAATTTTAGCAATTATATCTGTTGCAATTGCACAAAATGCATTTTCTATATATGAAGGTTTAAATATAATGTTTAGTCCAATTAGCATAATATTATCGTTAATAATTATAATTGCATATTCATTTTTTATAAGTGGATTATGTATAGCTATTGCAAGTACATCAAAAACATTTAAAGAAGCTCAAAGTGCATTAACACCATTAACATTTATATCTTTATTTCCAGGAATGATTGCTTTTATGATAGGGATAACTGGAACACCATTGCTTTCTATAATTCCATTCATAAATTACACAGTGGTATTTACAGATGTAAGTGCTGGTAATGTAGATTGGCTAAATATATTGTTAATGCTTGTTTCTACAATCATATACATATTTATTGTATTAGCATATATAGTAAAACAATATAAATCAGAAAAAATATTATTTTCTAAAGAATAATGATAAAGAATAAAACGTGGTAAAAATTAATTTACCACGTTTTATTTTTTATTAGATAATTGTAGTGAATACTAGATTTGCAAACATGTAATTTTTATAAAATAAAGAATATATATTGACAACTGTTATATACTGTTATATATTAAATATAACAGTTCCAAAGGAGGGAAAAATGAATATAATTATTAGCAATAGTAGCAGTGAACCGATATATGAACAAATAAAAAAAGCAATAAAACAAGCTATATACTCTAATGAATTAAAAGAAGAAGAATTGTTGCCTTCTGTTAGAGCCCTGGCAAATGATTTAAAAATTAGTTTTTTAACTGTAAAAAAAGCTTATGATGAATTAGAAAAAGAAGGTTTTATAAAAACAATTCAAGGGAAGGGAAGTTATGTTTTACCCAAGAATTTGGATTTCTTAAAAGAAGAAAAATTAAAAGAAATAGAAAATCATTTATTATCTGTTGTAAAACTATCCAAAATTTATGCAATTACTGAACAAGACGTAATCGAATTAATAAAAATTTTATATGAGGAGGATGAATAAATGGAAACTAACATCAAGGTTAGAAATTTAAATAAAAAATATAAAGATTTTCAGTTAAAAAATATTAATTTTGATATACCAGAAGGAAGTATTGTAGGTTTAATTGGAGAGAATGGTGCAGGAAAGACTACAACAATAAGGTCAATATTAAATATTACTAATTCTGAAGGTGAGATAAATATTTTTGGCAAAGATATAAAAAAATACGAGAAAGAAATAAAAAGTAAAATAGGAGTAGTGCTAGATGATAGTTTTTTATCAGAATACTTAACACCAAAAAAAATAAACAATATAATGAAAAGTTTTTTTAATACATGGAATAAAAGTGAATTTGAAAAAAATATAAAAAGATTTAATCTGCCAGAAAATAAAATGATAAAGGATTTTTCTAGTGGAATGAAAATGAAGCTAAAGATAGCAACTGCGATTTCGCACGAACCGCAAATCTTAATTTTGGATGAACCGACTAGTGGTTTGGATCCAATTGTGAGGAATGAAATATTAGATATATTTAGAGAATATATAGCAAAAGATGAAACAAGATCTATTTTAATTTCGACTCATATAACAACAGATTTAGAACATATATCAGATTATATAATGTTCATAAAAGATGGAGAGATAATGCTTAATTTGCCTACTTCTGATATACTAGAAAATTATGGTATAGTTAAGTGTGGAGAAGATATGTTTAAAAAAATGGATAGAAGTGATTATGAATATTATAGAAAAGAAAAATATCAATATGAGATATTGGTTAATAATAGAAGTTTTATAAAAAATAAATATAATGTTTCTACGATTGATAGAGCTTCAATAGAAGATTTAATGTTATTTTATATAAAGGGGGAAAAATAGATTGAAAGAAATTGGTGGATTAATAAAAAAAGATATGCTAAATTTAACTAGTTATAAATTCTCTGCAATTATAATGTTTATTTGTGCATTAATTCTTGGAAGTTCAGGAGAAGATATGTGTAAATATATTCCAATAGTAATGACAACAATGGCGGGGATGATTGCATTGTCAACATTTAGTTATGATGAAATTGCAAAATCTAATGAATATATGTTGTCATTACCTGTTAATAAAAAAGAATTAGTATTAGAGAAATATATTTTAGTAATATTATTATCTTTTATAGGTGGATTAATAGGTTTTATAATTACTCCAATATTTATAAATATTTTGAATTCTATACGTGTAGAAGAAATTATTAATGTAACTTACAATTCTTTAATTATTACAACATTAGCAGGTTTTTTTGGAATTTCAATAATATTAGCAATACAAGTTCCAAGTATTTATAAATGGGGTGCTGAAAAAGGTAGAATCCAAATGTTTATATTGTTTTTTATAATAATTATTATTTCTCTTGGAATTGCTTATTTAGCAACAAATTCAGGACTTAATATTAATTTTGACAGTATTAATAAATTTTTTGAAAAATTTGGAATATTGATAGTTATGTTTTTACTTGTAATTATATATTATATTTCATATAGAATATCATATAAAATTTTTAAAAGAAGTAATAATTAAAACTACAGGATATAGGATGTTAAGATATATTTTTAACATCCTATAAAACGCAGCCAGATACTAAAATACCTAAATTATCATGGTAGATTTTATTAAATTGATTAATAGGTAGAGGATTTTCACCTTTTCCAACTTCTATTGTAAATCCAGGTTTATTAAAATTTTGTATAAACCAATCTCTAAAACCACCAAACGAAGAATTATAAGGAGTATTTTCTAATTCATATCCACTTACATGATAAAATTCTTGTGCAATTTCTGCAGAATTGAGTGGTGAAAAATCTATATATTTCCAATATATTACTTCTCCTTGTGAATGGAAACAGAGACATAAAGAAAAATTCTTATTTAAGGTAAAATTATATAATGCTTGTGATTCTGGTTCTGAAAGAGGAGTTTTACCAGCAAAGTCTCTTGGAGATGGTTTATTAAATCCAAGATTTGATTTTATTTTCTTTCCCATTTCCCAATTTGCAGGAAATTGAGAGTTTAAATCCACACCTGTGGGTTTAAAAATATACCAACCGAATATGAAAACAAATAAAATGCAGTAATCATCTATATTACAGAGTATTTCTAAATGAAAAGAAATATTCTGTTTTTTTTTATTAGATTTTTACCGCTAGATTTGGAGTGGTATATGAAAGAAAATAAAGAAACAATAGGGTATTATTCAGTAATTCCTGCAACAGTCTTATATAATAAAGAATTGAAAGCAAATGAAAAATTGTTATATGCAATAATAACATCTCTTACTTGTAAAGAAGGATATTGCTTTGCATCTAATAAATATTTAGCTGAAAAATTAGATGTAAATCCAAAAACAATTTCGAGTTGGATATCACATTTAAGAGATAAAGGATTTATAGAACTTGAACTAATAAGAAATAAAAATAAACAAATAATCCAAAGAAAGATTTATATAAATGATTCACCATATCAATTAAATAATGGATACCAGTATCAATCAAAAAATGGACAGGCTATCCATCAAAAAACGGAAGATAATAATATAAGAAATAATATTAAAAATAATAATAAAGTAAATGAAAAAATTATTTCTAATTATACAAATCAAAGGAAATATTCAGAAGAATTTTTAAATAGTTTATATGCAAATTTTAATATGTAAAATTAAAAATATTTATTATTAAATTAGAAATTAAATTTATAAAAAAGTAATAAGAAATATCTCTCAGCGAGCTAAAAAGGTATTAGGAGATTTTCTCCTAAACAGCTAAAATGGTGTCAAAACACCACGCTGGCGAATATTAGGCAGGGAGAATGCCATAGTATTCGGAGCAAATTTTTATATAAAAAATTTGCTATTGATACCGGTATTATTGAATGGTATAATTATGATTGAAAATAGTAATTTGTCTCTGAGATTAGAAAAGTTAAATAATATTCACAATATGAAAAATTATTTATTTTAATTTTAGAGTTTAAGGAAGGAATAAGTTTAAAAGATGGAGATAAAAAAGTTAATAGAAGAAATTAATTCTAATGAAGAATATAGAGAATTTTTAGAATTTAAAGAAAAAATGACTAAGAGGGGTTATAATTTAGATAAAAAATTTGCAATATTTAGAGATGAAAAAGGAGATTTAAATATTGTGGAAATTTATATAAATATAGGGCAATGCTTTATGCTAAAATCCAAAAATAAACAAGGAGAAGATACCCGGATATATGAATATATTTTTTCATCCTAATAAGAGATTTTTTTTAGATACAATATATTGTTACGATACATTTAGAGGAAGAAAAATAGCAAGTAATTTAAATGAAATTGCTGATTATATAATGCAAAAATATCAAGGTTATAAAATTAGGGGAGTATATGAACCAGGGCAGTTATCAACAGATAGAATAAATAATATTATTAGAAATGAAGAGGAACTAAAAAATAGAGCAGATAATTTCTATAGAGCAATGGGATATAAAAAAATAGGCTATGAGGATTTTAGGAAACATCCAGAAAGATATTCTGGAATAGACGAGAATTTAGACTTTCAATTAGGAGAAGAAATATCAAAGATAATTATTGTAAAAGATATAATACCAAAACTAAAATATCCTTTTAGAGTTATTAACGGAGTATTAGTCAACCAAAATGCTTTAGAAAGAGAAATCGATGTGGAAGGAGAACGATAAAGATTTGGCAACGATAAATTACAAGTTATAGAAGAGATATAATTCTTAACATAAGAAATTATATCTTCTTTTTTATTAATCTTTACTATATTAAACAATGAATATCAATATTTTTGAGAAAAATTCTCAAAAATATTGATATTTTTAAAAATATGGCATATAATATAGTATGAGAGGAGGAAAATCAAAATGTTAATAAGATTTAGTTTTAAAAATTTTAAATCATTTAAAGATGAAAATGTACTAGATATGGAAGCTACATCATTAAAAGAACATGAATATAATCTTGTAAAAACAGATCAAGTTAATCTTTTAAAAGTAGCAGCAATATATGGTGCTAATGCAAGTGGAAAAACTAATGTATTACAAGCTTTTGATTATATGAAAAAAAGAATATTAGTAAGTGATGATTCTAAAAAGAACTCTCCAATAGATGAAGATAATGTATATAGTTATATGATAAATAATGAACCAATTAGTTTAGAAGTTGAAATACTAGCAAAAAATAACAAAATATATAAATATGGTTTTGATGTATTAAAGGATAGTATTGTTTCAGAATGGCTATATATAAAAAAGATAAATAAATTCTATTCAATTTTTGAAAGAGAAAAGAACAATGTTACTATGAAATCAAATAATAAAATATCAGGACTAGCAAATATTGATGAAAGAACTTTATTTTTAAATATATATAGTAAAATAGATAAAGACAATGAAGATTTTAACAATGTTTATGATTGGTTTGTAGATGCAAATTATTTGGATTTAGGAAATCCAAGATTTGAAGATTTTATAAATACTAGAATTTCACTAAAAATATTAAGTGATGAAAAATATAAAAAAGAATTGTTAAGATTTATTAAAACATTTGACTCTGGAATAGAAGGAATTAAAACTACACCTAATTCTTTAGAAGAAGTACAGAATAACAATAGAGTAGTTAAAGTTGAACTAATTCATAGGGGAGAGAATAATGAATTAAAAGCATTACCACTAGAATTAGAATCAAATGGTACTAGAAAAATGTTTCATTTATTTGACTTCTTTATGGATGCATTAAGAAATGGAATGGTATTATTTATAGATGAATTAGATGCAAAATTACATCCATTATTAACAAGATATATTATTAATTTGTTCCATAATAGTGAAACAAATATAGGTAATGGTCAGCTAATATATTCTACTCATGATACAGTAAATTTAAATAAAGATACATTTAGAAGAGATGAAATATGGTTTACTGAGAAGAATAAAGATGGTGTATCAGAATTATATGCTCTATCAGATTATATACTTGATGATGATGGAGACAAAAAATCTGGTAAAAAAGTTAGAAATGATGCAACATACAACAAAGATTATTTAACTGGAAGATATGGTGCTATTCCAGTTTTAGAAGAATTTGAGATAAGTTATGAGAAACAATAATGTTTCAAGAAAAGATAGATTAAAAAGTAAAAGGCGAGCACCAGCCAATTACTTAATTGTATGTGAAGGCAAGAAAACAGAACCCAATTACTTTAACGGATTAAAGAAAAAGATTAATAATAAGTACGGAAATAAAGTAGATGTTTTAATACCTAATATTGAAGTTAAAGGAACAGGAAGAAATACTACAGATTTAGTAAAATATACTCAAAAGTATGTCAATTATTCAAGTAAAGTATATGGACAAGTTTGGGTAGTATTTGATAAAGATGACTATAATGATGAGCAATTTAATAAAGCAATAGAAAATTGTGATTATAATGCTTGTTGGTCAAATCCTAATTTTGAACTTTGGTTGTTAGCACATTTAAAGAAAGTAACTAGATACATTTCTAAAGATGATATATTAGATGAACTTAGCAAAGAATTTCAAAAGAATGGATTAGGAGAGTATAATAAAAATGATGCTGACATTTTTGAAAAGGTTACAAAAAATGGCAAAATACATAATGCAATAAGAAATTGTGAATATATGGAGAATCTTAATAAAGATGGACAAGCATCAGAAAGAAATCCAATGACAAAGGTTTATAAAATTGTTGATGGATTAAAAGAATATTTATAGCATAATAGAAATAGAAAACATATTAATAGGAGTGATTGAAACGATATGAGAACAGCAGTATTAAAAGAACAAGTAAAAGAATGTTATGAATTATTAAAAATTAGAAATGAAAAGATTTCTTCAAATGGTAATACTTATCAAAAGATAAATAATTGGAGAGAAATTAGTGGAGCTTTATATAAATTAAATGAATTTAAATTTATGGGTGATTCAGTAAAAGATATATTTAATATGGGAGCAAATTTTATGGCTACAACTGAAACTACAGCTATAATAATAAGTGATTATCCAAAATTTTTAAATTTTTTTAATATAGTAAAGGCAAAATGTGAGGCGATAATCAATATGCAAAATGGAGATATAGATGATTCTGACGATGAAAATTATTTATATGTAAAATTGCCAAGTAATTTAAAAGAATTAGATGATTTAAATACAATAGTTAAAGGACTAAATCTTGTATTTAATCAATGTCCAATTTTAAGAGAGACTTATAAAGAAATTAATTTTGTTGGAGTTGATGTTGGATCTAGTTGGTTTATATTATCAGTTATATTAGCAGGAGCACCAATTGCAGCTAAAACATTAAATTGGATTGCAGATTTTATAAAAAAATGTAATGATATTAGGATACAAAATAGAACCATAAAACAAATGGATTTGGAATATATAATTAAAAAGATGAAACTAGATAAAGAAACATCAGAACAAACATTACAAAATATACAAAAAGAGATAGAAAAAGATCATAAAGAACAATACATAAAAGAATTTGAAAATATAGAAATGCCTAAACAAGGTGAAATTTCAGAAGAAGATAAGTCAAAAATTGTGCATTGTATGACTACAATGATAGAACTTTTAGATATGGGAGTAGAATTATATCCATCATTAAATGCTAGTGAAGAGTTAAAGTCAGCATTTCCTAAGAAAGAAGAATGGAAAAAAATTCAAGGAGAAACAAAATTATTGAATGAAAATAATAGCAAACAATAAAATTATAAAAATTTTTCCAGTAAATATTGACAAAATATGTAAATGCATATAAAATATGCAAAGAAAGTGTGATGACAGAGGCATTACACAGATAGATTAATTAAGAAAAAGTGTTAGCAAAAAGTTGCTTAAGATAACACCTAATAGTGTGAAAACATTATTGGGTGTCTTTTTTTATGCACAAATTATTAAAACAGCTTTGATTTTACTATGAAAAGTGGGCTTATATATAGAAGCGGTTAGTACATTGACAAATACACTTATTTTAAGTGTCATAACAAGTCATTTTCTTTAATATTCTGTATTAGATATTTTATTAAAAACAATTTGGAGATGATGCGAGTATGTGTAAAGATAAAAAACAAACAAAATATAAGCAACCAGAATTTAATACATATTGTATATTTACAGAAGAAAAAAAGGATGTGAAAGAAACGATAGGATTAATTTTTAAAGATTATTTAGAAAATATAAAGAAAAAAACTAAGTAATTATTACATAATATTGCAAAATAATTTTGAACATATTACAATTTAAGTGTAGATGATTACGGATAGGAGGACAGATGCTAGATATAAAGAGCCAAAACTTAAAAGTCGGAATGTATATCAGATTATCTAGAGAAGATGGCGACAAGCAAGAAAGCGAAAGTATCAGTAATCAAAGGAATATTTTGCAAAGATATGTAAAGGAGAATGATTTATGTTTTGTAAAAGAATATGTTGATGATGGAGTAAGTGGTACAACATTTGATAGACCAGGATTTAATGAGATGCTACAAGATATTGAAAATAAAAATATCAATATGGTTATAACAAAAGATTTATCAAGACTAGGTAGAGATTATATTAAGACAGGATTTTATATAGAAGATTATTTTCCCAAAAACAATGTTAGATATGTTGCCATAACAGATGGAATAGATACATATTTAGAGAGTAACAATAATGATATAACACCTTTTAAAGCAATTATGAATGATATGTATGCTAAGGATATTTCAAAGAAAATTAGAAGTGTCTATAAAGAAAAACAAAAACAAGGAGAATATCTTTGTAGTACAACTGCTTATGGTTATAAAAAACATCCTAGTATAAAGAATAAATTAGTTGTAGATAGAAAAGTAAGAAGTGTTGTAGAAAAAATCTTTGATATGTATGCTCATGGTCCTGGAAGTAGTGAAATCGTAAATTATTTGAATAGTAACAAATACTTATCTCCATCAGGCTACAGAAAAACAGGGATAGTTCAAGATGAAAACAAAACAGGATATAACTGGAATGAAGTAACTCTATGTAATATGCTAAGAAATGAAGTGTATATTGGAAATACAGTACAAAATAAAAA
>CALXYJ010000001.1 GCA_944392945.1 uncultured Clostridia bacterium | reverse complement strand
TTGGAGGTTTTTCATACATTGCTATCGCTTTTTTTGAACCACGCGCATAGCACGTGGTTTTCTTATATACAAAAAAAGACCGTTTCTTTTGAAACGGTTTCAGTTTTTGTGTTCATCAAACTTTTTGTAATCTTGAAATTAAATTATATCAAGGCTTTTAAAAAGTTCGCCGAAAACTCTTATTGGCTGGGCTGGCTAGATTCGAACTAGCGCATGCCAGAGTCAAAGTCTGGTGCCTTACCGCTTGGCTACAGCCCAATATATTAATAATCTGGGGTGAGTACTGGGAGTCGAACCCAGGATCTCCAGTGCCACAAACTGGCGCGTTAACCAACTACGCCATACTCACCATCTCTTGCGGACAGTTATTATTTTACCCCATTCTATATCAGTTTGTCAACTATTTTAATAATATTTTTTTATAATCTTTAAAATAATACAAAAATCCACTAATCTTCTTAAATTAAATCAGCTTTTAAAACATCAAGACTGCGATTTCGGTTTGTCGCAGTCTTACTAAATTTATATTTATTTATTTTTTCTCAAGTTTATATATTACAAATGCAACAATTACTCCTAATGTAGCTGTTATAAGTTGTGTCATTCCCATTGCATTTCTTAAATTTTCTACTAATTTTTCTGGGAAAACTCCAAATAAATTAATTAAATTAAATAATGCAAAAATAATTGCAACTTTTACAATTATACCAACAACTCCTGCTAGAAAATAATGTTTGTTTTTACCTAACATTAATAATTTATATGAATATATTAATGCAAAATTTCCAACCCAAATTGCAGGTATCATATATACCATGTATACAGAAGCTGTTCCAAACACATATCCACTTAATATTGTAGATATACTTGGCATTGTAACTACACCTAAAATTTTTGCCCATCCTTTTAAATTAATTGCAGTAGTTACTAGTGCTGCATTTACAATTGTTCCAACAATTAGTTGTGAATTTGTAGAAATAACACTTGTTGTACCAAATATTTTGCTTAAAAGTCCACCTAAAAAAGTTGGTACTAATAATGCAATTAAAAATATTAATATTGTTTGCATAATATCAATACTTTTTGAAAAATCTCTTACTCTTTTGTTAATTACTCCCTCATTTTCCATTTTATAACCCTCTTTCTATAAATAAAATCAAGCTTTAAAATAAAAAAATATCTTTAAACATTAGAATAAATTACTTTACTTGTAATTCCTGAAAGTTTCCCGATTTTGCCAGATAAAGTATTTATTTCATCTTGAGGAGCATCAATTATAATTGTAATAATATTAACTGATTTTTCTCTATATGGCATACCCATTCTTCCTATTATCCATTTAGCATAATCGTGTAAAATAGAATTTAATTTTTCTACTTCATCTCTTTTTTCCAATATTATTCCAATAATTGCTACTCTTGTATCCATAAATCCTCCTTGTTTTATTAATACATTTTATAAAATATATTACTTCTACCTTAATATATATTTTGGTATTAGAAGAAATTATAATACTTTGCTATAAAGATATTCTTATTAGCTCAGTCTTTATTATTTTATTATATAAAGGTTTAAAAATCTAGTACTTTTTAGAAATTATTCAATTTATATTGAAGGTTAGTCAAACATATGTCACACTTTTTTGAAAAATATATGCTTTGAGCACTCTATATTGTTATAACTGATTCTTCTTGACTTTTATATTTTTTTAGGAATTCCTTTGGGCTCAACCATCCTAATGGTCTCATTGGAAAATTATTATATTCTTTTCTCCAATCTGCTCCTCTTTTTCTTAAATCTTCTAAACTCCAAAATACCTTTTGGTAGTAAAAGCTTTCTTGATCTTTTCTATGACTTCTTTCTACTCTCCCATTTTGCTTTGGTGTATGTGGCTTTATTGTTCTATATTCTATTCCTAATTCCTCTAATGTACTTTCAAATAGTGTTTTCTTATTCTTTAAAAATGCTTGCCAACTTAATCTGTTCGTGAATTCAAATCCATTATCTGTTTGCACTGTTTTTATTTCTATCTCATATTGTTCTTTAAAATATTTTACCATCCTTTTTACAAACTCACTTGACATATATGTACTATGTTCATTTGTGTACCATATATATCTTATTCTTGTAAATTCATCTATTCCTGTATATTGATAATATCTTTCTCCCTTTTCTTGCAGTTCCGGACTCATACATTTCTTCGGTACATATTTTACATCTACCTGCACTTTTTCTCCTGGGTATGTTCCTGTTACCCATTCGCATGGTTCACTTTCTTTCTTTCTTACTTGGTGCTTTTTTATATATTCCTAGTCGTTGTAGCACATGATACAATCCTTGCACTGTCCTTGTATATCCTGCTTTTCTTAACTTTACCCATAGCACAACCAAGCCCGTATCTTTATTATTGTTCTTGTAGTTCTTTATCATTTTTATTTCTTCTTCTGTATGCTGGTTTGGATGATAATGAGGGCGTCTTGACTTATCTTTTAAACTTTCTATACTTCCATCATACCTTGCTCTCCATCTGTATATTGTTCTTCTACATTCACAAAATTTTATTGATGCTTTTGTTACTCCATATTTATATGAAAATTTTACTACAGACTCTTTATATTTTAACTTCTGTGTGATATTATTACCCATAAGAGAGTACCTCCGATACCGTTTATTTGTCGTTATTTAAACAATATCATTTTTTGGTGCTCTCTTTCAATATTTTATTTTCAATCTAGGTGTGACATATCTATTTTAAACCTATATACCATTTTATTCAGAGAAGATAAAGGGGTACCTGTATCTTTTTTCTAATTCATCATTTCTTTTTAGTTTAATATTATTGCAAATAAAAAAAATCAACCATCTTCTGATTGATTTTTTCTTCTATTTAATAATTGGTGGAGATGAGGAGAATCGAACTCCTTTCCACTAACCCTTCAATATAAACCTCTCCGAGTGCAGTTTATTATTTAAATTTCCTAATATAAATTGATTAATAAACAAAACAATTTATATAGTATCTCTTAATTACCCACTATTCCAGAGAACTAATAGCTTCGTTTCCTACTTTAATTTGACACCTTATTTATAACAGTAGGCTTTATAATAAGATGACGTTGCAATTAAGCAGCGTAAGCTAATTCTTCATTATTAGCGTTTATATTTAATCTTGCTTTTTTTAAGTGGCCAAAGCAACCATCCACTACTCGCTATTTATATTTCTAGATTAATGTCGAGACCATTACATCCCCAGATACAAATATTATTATACTATAATTAAAAATTTATTACAATATTTTTGCTAAAAGTCTTGAATATATTTTTCCTATATGATACTATATTATTGTTATTTTTTTAGGGGTATAGTGTTAATGGTAGCACATCGGTCTCCAAAACCGCCTGTGAGGGTTCGAATCCTTCTACCCCTGCCACAAGTTTGCTATCAATCATAGCAAACTTTTTTTATTTTATATATAAATCAATGCATTTTTACAATCTTAAGTTATCTATATCTGTACAATTGCAAAACAATTTACAAAAGTTGTAAAGCCACTTTTTTATAGCATAATAAATTTTCCTTGATAAGAAAATTTATTACTAGATAATTATGCTAAATATTATATTTTCTAACATTTGCTAATATATAAATAATCTTTCATTTACTTTTCTACTTTATTAAATCATATAAATTTCTAAAACTTATTTAAAATCTAAAAAAGAAAAATTAGTCACTAATTTATAATATTAGTAACTATTTGTGGAGGTTCATATTGTTTTACAAATTCTTTATAATATTTTTTATTTCTGTATTATTATTTACTACTTTCTTTGTTTCTTTAAATATTGATTCAAGTATAAATCATAATTTAATTAATGGTAATTATATAACCCTTTCTAGTTCTGGATTCGCTTGGCCAATTCCTCGGTTACACTAAAATAACTTCCCCATTTGGAAAAAGAAATTCTCCAACAGCCGGTGCTTCATCCTATCACTACGGAACAGATATCGGTGCTCCAGAAGGTACAAATTTAATAGCTATAGCAGATGGAGAAATTAGCTTTCTTGGATTTTTAGGAGCTGGTGGATATACATTAACACTTTCATTTGCAGAATATAAAGTTACTTATTGTCATATATCTCCAAACTATCTAGTCTCCGAAGGCGACTATGTCTTACAAGGTCAAATAATAGCAAATGTTGGTCCTAAATATGTATATGGTGTACCTGGCAATAAATATACCGATTCTTCGGGTAAACCAACAAATGGAGCAACTACAGGTACACATCTACATCTCGGAATGCGAATAAATGATAAATATGTAAATCCACTAGACTTTTTTTAATTCTTCCATATATTTTTTGTTAATATTTTTCATTATCTAAATATATAATTTCCTGTAGTCCTACATAAAAAGGATTTATATACTGGATCTAATTTTATAGTCCTTAAAATCTGATTGGTCTCTTTTAATGCTACACCATAAGCCATATACTCATCTAGTATTTTGACATATTCCATATCTTTTTCTGATATTAAAGTATAGTCATGAATATATTTTTTTAAATCTTTCCACTCTTTGGCATCTTGCAAGCCTTTTTTAGTTAAGGAATATTTGTCATTAGCATGCAGTATTACCCATACAATTAAGTATATTATAAGAATTCCAAAAATAATCATATATATATTAAATATTGTTTCCATTATATTTCCATCAATTATATTATTTAATGCAATAATTAATACTAATCCAATTGTATATGGTATTGCAAATTTAGCTATATTAGGTTTTCTAAAACCATCTTTTAAAACTCCTAATTTTTTACCATCCTCAATTACTAATTCTTTAAGAGTTAATTTATCCAAATGTCTTTTTCCTGCTGCGCAATCTAATATGTATTTTTCATGACTTAATAATTTAGAAAAATCTTCTTTCGCTATATGAAAAAAGAAAGTATTTTCTTGTTCTGCTTTTTCCATAGTTAAATATCCTTTACTACATAAATATAAAATTACTGCTGTAAAATCTTCATTTTCTTCTATATTTCCATCAACTAATATTGAGGCAATAGCTGGTGAATAATCTCTTGTAATATCTCTCATTTCTTCTCCTCTCGCATTAATCATATCTATTATAAGATACAGCAAAAAAGTGCATTAAACAATGCACTTTTTTTAATTTAATATCATCTTCTAAGTCTTGAACTTTAAGGAAGATCCCTAAAGTTCATATTACATATCGTCTTCTAAATCTTGTGAACTGTCATGATGATGTCCTCCGCAACCACCGCAAGAACCACATCCATCATTACAATCATCATCACATTCTCCATCACATGACCAATCTAATTCTATAATATTATTACATTCTGGGCATTTAATTTCCTTTTTATCTTCATCAAATTCTGCTTCAAATTGATAATTACAATATGGACAAACGATTTCTATATCATACATATCATTAATATATAATTCCTTTTCCATTTTTTCTAATTTGTCCTCTAATTTGGCAATCTTAATTTGATTTTCTTTAGATGTATCATCAATTTTTTGTAGTATATCTCCCAAAGTTGTAATAATTTTTTCTTGAACATATTTTAAGTCTTTTTCATCTTTTATATTGTTATTCATATCTACCATTAATTTTTTTAATTCATCTTTTATATTCATAACATATCCTCTTTCTTTTAGACTCTTTCCATATATTCACCAGTTCTAGTATCTATTCTAATTTTATCTCCTATTTCAACAAATAATGGAACACTTATTTCTAATCCATTTTCTAACTTTGCTGGTTTTCCAGATGTTGTAGTTGTATTTCCACTAAATCCTGGTTCTGTATATGTAACTTCTAATTCCACAAACATTGGTGGCTCTACTGCAAATACTTTTCCTTTATAAGATAAAATCTTCATATCCATATTTTCTTTCATATATTTTAATGCATCACCAATTTGCTCTTCATTTAATGGAATTTGTTCATATGTAGTATTATCCATAAAATAATATAAATCTCCATCTTGATATAAATATTGCATATCTCTTTTTTCTATTTCTGCTCCTGGATATTTTTCTGATGGATTAAATGTTTTTTCTATAACAGCACCTGTAATAACATTCTTTAACTTTGTTCTTACAAAAGCTGAACCCTTTCCTGGTTTTACATGTTGAAATTCTACAACTTTAAAAACATTTCCATCCATTTCAAATGTTGTTCCATTTCTAAAATCTCCTGCTGAATAAACTTCTGCCATAATTATTACCTCCTAATATTTTCTTTATTTCTCTTTTTAGCACTTTGTCTATTTTACTACAAATATATATAAAAATCAAGTATATACTCACTTTAGCTTCTTTTTTCTTGTTGGTTTGTCAAACATATGTCACACTTTATTGATAAATATATAGTTTGAAATACACAATATGATTACTTTGAACTTTAACCTTGTATATATTCTAAATATTTTTCATTTGGACTTAGCCAATTTAATGGTTTCATCGGAAAATTGTTATACTCCTTTTCCCAGTATTTTAATCTATTTTTAAAATCTTCAAAACTACAAAATACCTTGTTGTAATAAAATCTCTCTTGATCTTTTCTATGACTTCTTTCTACTTTTCCATTATGTTTTGGTGTTTTTGGCTTTATCAATTTGTGGTTTATTCCTAATTCTTCTAATTTGCTCTCAAACATTGTCTTTTTCTTTGTTCCTTGCCAATTTAGTCTGTTTGTAAATTCAAATCCATTATCTGTCTGTATACATTCGATTTTAAATGGAAATTTCTTCATTATTACTTTGATAAACTCTGTTGATGCACTCGTACTTTGCTCTTTACTTGCCCACAACACTCTTTTTCTTGTATATTCATCTATTGCTGTATATTGGTAATATCTTCCATCCTTCTCTCTTATTTCTTTTGTTAAACTTTTTGCTGGTACATATTTTACATCTACTTGTACTCTTTCTCCTGGATATCTCATTTCTTCATATGGTTTTGGCTCATATTCTTTCTTCTTACTTGGTGCTTTTCTGTATATTCCTATTCTTTGCATTACTCTATACAAACTTGTTATACTTCTTGTATATCCTACTTTTCTTAGTTTTATCCATAATACTACCAATCCTGTATCTTTATTTCTATTTTTGTAATTCTTTATTAACTTTATTTCTTCTTTTGTATGTTGGTTTGGATGACTATATGGTCTCCTCGATTTATTCTTTAATGATTGTGCTGTTCCGTCGTATTTCTCACGCCATCTATATATTGTTTTTCTATGCATTTTGAATTTTATTGCTGCTTTTGTTACTCCATGTTTAAAAGAATATTTTACAACTGATTGCTTATACAGTATATCTTGTGTTATACTATTCATAGGAAATACCTTCTTTCGATAAAAAGATTTTTGTGGTTAAAAATATTTTATCATACTTTTGGTATTTCCTATTTTTATTTTTTTACTTTGGGTGTGACATATCTATTGTAAACCTATAATACTCACTTTAGCTTCTTTTTTCTGTTTTTTATATAGTTCATTGTTAATTCTTAACTAATTAGTTATTAATTATAATATAATTTTTGTCAGATTCAGTTAATCTTATACAACCATTTTTTGTAACTAAAACTGTATCTTCTATTCTTACACCAAAACTTCCTGGAATATAAATTCCTGGTTCATCTGTTACAACCATGTTTTCTTTTAATAAGAAATCTTTTCTACCTAAAAAAGGTCTCTCATGAATATCTAAACCAACCCCATGTCCTAAACTATGATCCAAAGTATATCCATTCACTTTAAAATCACTTTCTACCATCATAGTTAAAATTCTTGCATTTGCATTTTCCTGGATAGCATCCAATGTTAATTCTTGATTTTTTAATACTAAATCATATATTGGTTTTATTCCTTCTGGAACATATTCTACAAATATAGTCCTTGTCATATCTGAGCAGTATCCTTTATATTTACATCCAAAATCAATTGTAATTAGATCTCCTGATTCTATTTTCTTATCTGTAGGTATTGCATGTGGCATTGAGGAATTCTTACCAGAAGCAACAATTGTATCAAATGCCAAGTCATCAGCACCATGTGTTTTAAAATAACGTTCAATCTCGAATGCAATTTCTTTTTCCGTCATTCCCACTTTTATAAAATTACAAATATGATAAAAACATGCATCTGTAATCTTACAAGCTTTCTGAATATTATTAATCTCATCTGGCAATTTTATCATTCTTTGTACTTCTATAAAATTATCTGTTTCTACTAAATTATTTATTTTATACATTTGTTTATATTCTTTATATTTAGCATATGTTACATAATTTTCTTCAAACCCTACATTAGTACAAAATAGAAACATATTTTCATAATCTATAGGATCTATATCTTTACAATCATATGGAATAATCTCATCATCTATTGTAAGAATACTATTAATATGTTCAATATATCTTGCATCTGTTATATAAATATTTTCTTTTCTTGTAATTAATAAAACACCCTCTGCAGTAATCCCTGTTAGATATTCTATATTTACAGGATTTGATACTATCATTCCATCTAAATCTAAACTATTTAATTTTTCTCGTAACCATTTAATTTTCTCATTCATTTGGTTTAGCCTCCATTATTTTATACTTCGTATAAGCCTAGAGTAAAGATTTTAAGTAATACAAATAATATTGCACTAAAGGGTACAAAAATACTTATATATGATGCAATTACTGTAAAAGGTCCAAAAGGTATATAATCATCAATCTTTCTCTTTTTACTAATTATTAATATTATACTAATAATAGCACCTAATAAAAATGATATTATAGATATTGCTAAAATATTAGCAGAGCCAAAGAAAAGACCTAATGCTGCCATTAACTTAACATCACCCATTCCCATTGCATCTTTTCCAGAAATAAGTTTTCCAAGTAATGTTAATATTCCAAATATAACAGTTCCTACAAGCATTCCTAATAGCATGTCCATTGCTAAATTTATATCTGATATTCCATATATAAATGTTAAAAGTAATCCAACTTCTGCCATTGTTAGTAGTAATCTATTAGGAATAATATTTTCTTTAAAATCAATAACTGCAACAGAAAATAACATAGGTGTTAAAATCATATATTTAATTAAATCTAAATTTTGTATAAAATTAGTATGTAATCCAAATTTGTATAATAATAAAACATATATAACTGCTATTAATAACATATGTATATAATGTGGTTGAAATTCTTTTGGATACTCTTTAAAAAAAGATTTATCAAATACACGTTTGTGTTCTATTAATCTTTTATTAATACTTGGCAAAACATTTCCGACGATTAAGCCTAAAATTCCAAATGCCACATAAAACATTACATGTACATCATTAAAAAACATTCTCTATCATTCCTTCTTTTCATTAAGCTTTTTTTTGTATCTATTGATAATTTTATTTTCTAATCCTCTCTTTATAGAAGTAATAAACATTTCTCTACTACTTATAGGATCTACTAATATTGTGTATATCCCACATCTATTTCCTCCTATTACATCTGTAAAAATTTGATCACCAATAATTGCTAAATTTTTAAAATCTAAACCTAATATTTTACTTGCTTTTTTAAAACCTCTCTTTAATGGTTTAGTTCCAAAAGATATGTACGGAATACCTAAAGCTTCAGAAACTTTTTTTATTTTTTCTTTATTATTAGAATTAGATAATATACAAAATTTTATATTCTTTTCTTTTAGATCTTTACACCATTCTACTGCACCATCTAATAGTTTATGATCTAAATCTATTAATGTATTATCCACATCTAAAAGTATTCCTTTTATATTATTTTCATTTAATTTTTCTATATCTACTTCTTTAATATTTTTACAATAAAATTTAGGATATAATAACATCCATCTATCCTCCTACTTTTCTGTTCATATCTTATCAATATGTCCTATATTTGTCAAGAATATTAGTTTTTCATTTTTCTACATACTTTGAATACAAAATAAGTTAACTGTGGTAGAAATCTACAATTTCGTTTCCACAGTTATACTTAATTTTTTAATTAAAATCTGCAATATTATAAAATTGCATCAATATTTATTAAAAATTTATTACTTACAAAATCTATGGTTTCCAATAGTTACTGTCATAGGTCTTGACCAGATCCATTTATTTGTAGCAGTTGCAGGATTAAAGTAATATACTGCTCCATAAGAAGGATCCCATCCATTTAAAGCATCTTGTGCAGCTTTTTTAGCTGTTGAATTTGGTGTTAAATTAATTTGTCCATCTCTAACTGCATCAAATGCTCCACTTTGGTATACAACACCTGATATTGTATTTGGGAATGAACTACTTTTTACTCTGTTTAAAACGACTGCTCCTACTGCTACTTGTCCTGTATATGGTTCTCCTCTTGCTTCTCCATATATAACTCTAGCTAATAGATTTAAATCTGAAGAGTTTGAACTTGAAGAGCTAGAAGATGATGAATTAAATATTCCCATAGCTTCCAATGTATTTTTACCTGCTATTCCATCAACTACTAAATTATTTTTTCTTTGAAAATACTTTACTGCTTCTACAGTTTGTGTACCATATATTCCATCTATATTTCCATTATAATATCCCCATCTTTTTAATTTTGTTTGTATCTGTGTAACTTCACTACCTCTTGATCCATATTTTGAAAGAGCTTCTACTTCATTTTCATTAGGAACATTTGTTAATACTATAAAAAACGTTGTAGTTAATAATACTAAAATTAACAAAATTGACAAAAATTTTAATGATTTATTTTTTATTTTTTTAAACATAAAAAACACCACTCTTATAAAATAATTTTAAATTATTTTATCCATATATGGTGTTTTTATACAATTTATTAAAATATTCCTTCTATGTTTCCATTTTCATCTATATTTATTTTCTCGGCAGCAGGATTTTTAGGAAGACCTGGCATTGTCATAATTTTTTCTGTTAAAACAACTATAAATTCTGCACCATTTTTTAATTTTAATTCTGAAACATGTAGAGTAAATGGGCTATCACATAACAAATTTTTTGGATCATCAGAAAATGAATATTGTGTTTTTGCAATACATATTGGTAAATTTGAATTATTTAACTCTTTTAATTGTTCTTTTGCAAGTTCTGAATATTCTACATCTTTTGCTCCATATATTCTTTTAGCAACAGCTTCTATTTTCTCTTCCACGGTATCTTCTAAATTATACATATATTTAAAATCCTTTTGTTTGTCACAAGTTTCTACAACCTTTTTAGCTAAATCTACTGCTCCTTCTCCACCTTTTTCCCAATTTTCTAGTAAACTATAATTCACTATACCATTTAATTTTTCCTTTAATAACTCTATTTCTTTATCTGTATCTGTAGTAAATTTATTAATTGCAACAATTGGATTTAAACCATATTTTTTTATATTATCTATATGTCTTAATAAATTATGAATTCCTATTTTTAATGCCTCTATATTTTCTTTTGAACATTCTTCTTTGCTTATTCCCCCATGATATTTTAAAGCTCTTAAAGTTGCCACTATAATAACTGCATCTGGAGAATTATTTATAAGTCTGCATTTAATATCTAAAAACTTCTCTGCTCCTAGATCTGCACCAAAACCAGCTTCTGTAACTACATAGTCTCCCATTTTTAAAGCCATATTTGTTGCAATAATACTATTACAACCATGAGCAATATTAGCAAATGGACCACCATGTATTAAGACTGGGTTATTTTCTAATGTTTGTACTAAATTCGGATTAATTGCATCCTTAAGTATTACTGCTAAACTTCCTTCAGCCTTTAAATCTCTACATGTTATTGGCTGATTTTCTTTATTATATCCAATAACTATATTTCCTAATCTTCTTTTTAAATCTTGTATATCCTTTGCTAAGCATAAAATTGCCATAATTTCTGAAGCCACTGTGATATCAAATCCATCTTCTCTTGGTTTCATATTCTTTTCTCCAGAAAGTGATACTTCTACTTTTCTTAAAGCTCTATCATTTAAGTCTAGACATCTTTTCCATGTTACTTTTTCTATTCCAAGTTCATTCCCTTGCCAAATATGATTATCTATAATTGCACTTAAAAGATTATTAGCAGTAGTAATTGCATGTATATCACCTGTAAAATGTAAATTAATATCCTCCATAGGTGCTACTTGCGAATGTCCACCGCCTGTAGCTCCTCCTTTAATTCCAAACACTGGTCCTAAAGAAGGTTCTCTTAATGTTAAAATTGCATTTTTATTTATCTTTCTTAATGCATCTACTAAACCTATAGAAGTAGTTGTTTTTCCTTCCCCTAAAGGTGTTGGATTTATTGCAGTAACTAATATAAGTTTTCCATCTTTATTATTTTTTATATTATTATAATAGTTTAAAGATATCTTTGCCTTATATTTACCATATTGCTCTAAATATTTATCTTCTATACCTAAATTGTCTGCAATTTCATTTATATTTTTTAATTTTGTATTTCTAGCAATTTCTATATCCTGCATAAAATCCTCCACCTTTATTTATTTTTTTAGTTTATAGTTTTTTAATAACTAAAAAATACAACCAACAATAATACCAATTATAGCTCCTACAAATACTTGAAATGGCGTATGTCCTAGGACTTCCACTAATTTTTCTGAAACCTGAATTCCAGATAGACCAGGCGTTTCTATTAATTTATTTAGAAGTTTAGCTTGTTTTCCAGCAGCTCTTCTTACTCCAGCTGCATCATACATTACAACAAATGCAAATATTACAGATAATGCAAATATTGAACTTCCAAATCCGCTATCTCTACCAATTAAAGTTGCAAGAGATACAACAACTGCTGAATGTGAGCTTGGCATTCCTCCTGCTCCTAATATTCTTTTAAAGTTGAATTTTTTTGTAGTTACTAAATCCCAAATAACTTTAAATAATTGTATTCCAAACCATGTTAATAATGGTACATAAATAAATTTGTTTGTTATAAATTCTGTAAAAAAGTTCATCTCCCCTTATCCTATCCTTCCTTTGGTAAAAAATTCTCTTCTGTTACATCACCATCATTATTTATTAAGATATTTATTCTTCTTTCTGAATCTTCTAAAATTTTATTACATTCTTTAGAAAGATTTATTCCTTCCTCAAATTTTTTTACAGATTCATCTAAAGATAAATCTCCCTTCTCTAATTGTGCCGTAATCTCTTCTAATTTTTTCATTGCATCTTCAAAATTAATTCCTTTCATATTATTCCTCCAAATTTAAAGAATCTTAGCTTCTTTTTCTCCATTTTGCATACGAATTTTTATTAATTCGTCTTTCTTTAAATCTTCTATATTTTTTATTATTTTATTATCTTTTTCTATAATAGAATAGCCCCTACTTAATGTTTTTAAAGGACTTAGTGCATCTAGTTTAGCAAAATTTTTTATTGCTTGTGTTTTACTTTTTTGGAATTTATTCATCACTCCATTTGTCATAGATTTTATTAGCATATCCAATTTTATATAGTTATCATTAACAATTTTTAAAGGATCTGTATAAACTCTGCTCTTCATGCATTTTTCGTATCTCATTTGCATTATTTCCACTTTTTTCTTTAATGCATTTTTTAATCTAATATTATATGTATTTAAATTTTGTTTTATATCAACAATATTAGGGACTACAATTTCTGCTGCTGCAGATGGAGTAGGTGCACGTAAGTCTGCTACAAAATCTGATATCGAAAAATCAGTTTCGTGTCCTACTGCTGATACAATTGGAATTTTAGATTCATAAATTGCTCTTGCAACTACTTCCTCATTAAAAGGCCATAAATCTTCTAATGAACCTCCACCTCTAGCTAAAATTAACACGTCTGCCAAATTTTTGCTATTCATAAACTTGATAGCCTCTGCAATCTTAGCTCCAGCACCTTCTCCTTGTACTGGAACAGGATATAACCTAATATATACATTAGGATTTCTTCTTGTAGAAACATTTATAATATCTTTTATTACTGATCCAGTATTAGATGTTAAAACTCCTATAATTTTTGGCATTACTGGTAATTTCTTTTTATGACTATTATCAAATAGCCCTTCTTTTTCTAGTTTGTTTTTTAGTTCTTCGTATTCCTTATAAAGATTTCCTACTCCATCTTCTTGCATTGCTTTACAATATAATTGGTAAACACCATCTCTTTCAAAAACGGAAACAGTACCAAAAGCCAAGACACTCATTCCATCTTTTGGTACGAATTTTAAATTAGATGTATAAGACTTAAACATTATACATTTTATTAAAGAATTATCATCTTTTAATGTAAAATACATATGACCAGTATAATGATGTTTAAAATTTGATATTTCACCTTTAATTAGTATATTATTTAAATACTCATCATCTGCTATTTTGTTTTTTATGTAACTATTTAACTCTGTTACAGAAATTGCTTTATATTCCATTATTCTAAATTTAACTCCTTAACAATATTTGCTAAAACTCCATTAATAAATGAAGCAGATGTATCTTCACCATATTTTTTAGCAAGTTCTACTACTTCATTTATAACTACTTTAAATGGTATTTCTTTATATTGTATCTCGTATATAGCCAATATTAATAATGCTTTATCTATTTTAGATATTCTATCTATTGACCAATTATCTTTTAGGTTTTTAGAAATCTTTTCTTCGATATCTTTAATATTTTCTTTAATTTTAGCAATATCAGCATTAATGTTCTCTCTGTCTTTATCTTTAATATTATTTTCTTCTAAAAAAATATCTATTTCCTCATTATTCATTTCTTTATTTATTTGATTACTATATAAAATTTTAAAAGTTAATTCTCTTTTTGCTGATTTATCCATCTATTTCCCCTCTTACATTCTGTCTATAAAATTTTTTAATTTTTCCTTTACTTCATATTTATTTCTCTGAATATAATTTCCTATAAAAAGTCCCATTCCTATTAAAATAATACCTATTATTAATCTATATAGACCAGTTAATAAAATTAATATAGCTATTATACCGCCAATTATTGCTCCACTATATTCAGAAACAAAATCTTTAAAACCATTCATATATTTATCTCCCTTTCTTAAACCTCTACTTTGTTTTCTACTGTTGGAGTAATATTTCTAACTCTTACATTTACAGAAGCTGTTTCCAAATCTGACGTTGATTTTATTGCTTCTTTTACACGATTTTGTATACTTGTTGTTAAGTCTTTTATTACTACATTTGGATGTACATATAATGTAACATATACTCTTAGATTATTTTCTTTATCTAAACCAACTTTTGCAACAACATTTTCTGTACCATCAAAGCCTTTAACAATATTTACAACCAAATTTTCTAAAGTATCTTTAGAAATTAATAATCTACCATTATCATTTTCCATTAAAATTCCGTCTCTTGTAGCTCTTTCGTCTTTGCTACCACTAAAAAAGATTGCCTTTATAGCAAACAATATAAATATAATTGAAACTCCTAAGATTACACTTGATGTTGGCTCTGTTGATAACCAATTTCCTATATATGGTGTTAAGCTTTCTAACTCTACCCATCCAAATATTATACTTGCTGTAATTAATGATAAAATAAGAATTATAATTGAAAATATTACTAATATAAATTTATCTACTATCTTCATCGTTTTCCTCCTTAGTTTTCTTCTGTTTTTTCTATATTTACACCTTGAACATGTACATTAACTTCTCCTACTTTTAGTCCTGTCATAGTTTCTATAGCATTTTTTACTTTGTTTTGAATATCAAAAGCTACATCAGGTATACGAATACCATAATTTACAATTATATTTACATCTACCTTTACATTATTTCCATCTATTTCCGCTTTAATACCTTTACTTAGATTTTTCTTTCCACTTAATACTTCGGAAATTCCTCCTGCTATTCCACCTGCCATTTCTGCTACTCCGGGAATATCTGAAACAGCAATTCCGGCAATTGTTGTTATAACTTCTTCTGCAATATTTATATTATCTTCCTCTTCGTTTAAAATATTTTCTACTAAGTTTAATTCTTCGTTATTTTCGTCCATATTTAACCCTCCTATATACTTAATATGCACATTAAAAATTGATATACTTTAAATCTGTATAAAGTATATCAATTTCTATGTTTTTTTACAACTATTTTCCAAAATTTTATATCTCTTTAGAAAAAACCATCCCTGCTGGTAAATGATTTCCTCTTAAGAAATCGGACGTACTCATTCTTTTTGCATTTTCACCTTGTATCTCTAGTATTTTTAATACTCCTCCATTAGCTTTTATATATAATCCATCTTTTTCATCAGAAATTAAAATTGTACCAGCCACTAAATTATCATATTTATTTTCGTATTCTTCAAATTCTGTTTTATAAGAAAAGAATTCTTGTTTTGATAATATTTTTGATTTCCAGAATTTAATTTTTTTATTATTTATATAAGAATAGGCACCCATTATTGGATTAAGTCCCCTAATTAGATTATGAATTTTATTTATATCAAAGTTTTCCCAATCTATTAATGCCATTTCTTTACTAAGCATTGGTGCCAAAGAAAACTCTCCCTCTTGTTTCTCTCTTGGAGCTTTTCCTTCTTCTATTAATTTTAAAGTTTCTACTAAAAGTTTACCTCCTAAACAAGAAAGTCTATTCCATAATTCTCCAGTTGTTTCCTCTTCTCCAATTTCTGTTTCCTGCTTTAAAATCATATCTCCTGTATCCATGCCTACATCCATATACATTGTAGTAATTCCTGTTTTTTTGTCTCCATTTAATACAGCCCATTGGATTGGTGCAGCTCCTCTATATTTAGGAAGTAATGAAGCATGAACATTTACACAACCAAATTTTGGAATCTCTAAAATTTCTTTTGGAAGAATCTTACCATATGCAACAACGCAAATTACATCTGGATTTAATCTTTTAATTTCTTCTATAAATTCTTCATTATTTTTTATCTTTAATGGTTGATAAACTTTTAAATCTTTCTCTATCGCGTATTCTTTAACAGGTGAAAAAGTTAGTTTCATTCCTCTTCCTTTTGGTTTATCTGGATTTGTTACAACGCCTACTACATTAAAACCTTCTTCATAAATACTTTTTAACGATTCTTGTGCAAAATCCGGTGTTCCCATAAATACTATATTAAGCATATTTTCTCTCCTTTTATTCTGGTTTTACAATTTCTAATGTTCCAGGTAACATATTATCAATAAACAAAATTCCATCTAAATGCTCTATTTCATGACATATTGCTTGAGCTAATAAATCTTTTGCTTTAATTTTTTGTTTTTTGCCGTCTAAATCATAATACTCTGCTTCAACTTCTTTTGGTCTTATTAAAACTGCAAACTGATTTGGAAAACTTAAGCATCCTTCTTCTACTTCATGTTCTCCTTTTGTTTTAGTAATAACTGGATTTACTAAAACTATTGGTCCTTTTCCATCATATATATCAATTACTATTAGTCTTTTTAAAATTCCAACTTGTTGTGCAGCTAAACCAACACCATTATTTTTATGCATTGTTTCTATCATATCTTCTGCAAGTTCTCTTAATTTTTTATCAAAATTTTCTACCTCTCTTGCTCTTTTTCTTAAAATTTCATCTCCATTTTGTCTTATTAATCTAATTGCCATTTTCTTCCTCCTTTTACATCATGTTTGTAGGATTTATATCTGCAATAACCCTTGCATTATTTTTTAATAATTCCTTATCATATAAGCAATTATTTATAATTTCGATAATATTGTCATTTAAATTTGTTTTCATTATTATTCTCCATCTGTACCTGTTTTTTATTTTATCTATTGGTGCAGGTAAAGGTTTTAAAATATTTGCAAATATATTTTTCTCCTTTATATGTTTATCTAAATTTATATATAATTCATTTGCGGTTTTAGAAACAATATTTTCTTGTTCTCCGCTTATTCCAAACATTATTATATCACAAAAAGGTGGATATCTCAATTGCTTTCTTAACTTTATTTCTACATCATAGAATTGTTCATAATTCTGTTTTTTAGAATATTGTATACTATAATTATCAGGATTATATGTTTGGATAATTACATTTCCTTGCAAATTTTCTCTACCAGCTCGTCCTGCAACTTGCACTAATAAATCAAAAGTTCTTTCGCTTGCCCTATAATCATCTATATTTAAGCTTCCATCTGCAGATACGACTCCAACTAGTGTAACATCTGGAAAATGATGGCCCTTAACAATCATTTGTGTTCCAATTAATATATCTATTTTATCTTGGTTAAATTTTCGCAAGATTTCTTCATGAGAATTTTTTTTCGTAACTGTATCTATATCCATTCTAATTGTTGAGGCATTAGGAAATATTTTATTTATCTCTAATTCTAATTTTTGTGTACCTGTTCCAAAATGCTTAATCTTAATACTTCCACAATTTGGGCATATCTTTACTACTGGCTCCTCATATCCACAATAATGACATTTTAATTTTTCTTCTTTTTTATGATATGTAAGACTTATATTACAATTTTTACATTTTGCAACATAACCGCAGTCTCTACACATTATAAATGTAGAAAAACCTCTTCTATTTAAAAATAAAATTGTCTGTTTTTTATTTTTTAAATTTTCTTCTATTAATTTATATAGCTTAATGCTAATCATTGTCTTATTACCATTAGCAAGCTCTTGTCTTAAATCTACTATTTGGATATTTGGCATATTAGAATTATTAGCTCTTTTGGTTAATTTTAAAAGTTCTATATTTCCACATTTAGCATTGTAAAATGTTGTTATATCAGGTGTAGCACTTCCTAATAATAAAGGAATATTATTATTTTTAGCAATCTCTCTTGCTACCTCTTTTGCATTATATCTAGGAGGCATTTCTGATTTATATGAAGAATCATGTTCTTCATCAATTATAATAATTCCTAAGTCATTTACTGGAGCAAATATTGCAGATCTTGCGCCTATAACAATTCTTGCTTCTCCACTTTCTATTTTTTCCCAACTATCATGCCTTTCACCAACAGACAATTTACTATGTAAAACAGATATAATCTCTTTTCCAAATCTTTCTATAAATCTATTTATCATTTGTGGAGTTAGCGAAATTTCTGGTACTAGCATTATAGCACTTTTTCCTTTTTCTACAATTTTTTCTATTAACTGTAAATAAATTTCTGTTTTCCCAGAGCCTGTAACTCCATATAACAAAAACTCTTTGAATTCATTATTTTCTATAGAATTAAGTATTTTTCTATAAGCTGTTTGTTGCTCTTCTGTAAAATCTAAATTCTTTGTACGTTTTATATTTTTGCTCATTAAAGGATCTCTTACAACCTTTTGTTCTTGCAATTTTACAAGTCCATTTTTTTCTAGTGTCTTTATTATAGCTCTTGATGTTCCTGTTTCTTCTATTAAAACAGCTTGTCTTTCTATATTATTATTTATTAAATATGATAAAATACTTTTTTGCTTTTCCGATTTAATTTTATTTGTTTTAATATAATTTAATATTTGTTCATTAGGTAAGGCTAAACTTACAAAAATAGCAGTTTTATCCTTAGCTCTATTAGCAAAATTTTTTGAAGTTGTTCCTGGTTTTAGCATTAATCTCATACATTCGGAAACATTTGAAAAATATCTTTTTGCCATCCATTTTGACAGTTTTATTTTATCTGTTGTAAGTAATTGTTCCTCTATTTTTGCTACATCTTTAACTTCATATTCTGTACTGTCTTTTATATTTGTTACAAATCCTTCTTCTAATTTTTTGCTTCTACCAAATGGAACTAATACTCTACTTCCAATTGATATATTATTTTCCATTTCTTTAGGTATATTATAATCAAACACTCTGTTTAAATTTTTTACATTAGACTCTATTATAATTTCTGCAATCATTTTTCTCCTCATAAAAAAAGATATTATTATTCTTTTCTACTTTATTTTGAAATAGAACAACAATATCTTAAACTTGTATATTTTAAAATTCTGTATTTGTTACTTTTAATTCTTCTTCGATTATTTTTTGTATAATAGACACCGTTTTTTCTAAATCGTTATTTTTTATTACATAATCGTACATCCCAATTTTTGATTCTTCAAAATCAAATCTATTTAATCTTAATTGAATCTCTTTTGGGCTTGGTTTATCTATTCTACTTTCTAATCTTTTCTTTAATTCTTCTTTTGGAACCCTTAAAAAAATCGTAATAACTTTTGTATCTTGTTTTAATAATTCTATTAAATGTTGAGTTCCATTTACATCAATATCTTTAACAATTACTTTACCTTCTTTAATTTTTTCGTTCAAAATTTTTCTTGATGTTCCATAATAATGATTATGATGTATATCATATTCATATAATTCATTATCTTTTATCATTCTTTCAAACTCTTCTGTAGAAACAAAATTATATGTTTCGCCTGGTACATCTCCGTTTCTTATTTCCCTATCTGTATAAGAAGGTATTGCAATTACATTTTCCATTCTTTTTATTAATTCTTTTTGAATTGTATTTTTTCCAGCTCCAGCAACTCCAGATAAGATAACTAGCATACTACCACCTTTCCTTCAGCTACTTCATTAGTTGCTAGTGTTACTGCTGAATTAGATTTTACTTTTGTTAAAGTTGGACTTCCTGCTGCTATTTGTCTTGCTCTTTTTGATACCATTATTACTAATGTATATCTATTGTCTACCTTTGTTAATAAATCTGTTACAGATGGTTTAACTAACATAAAAATTCCCCCTTAATTGTTTTCTAAATTTTTATCTAATCTTGATGCTACAGTTTCTGGCTGTAGTGCTGAAAGTATTAAATGATCAGAATCTGTAATTACTACTGCTCTTGTTCTTCTTCCATAAGTAGCATCTATTGCAGTTCCTTTATCCTTAGCTTCTTGCACCATTCTTTTTATTGGTGCAGATTCTGGACTTACTATAGCTATAATTCTATTTGCAGATACAATATTTCCAAAACCAATATTTACTAATTGCATTAAAATCACTTCCTATTCTATATTTTGAACTTGTTCTCTAACATCTTCAAGTTCAGTTTTTAGTTCTATTACTAAATTAGTTATTTCTAAACAATTTGACTTAGAACCAATCGTATTTACTTCTCTATTCATCTCTTGTATTATAAAATCTAATTTTTTACCAACTTTTTTAATACTTTCAGATTGTAATAGTTCTTTAAATTGTAAAATATGACTGTTTAATCTTGTGATTTCTTCTTCTATTGATGTTTTGTCTGCATATAGAACTACTTCTTGTGAAATCCTTGCTTCATCTACTATATCTGTTTGTAACATTTCTTTTATTCTGTCCTTTAATTTTACTACATATTGTTCAATAAGTCCAGTAGAATAATTTGAAATATTTAAAATATTGTTATGTATTACATCCAATCTGTTTAACATATCTTCTGATAATTTTCTTCCTTCAAGCTCTTTAGATTCTAATAAATTTGATAAAGCTTCTTCTAAAGCTATATTTAGTTCGTCCCAAAAAATGTCTGAATTATCATCTTGACTTATGTTTAAAACATCTGGCAATCTTGCTATTTTCATGATTGATATATCATCCATTATATTGTTATATTCTTTTAATTTTCGTAATTCCTCAATATACATTTTAGCTAGACTCTGGTTTATAGTAATCTTTTTACCCAAATCACTATTATTTACAAAAGTTATAACAATATCTATTTTGCCTCTTTCTATTTTTTCTAAAACTTTCTTTTTTATTTTTTCTTCTAAAAAGCTTAATATATATGGAATACGTATATTTACATCTGTATACTTATGATTTACAGATTTTATTTCTACTGTGTATTCTCTTTCTGAATTTGCATAATGTCCTCTTCCAAAACCAGTCATACTTCTAATCATTATTTTTCTCTCCTATTTTTTCTTAGTTTTATTATTTTTCTTATTATTAGTAGTTTTCTTAGGTTTATTATTATTTACTTTCTTATTTTCTTTATCTGATTCTATTTTTTGCTTATCTTTATTGTTTTCTTTTTTACTTTCTGTTTTTTCGTTTTCTTTAGAAGAGTCTGAACTTGTATTCTTCTCTGGCTTACTGATATTTTTTTCTTTTTTTACTTCTTTTTCCTTTGCTTTTGTATCTTCATTTTTTACATTATTTGCTTTTTTATTTGAATTATCTTTTTTCTTATTTTGATTTTCATTTTTATTTTCTTTTTTGTCTTCTTTTTTGTTTTTCTTTTTATGTGTTTCTATCTTTATAATCTTTTCTTCTTTAACTATTTCACTAATATCATTTAATGATTTTTGATACTCTTTTTTGGTTTTACTATATATTCTAATGCATTTTACTATATAATATACAGATATTAATAATGATTCTATTGCAATAACCATAACAAATTTGTCTATAAACAATTGATAAATATATACTTCGCACAAAGTTACTATTGCTACAAACAGTGCTTCTAGTCCATGTGTAAATAACACTAAATCTATTCTTTTATAACTTCTCTCGAATAAAATTATGGAAAATACTAAAATTGATATACTAAAAACTTTTAAATCAACAATAAAAACATCTTCTTTTATATTCATATATCCTAAAATCTTTAAAATACAAAATGCTAATATTACTATAGCAATCATTATGTTTTTAAATATACTTTTATTAGCTTTTTGCTCATATTCTTTAGACATTTTTTTCTCTTTTTGTTTTTCTTTTTCTATTGCTTCTACTAAATCTTCAGTTTTTTTATCCTGATTTTCTTCTTTTTTTTGAACCTTTTCTTTTTTGTTAAGCTTTTTCATAATTAACACTCCTTAATTTAAATCTCCTAATTCATACATTAATATTCCACTTACTACCAATGCTACTGTTTCAGTTCTTAATATTCTTTTTCCCAGTGTTACTATAGCTACATTATCTAATTGTTCTAATTTATCTATTTCTTGTTGTTCAAATCCACCTTCTGGACCAATAACAATACCTATGTTTAAATCCTCCATATTCAGTTCTTTAAGTTTATTTATTTCATCTTTTATACTTGTTTTATTTTCATTTTCGTATAATACAATTATTTTTTTATAATTTTTAAAATCTATATCATCTAAATTGATTATATTTTCTATTTTAGGAATTATATCTCGTCCAGATTGTTTTGCTGCTACTTCAGCAATCTTTTGCCACCTAATTAACTTATTTGTCTTATCCTTTTCTTTTAATTTTATCACTGTTCTTTTAGTTATTATAGGTACAATTGACTTTACTCCAAGCTCTGTAGCTTTTTGTATTATAAGCTCCATTTTATCTGCTTTAGGTAATCCTTGAAAAATTGTTATATTCAATTTTGATTCTGATTTGCCTTCTATCGTGTTTAATATTTTACAGACAATTTTGTTTTCTTCAATTTTTTCTATAAAACATTCATAATTTTTACTATCGTCAGAATTACAAATAATAATTTTATCACCTATATTTTTTCTTAATACATTTTTTACATGGTTTTTATTATCATCCGTAAGCCATATTTCTGCATTTTCTTTTATATTTTCTGCTTTTACAAAAAATTTAGGCATTTTTCTGCTCCTATCTTGGTTTTTTCGTATTTATTATACTCTTTTTGCCCTTTTAATTCAAGGAAATATTAAATTTTGCCAAAACAATTTATAAAGGCTCAGTAATCATTATAGTTTTGGTACTTACTTTATTACAAAATACTTCATCATGTTCTATAAAAAGAAGTGTTGGCATATATTCCAAAATCATATTTTCTATTTGTTCACGTGTTATTATATCTATATAATTTAATGGTTCATCCCAAATATATATATGTGCATTTTCAGAAATGCTTTTTCCTAATAATATTTTCTTTTTCTGCCCCTCACTTAATTCATCTAATTTGTTTTCCATCTCAGATTGTGATATCCCCATTTTTACCAACATAGCCCTAAAAACACTCTCATTTATATTATTTTCTTGTATAAATTCTTTTAGTGTTCCTCTTAATCCATTTGTATCCTGTGGTACATACGAAATTTTTAAATCATTGGAAATATTCAATATTCCATTGTAATTCTTTTCATTATTAATTATAGCTTTTATTATACTAGTTTTTCCTATTCCATTTTTTCCCTTAATATTAATTCTATCACCATTTTTTATAGAAAAATTAACCGGTTTAAATAATGGTTTATTATATACAATCTGAAAATTGTTAGCAGTTATTAGTTCTTTTTTATCATAAATTAATGGTATTATTTTTAATTTTTCAATTTTCTCTACATTTTTTAAAAGACTTTTTGCATCCTCAATATTTTTATTTTTTCTATTTTCTAATACTTTAGATTTCTTCATAATCTTTGCTGACTTATGTCCTAAAAACCCCTTATCTAAAGTTACTTTATTTCCCGATTTATTTTGCTTTTCTTTTTCTGCTAAATCAGACCAATCTTTATTAGATTTACTAGCCTCTTCTAATTTTGTAATTTCTTTTCTTAACTTTTCATTTTGCTTTAATTCAAAGTTATTTTGCCTGTCAAAGTTTTCTTTCCAAATATCGTAATTTCCATTTACAATTTCGATATTAGAATTATTTAAAGAAATAATATGATCAGTTACATTGTTTAATAGGTTTCTATCATGAGAAACTAAAATAAATCCCTTTTTGGTCTTTAAATAATTTTCTACATCTATTTTTGAGTTTACATCTAAATGGTTAGTTGGCTCATCTAATAATAAGAACTCATTTTCTTTTAAGAAAAGAGCAGTAAGCATGGCTTTTACCTTTTCGCCACCACTTAATGTATAAAACTCTCTATATAAGGCTTCTATTTTAAAATTTAAAATATTTAATTCTTTTATTATCTCCCAATCTTCTGCAGAAGAAAATTCTTGAATAACATCTAATGTTAATTTGTTTTCATCTACCTTAAATGGAAAATAATCAACATTTACATTTTTTATAATTTGTCCACTATATTTTAACTTTCCACATAAAATATTTAATAAGGTAGTTTTTCCTTTTCCATTTCTTCCAATTAGTCCTAATCTCCAATTTGTATCCAAGTTTAAAGATACATTCTCGAATATATTTTCATATCCGCCATCATATCTAAAATTTAGATTTTTAATTTGAATTAATGACATCTACTCCTCCTTCATTTGTCTTTTTATCCATTCCATTATTAAATCAACTATATATTTTATTTCCTTTTGATTTAAATCTTTATTTTCTCTTATTTTGTGCCATTTAAACAAACATCCTCTACAACAACAAGCAGTTGCATGTTGAGCAATAAATACCGGATGTCCTTTCATTGGGGTTTGTTTACCATCATTTTTAATGTATTTTGGTGCAAGCCTTTTGGTTATAAAATCATATGCATGCTCTTCTATTTTTTCTAGTCCTTTTTGCTTTATATATTCTTTTTCCTTTTCTTTAAGTTTAAATCCACTTCTAAATTTGGATTTATTTAATGCTTCTAATTGGATATTTATAAATTCTGTTTCTGTCATTTTTGTCTCCCAACATACAAAAAACTATTCTTCAAAATCAAATGCAGTTCTCTTAATTCTTATTTCTTTGCACATATTTGATATTTTTATATGTCTTGGATC
Source organism: uncultured Clostridia bacterium (assembly GCA_944392945.1). Taxonomy (GTDB): domain Bacteria; phylum Bacillota; class Clostridia; order TANB77; family CAG-508; genus Merdicola. Next base: position 231,409 of record CALXYJ010000001.1, on the reverse strand, counting down.
ATTTTTGTATTTTTTTAAATCTTCTAAATTTTCAAATTCAGAAATTAGTATAGCATCATATTCATTATTATCTATATTTTTTCCGACTTGCATACTTTTGATTACATCAATTTGATTCTCTAAACCTTTTAGTCCTTGTAAAAATTCATCCATCTCTTTTTCTGTATTTTCTTTAAATTTCCACATAACAACATGTTTAATCATTTTCATCTACTCCTTTATTTTTATATTTAATAAATATGCTAAATCCATAATCTGAAATTCATCTATAATTGCTCCTTTTATATCAGCCAAAGTAGTAGATATTCCGGTTATTATTGATTTGGATAAATCTACACCTTTTAAAGATGTTTTGAAAATTTGTGCCTTTGAAAAATCTACTTTATCGAACTTAGTATTTTTTAATATGGATTCTTGCAGATATGAATTTACAAATGTTGAATTTTTTATATTGAAATTATTAAAACTAGAATTAGAAAAATTTGCATAATTTAAATTTGAATCTTGTATTTGTATTGATATAAAAGTATTTTCTATGTAATTACAACCTATCATTTTACAATTTATAAATTTACAGTTTATAAAACTACAACTTTCAAATGTAGTATTTGAAAAATTACAATTATTAAAAGTAATATCTTTAAAATATACTTTCTCTAATGAACTATCTAATATGTCTACATGAACAAATTTACAATTATCAATATCTTTTTTATATAAGTTTAAATTAGTTAACGTAACTTCTTCTATAAATTTATTTTTTATTCCTTCTTTTTTTTCTAATTCTTTTAATAATGTGTCTTCCATTTTTAACATATCTCCTTATTAAATTTATGATTATGATAACACTAAAAAAGATAATTATCAATTAATTTTACTTTTTTATTGCTTTATTTGTAATTTAATGTTATATCTATATATATAGGGTTTAAGAATAACTTAATTTTTATTAAAGATTTTTTTATTTATCTATTTAGAGTTGAAACCATAAAGTATATTCTATACCGTCTAACCCTTCAATTTTATATTACTTATTTAAGTTTGAAACTTTAAAGTATATTCGAACCCTTCTAACCCTTCGATTTTATATTACTTATTTAAGTTTGAAACTTTAAATTATATCTATACCCTTCTAATCCTTAGATTTTTTATCTAATATTTAGGACTTGAATAATTGTTTAAAAATGCAAAAAAAATAAACCCTAGATTTTTCTAGGATTTATTTTTTCGTTAAAATTAATTTTTAAAAGTATTTATATAGTTAGAGCATTGTTTAATATTAAGTATATGTAAACCTCTTTTTATGTACATATTTTTCATCATATGTTCCCACACAAAACCTGTTAAATAATTTTCTATCATTAATACCTCTATACCTTTATCTATACCTATATACTCTTTAGATACCCACCTTTTCTTTTGTGCTAAATTATATGCATCCTTAAGTCCATATTTTCCCCACAAATATGGACATTCATTATAAAAATACTCTAATGCTTCTATACTTTCTTCAGGAGTAAATATAATTGAGCCAATTGAGCCACAAGGAGCTACTGTTCCATCATTCTCTACGTTCAAGTTAGAAAAACTAGGTTCTGCTCCATATCCTCCAGAATAACCATTTGGACCAACACATGCAGTAAGTCCCCATGATTTTTCACTATATGTTTTAAATTTATCTTGGTTTTCTATACAATATAATCTATTAGCTAATGTAGCTTTTTTAGAATTTTCAAACCAATCTACACCTTCTAGATCTTTTTTTCCTTTAAAGTCTATCCAAGCATGGGAATATTGGTACGTAAAAAGGCTTCCGCCATAAGAAAATATAATATCTTTTATATCTTTGTAAGAACCTAACGGTCTTTTAAATTCATAATAGATTTCTTTTGATATAGGATAATTTTCTGAAGCTACTCCAAGTATATACATAATTAATTGTTCAGCATACATATCCCAACTTCCCCAAAATCCTGTTTCTGGTTTATATCCCATGTAAAAATAATTTTTTTCTTTATCTACATACCAGTTCCATTGAATTCTATTATATAGTTTGATAGCTTTAGATTTTATTGTTCCACTAAAATATTCCCCTGCAAGTAAGGCTCCACATATAAATATTGCTGTATCTATTATAGAAACTTCACAATTCCATTCTCTTTTCCCTGTTTCCATATTAACAAAATGATAAAAAAAGCCATTAACATTTTCTACATTATTTAAAAATGTATCCAATGTTCTATTGGCTTTTTTATACGCTTTTTCATAATTTATCCATTTTCTTTTAGCTAGAATAGCTAGTACTGCTAGCCCATATCCCACAGACGCAATACTTGCAACATCTTTTGCATATATTGTTTTATCTCTTATTAAACCATTTTTATTAGATTCTTTAATAAAAAAATCTGCACTATATTTTAATTCTTTTAATAATAAATTTTTTCCATATAATTTTAAGAATCTCATAATATCACCCTTAAAATTATATTAACATATGTTTAAACTTATTTGTATGGAAATTCATGGCATAAATTTATAGCTCTTGTTTTGCACACTTTAATGCTTCTGCAATTACTTTATCCATGTCAAAATATTTATATTGTCCTAATCTTCCTCCAAAGATTATTTTTTCATCGTTTGCTGATAGTTCTTTATATTTATTATACAATGATGTATTTTTTTCATCATTAATTGTATAATATGGTTCTTTATCTTTATCCCACTTTGCTGGATATTCTCTAGTTATAATTGTTTTATTTGTATCTACAAAGTCAAAATGTTTATGCTCTATAATTCTTGTATATGGAATTTCATATTCTGTATAATTTACTACTGCATTACCTTGATAATTGCTTATATTTAATGTTTCGGTTTCAAATCTTAAACTTCTATATTCTAGTTCTCCAAATTTGTAATCATAAAATTTATCTATTGGCCCTGTAAATATTATCTTACCCGCTATTTGATTCATTTCTTCCTTGTGATCAAAATAATCATAATTTAATCTTACTTCTATACCATCTAACATTTTTTCTATAATTTGTGTATATCCACCTATAGGAATACCTTGATAGCTATCATTAAAATAATTATTATCATATATAAATCTAACTGGTAGTCTTTTTATTATGAAGCTTGGTAAATCTGTTGCCTTTCTACCCCATTGTTTTTCTGTATAACCTTTTACTAATTTTTCATAAATTGTTTTTCCTACCAGACTAATTGCCTGTTCTTCTAAATTCTTAGGCTCTGTAATTCCAGCTTCTTTCTTTTCTTCATCTATTTTTTGCTTTGCTTCTTCAGGAGTTATTACTCCCCATAAAGCATGAAATGTATTCATATTAAATGGCATATTATATAGTTCGTTTTTATATCTTGCTACTGGTGAATTTGTATAACGATTAAATTCTGCAAATTGATTTATATATTCCCATACTTCTTTATTACTTGTATGGAATATATGTGCACCATATTTATGTACTTGTATTCCTTCTATATTTTCTGTGTAGATATTTCCACCTACATGTGGACGCTTTTCTATTACTAAACATTTTTTACCTTTTTTATTTGCTTCGTATGCAAATATTGAACCAAATAGTCCACTTCCTACTATTAGATAATCGTATTTCATAATAAATCCCCCTTAGCATTATATATAGATTATATTACTATTTTTTTCAATATTGGTATTTTTCTAATGATTCTAATTATAACATAACTAATTAATATTACAAGTATACTTTTTATTGTATTAATAAATACTCCCTTGAAGTAAATGTACCTATATAAATATATACTAAATAGTGTAAGTATTGGTATATGAATATAATAAATACCTAATGTAGATGAACCAATCTCTGTAAAAACTTTGGATAAATATTTATTTTTTATTGATAAATTTTGTACTAATATAAAAAAAGCAATTGATAAGATACAAGTTGCTATATTGTCATATCCATTTTGTAAGTATATCCCCTTCCATTGAAAAGTTCCATTTATAATATATTTAGATACTGCTAATAAAATTAATGATATACAAATAGCTAAAATACATATTAATTTTCTGTGTTTTATTTTTTCTATCTTTTCCCTATAAAAGTGGATATAACCACCTAAGACAAAAAATAATAAGAATATTGCATATTTGCCAAATAAAAATACATCTTTTATTTCCGTAAAAGTCATTCTATTATCTTTTATGATATATTTTCCAATAAATTCTATTATATTTATACCATACGTAAATATAATGATAAAAATCAATATTATTCCTAAATTCTTTTTTCCATTTTTTTCGTCATTAAAAGAACAATGAATTATAGGAAATATAATATATATAGCTAATAGTGCTTTTATAAAATAAAAATGATCTGTATTTATATTTTTTAAATTGCCAAATAGAAATATATATTTTAATAAATCAAATTTACTCACATTCACGAGATCAAATTTATTAATACACACATAAAATAATAAATATATAATTTTCCATATAATATTAACAATATATATTAAGAGCACTTTTTTATAGTGTTTTTTTAAGTCCAATTTTTTATTTAATAAAATTGCTCCATTTACTAATAAAAAACATGGTACTGCCATCCAACATACTAGCATGCTTATATTATCTAAATATCCGTCATATTTTAGTATTACAATGTGACAAAATACAACTAAAAATATAGAGATTGCTTTTAAAATGTCAAAATATTGTATTCTTCCCTTTTCAATCAATTTATTACCCCTTTATTTATCAATTATTTTATAAATAATAAAAATTTCCTAATTAAGTTGTTTTTTCTTGTTATTTCAATAACAATTAAAGTAAATACAAATATTACTACAAAAAGTATTATTGTTTTTAATGGATTTATAATGTTAAATGAATTGATATATGATTGTACTATATATTTAATTAACATATGGATAAAAAATATTGCTAAAGTTTGTGTTGATAATTTATAAAATATAGCATAAATTTTTTCGTTTATATTTTTTAATCTTTTCAATAATATGAATACTGTAAATGCTAAAATAACTAATGGCAAAAAATTATACCATAAATTATAGTTTACTCCTTTATTTAATAATATTATTTGGCTAGCAACTGTAATACACAATTCAATTATTAGGATAAAAATCATTTTTAAAGTTGATATTTTATCTAAAATATTAATTTTATCCATATAATATCCTAGCACTAAATATATACCATACACCCCTCCTAAAAATGCAGTATTGATTACAGTAGATGTTGGTATTCTATAGCTAAGAATAACTGAAAGACTAGGTATTAATGTAGAACAAATTATTCCAACTATAAGTGGAATTTTTATTTCTTTAAGCGAAAATTTATGTACTATTATAGATAAAAAAGGAACTACTATATACATTCCTAAAATCATTGGCATATACCACATATTAGGAGAATTAGAGTTTTTTAAAAAAAGTAATATTTCTACAAATTCTTTAATTTCAAACTCCTGAGAATACCATACTTTCATAAATATATAATATATTGTATTCCATATTTCAGTTACAATTAATAGAGGTACTAAATTTCTTTTATAAAATTTTATAATATCATTTTCATTTTCAAATTTTTTATTTAACAGTAATACCCCTGAAGCCAAAACAAATAGTGGCACTCCAATTCTTCCAATTGTAAAAATAGTAATTTTAAAAATTTTAGACATGTTACTCAACGCTATCCACTCAGCACCTGAGTAAGCAGATTCAACAGCATGGCATAAAACGACACAAATTATAGCAACCCCCTTCATTATATCGATATATTTAATTCTTTTTACATTATAATTCGATATAGTCTTAACGTTTTCCGTTGAAGACAGTATCTCTGATGTCTCCATAATATTTCTCCCCATATATTATTTATCTGTATCCAAAGTAAACTTACGTAATCTAAAAGAATTTATTATTTTCGCCGTTATATACGGACTTATCAAATATAAACTTCCTTTTACTTTTTCTTTTGTAGATATATGTGAAGAGAAGCTACAATTAGCATATTTTCTACAAATCTTTTTTATTTCTTTATAATCCTCTGGATACTTATCTTTGGCTTTACATCCAACCATTGTATTAAAGAAATCACAATGCGTATGCCAAAAAGCATAATGGCTAGCTTTTACTAAATCATTATCTCTTTCTATCAAATTATTATCTATGAGTTTTATTGCTTTTATACCATTTCTTATCATATCTATATTAAACTTAGTCATTGCACTATGCGGATTATCTACACGATAAAAATAAATAATTTTATGTCCTACTGCCACTCGTTTTGCTCTTTGTAAGCAAGTAGTGCAAAAATTAAATCCTTCTCCACATTTTAATTCAGGATTAAATCTTATTTTATATTTATTTATCAAATCCATACTAATAAGTTTACACCAAGAAGATTCTTTAATTCTATAATATAACATCTCTTCTGTAGCTTTCTTTCCTGTCCAAATTTCTATTTTATCATCTTTGTTTTCACTACTTATATTAAAATCAATATTACTTTGACTTGTAAACTTTTGAGGAGTTGGAACTAATGAAATTTCTGCATTAGTTTCTTTTAATATTTTATATAAATAAGACACATAATCTTTTGCAATATAATCATCAGCATCCATAAAACAAACATATTTACCCATTGCATTATCTAATGCAAAATTTCTCGAATTACTGACACCTGAATTTTCTTTATGAATGGGTTTAATTCTATTATCAATATTTGCATAATAATCAATAATTTCTCTAGAATTATCTTTCGATCCATCATTTACAATTATTATCTCTAAATTCTTATATGTTTGATTTATGGCAGCATTAATTGTATCTTTTAGATAATTCTCTTCATTATATACTGGAATTATTAAGCTAATAAGAGGCTCTTTATTTATTTTTTCTTTACTTTCCATTGTTACCCCCATTTTCTTTTACTATCTTACTTAAGAAATCATCAACCTTTTCTCTTTCTTTATTCAAGATTTTATTTACCTTTGCAAAATCAGTATTTCTATTAATTATATCAAAATCATCATAATCTCTTACATGTCTTTGTGTTGACTCTACTAATTCTAAAAAGCTTGATAATCTTCCTGAATAATTATTTGGATAAATACAAATAGGTTCTGTATTAAGATTAATAGAAAACGCAGTTGCGTGGAAAGAATCTGTTAAGACAAATTTTGCATTATCTACTAGCGTAATAAATTCGAGAATCTCTGGCATTACTAAACTCTTACCATTTCTAAATATTTGATCCAACCTTGTGCAAAAACGATATAATTTCATTCCAGTCTTTTTAGATAATTTTTCTGCATAATCATCAAATTCTTTACTCCTATTTAAATTGTATATTAATATATAATCACCTTTAATCTTTTGCTTTGGAGCAATTTTCCTCCAAAACTCTGGCTCTAGTGCTAATGTTGGATCTACTATTCTAATACAATTTTGAATTTTTAATTGATCCTTTACTATTTTTACTCCACTTTCTTCTCTTACAGAAATCATTTTATACTTTTTTAAATATTTTTTAGTTTCCTCTATATATTTATCTTCTAAAACTGAGGTCCCAAAACTTGATGAATAAGAATATCTTGGTTTACTATCATCTAAGAAACTTAAATACATTGGCGGAATTATCCCATTATTCCACCCTGTATTCCAAACTTGGTCACTACCTGAAAAATATATGTCTGCTACATCTTCAAAATTATCAAAATCTTCTAAAGATAAGTATTTTTTATGTGTTAAATTTAGGTATCTCTTCTGAAATCCTCCAAAATTACGTTTCCAATATAATATTGTAGGTAAAATAACTGGCGCTTTTAAAATATTTCCCTTAGTAAAAGTTTTTAGTAGTTTAACACCATATGTATCCGGTCTTTTATAATCAATAAATACTACATCATCAAAATATTGTTTTAGTTTTTCCTGTGTAGCATATGCTTGAAGTTGAGTTCCATAATTACAAACTGAATGTAAAGTAATCACCGCTGCTTTCATATAATCATCCTCTCTTATTCTTTATTAAATAATTTTTTGTATTTTCTATAAAATAAATATCTTGTTCCGAAAAGCGTAAATTCTGTTATTGATCTTGCTATAGCTATATTAAATAATGTAAATGCATTAGCAAGTATTAAAATGACTAGTAAAATAATATATACAATTATAGATATTACAGTTGTAAAAGTTGTTTCCTTTGTTTTACCTATTGCTCCCAATGTTGGCCAACCATATAGTATTGCGAAAAATCCAAAAAATAATGCTGGAATTAATAATCTAAATATTGGAACAGCCTTTAGATACTCATTTCCACCTAATATCCAAAATCCTGGTTTTGCTAAAAAATATGCTAGAACACATCCTATAGTAACTATTGGTATAAATATTCTCACAATTTTATTTATTAAATTGATATTTTTGGATTTTATCATTTCTGGATATATTCCATCTGAAATAGGCGTATAGCAAGCTTGTATAGAGCCTACTATTTGCATGCAAACTCCCCAATATGCAACTTCGGTTGTTCCTACATAAATACCTATAATTATAGTACTTAGTGCATTAAAAGAGGTTGAAGCTACATTTGATAAAAAATATATAAAAGAATCTTTTATTGACTTAAATGCATTTTTTATTTTTGAAAAATGCATTTTTATATGCATCTTTTTTATTTCCCAAAAAACTAGTATCACTGCTATTAATGAAGATATAATATCTAATATAGGTATTAATAACATATCTGAATCACTTTTTATTAATACAAATGTTAATATTGTAGAAATTGTTTTCATTAATATAAAGCGTACAGTTATAATATGCATTCGCTCTATTCCTCTGAATAAGAAATCCATTAAAAAAATAGATTCAAAAACTACTATATAAGACAATATTGTATATAAAACATTATTTTTTAATATAGGTAATGTATATGATAATATTATAATAATTATTAGACCTATTAAGCCTAATATTATCCTTGCTATCATTGTATCACCAATTACATATCCCATTTTCTGTTTATTTTCTCTAACTTTCACAATATCTTTTGTAGCAGATAACACGAAACCAAAATCTACTAAAATTTGCATATATGTCATTATTGTTTTTACATATGTTACACTTCCATATGTATCTGTTGTTAAAACACGTGTTAAATATGGTAATGTAATAAAAGGAAATAATATTTTTGCTATATTAAAAATCATTAACATTAATGTATTAGTAGCAATTTTTTTGTTCTTCAAAATTCTTCCACCTTTGCTAATTAACTTCTTCCACTAAAGATTGCATAAATATTCCACATATGCTTATAAAATTCAAATCCAAACATAGTGGAAATAATTCCAATTCTATCTCTTTTGGGAATTCGTTTATCCTTCAATACTCTTCTTCTATTATGTTTTATATAATTCATAAGTTTGACTTGAATAGACTTATTTTTTTCTTTTGCCTTAGCCAATTGTGTCAATGTACTCAAATATGCATACATTAATCTTCTCTCGCATCCTTTTTCTAATTCTGGATACCTTTTTTTTATAAAATCAGTCATTTCTTTTGTTGAAATTATTAAGTCCATTTTTTTTTCTGAAAACATCTCATTTGAAATTGAATTATTTCTAATTACATAATTATATACCGATTTTGAATTTACCGCAATTTTTTTACTTGCATCAATTAATCTATATGTCGTTGCAGAATCTTCAAATAATCTTCCTTTCGGAAATTTTATATTATTAAACAAACTTTTTTTGTAAAGCTTTCCCCAGGCTGATAAATCAATTCCTTCATCATACAATATTCTTTCTAAAACTTCTTTTGAATTTGTACAAAATTTTTCGCCAGTTGCCTTGTCTATAATTTTCTTTGGATAAATAACTTTATGCGATGCTATTGACAAATCTGCATTATATAAAATAAGAGTTTTATATAAAATGTCAATATAATCATCATCAATATAGTCATCTGAATCTATAAAAGTTACATAATTACCAGAAGAATTGTCTATCCCTACATTTCTAGCATCAGATAGTCCTCCATTTTCTTTATTTATAACTTTGATTCTATTATCTTTTAATCTATATTCTTCGCATATCTCTGGGCATCTATCTGGTGATCCATCATTTACAAGAATAATTTCTAAATTTTTATATGTTTGATTCAGAATACTATCAATACATTTAGACAAATATTGTTCCACATTATATACAGGTATAACTATACTTATAAGATCATTCTTTTCATACATTATTGAGTTCCTCTTTCTTCCCATTTTTGGTCTTTTGCCTTTTTAATAAAAAAATAGCTAATATAAATGAAATTATATATGATGGAATCGCCGTTTGTATTCTAATAAATGATACAAATACTCCATACATAACTAAAGCATATATTACAAAACTTCTAGCGTCTATTCTTTTTTCAAAGTTCTCATATAAGCTTGAAACAAGATATCCAAAGAATGTCGATGCAATACAAACAAATGGATAACCACCATCTATATAAAAATAATATATTGGGGTTACAAAAGCATTACCAATTCCATATCCCACTTGTTTAAATATTTCAGCATTCAGTATATGTGTATATGTATCATTATATATTTGTGGAACAAGAAAATCTAATCCAATTGTATCTAATACTCTAAAGAAATAACTATGTATTCCAAAAAAAGTTGTTAGTCCAAAAGTATGCTTTACATTTTCTAAATCAGGAAGCCAAATACTCAACAATGTTGGAGGTAAAGCAAAATATGTATATGTCTGTTTTATAATGTTTCCTAATCCTGTTCTAAATATAGTATATATGGCGACAAATAATATTCCTAATATCAAAAAAGTACATATAATTTTTTTATATTTTTTTATTGTCTCAATAGAACTATTTTTATTTCTGTATACTATAAAGAATACCAAAATAAAGCATCCAATATAATAGATAAATCCTAATCTTCCTCCTCCGCCTGCAATGCTAGAAGTTATTAAAACAACTATCGAAACTACCAACAACATATATTTTCTTTTTTTATTTTCTTCATAAAAAAAGTAATATGCTGTAATTGGAGGAATAATTGTTTCAAAAGAAGCTAGTATGATATTCCTAAATGCAGATTCTAAAAAACTTCGTCTATCTAGGATAGGATTACTAGATCCAAATGGTTCTAATGTCCAATTTCTTATTTGCCATAAAGGATTATCATTTGCTAATTCTTTTATAATGATAATAATATCTATTATATTAAAAATTATTATACAAAAACATAAAAAATAGTATATTTTATACCTAAGCTCAATTTTTCTATCATTTTTTCGACTTTTTTGATTGCCTGATTTTTTTAATTTCTGTTTTGACATTACTATATATGCAATAGCTCCTATAGCAAAAAATAATAACATTAACATTATTAAAAGGTATGCTTGAAATGATGGTTTATATATTCCATAAAGATTTAAATTTGATAAAATTAATATAAATGTCCATAGCAAAAAGAATATTACCATTGGACTTATTGCATTTCGTTTTCTATAAAAAAATATAAAACTAATCAATAGCAATATACTAATTATAAGAGTTAATATATTCATTTTTTGTATCCTTTCATAATTTTATTTCCGCACCTTAAAAACTTTTATCGTATTTTTTACCAGTAAATTTAGCCATTATAAAGCTAGTCCCTTTTTTTATCCAATTAGTAGGCTTTAATCCCATAACTTTAATCTCTTCATATTTATAATGTTTTGTATTTAACCATACATCTAGTAGAAGTTCAGAAACTCTTCCAAAAAATCTAGTATGAAAACTATCATATTTAGATGTATCCACTCTTTTTTCTAATTCAAATAAAATATCAAAAAGCCAAGCACAATATTCGTCGAAAAATTCTTTTTTCATAACAAACATATTAAACATATGAGCTGTTCTACGTTTATTCAACTTTTCAAACTCCTCATAATATTCTGAATACTTTTCCTTTATAATTTCACCAGTAATATCTAATGGTTCAACAAACATCGTGTGTTTATAATGTGAATATAAAGTTTCTATTAGATAATTTCTTTTCTTTGGTAATAATATGTCTGTTTTCTTTAATTTTTCTTCTATTTGCTCTTGACTTAAAATACATTTTAATCTTTTATCTTCATTCAAAGGAAGAATTTTTCTGCATGCAAAAAATCTCCTATAATGGCATAGTCCGATATAATCAGCATTCAAATTTTTCCACGCCCAATATATAGCAGTTAATTCACAAAAATATGGATTTTTTGCAGATATATTTTCTCCTTCATCATCTCTAATAAATCCATCTATATTCTCCTTATTTTTAGCACCAACTTGTATTGGAATATATAAATCATCCTTTGGTGGTATCTTGCATTTTTTATGTGCCGCAATAAGAATTTTTACATTAAACATCTTTTTTTCCTTTCTACATTCTTAAATATAATATGTATTTTATAATGCTCCTTCTCTTAAAAGTACCTTTTTAAGAGTTTTTAAAATCAATTTAATATCTAATTTTACTGACTGATTATAATAATATTCTAAATCCATATTCACTCTTTCTTCAAAAGTAACATCATTCCTTCCAGACACTTGCCAAATGCCAGTAAGTCCTGGTTTGCATTTTATTATATGATTATATGCTTCTCCAATATCGTCTTGCTCTCTAAGAAGATATGGTCTAGGTCCAACTAAGCTCATATCTCCCTTTAAAACATTTATAAATTGTGGAAACTCATCTAAACTTGTTTTTCTTATAAAAGCTCCAACTTTTGTAATCCTTGGATCATTTTTTAGCTTTTTATATTTTTTGTATTCCTTTCTTGCATCTTCATTTTCTTTTAAATATTCTTTTAATTTTTCGTCAGCACCTACAATCATAGAGCGGTATTTATATAACTTAAATTCTTTTCCATCCTTTCCTATTCTTGTTTGTGTATAAAAAACCGGTCCTTTGTCTTTATGTATTATATTAGCAATTTTTATTCCTATAGTAATTGGCACTAGTAATGCAATTCCACAAATACTGCCTATTATATCAAAAGTTCTTTTTGCTATATTTTCCAATGTTGTCAATCTCTTTACTTTTAGCTTATTAAAAATTGTAACATCAGAAATCCCCCTAGATATTTCCTCTTTTACATCTACATTTATATTTGATATTTCTGCATATAAATTTTCTCTCATGTTATATAACCCCTTTTTTACATTTTTCCTATTTGTTATAACCAGTCTTATTTATTATCTTATCACTTATATTTTTTACATCTGAAGATGCTGTATAATCTTCTTCCCCGAAAACTTCTTTATGCAAATCAACTACATTTGACTCTAATGTCACAGGCACTCCATACCATCTATCTAAAGTTATTCCTTTTGTTTCATATGGCCAACCTATGCTATCTGATATTTTAAAGTTAAGTGCTGTAGGAATTAATCCTAATATTTCTCCTACATTTATATTTGTATATATTTTTGGTAAAATTTCATCTGCGAACTCATTAATCTCGCCTATACTTTTTGTCTTTATTTTGTCAAACATTGCTTCTATTACTGTTCTCATTCTTTCGGTTCTTTTATAGTCTCCACCTGCTGTATATCTAATTCTAGAATAAGCAACTGCTTGTACACCATCCAAAGTTTGTTTTCCTGCTTTTGTAACTCTTGAAGTATCTAATCCTGTAACTTTAGCAGTTTCATCTAAATAACTATTTAGATATTGTATTTCATTTTGTTCAACATCTATTGTAACTCCACCTAATGCATTTACAGCATCTGCTACTGCATCAAAATTAACTGTAACAAATTCTGTTATATTTAAATCTAAATTTTTATTTAGAGTTTTTAGTGCAAGCTCTGGTCCTCCATAAGAGTAAGCATGTGTTATTTTATCCAAGCCATGACCTTCTATCTCAACATATGTATCTCTATATACAGATACTAATTTTACTTCACCTGTTTCTTGATTTATACTTGCTATAATTATACAGTCACTTCTATTGCCTTTATCTAAATTACTATCCCTACTATCCACGCCAAATAGAGCTATATTCCTAAAGCCCGATAATTTTTCTTGGGTCTCTTCGCTTATACCCAAATCTTCTTCATTAATGTCTACTTGTTGCATTTTAGAAAATTTACTATTTACAAATGCAAATGCAACTCCTAATAAAATAACAATAATTATAATGATTACTAAAATAATTCTTAAAAATATTTTTAATGCTCTATTTTTCCTTTGTTTTTCTTCTTTTCTTCTTTCCGCTCTACTCATTTTTCTTTCTCCTTTGATTGATTCTTTCCTATTCTATCATTCTCATTAATATTTGACAAGTTTTTACACGTTTTTTTATATTTTTTTATATCTTAATATCTATATTGTTAGAAAAAAGCCAAATTCAAAGTTTAAATTTTTTTCACTTATGCAAATTTGCCTTTCGCATACCATTGCTTTCTTCACAAAAAAATACTGAAGCCAAAGTAATGTTTTGGCTCCAGTACATAATTTTTTATCTAATTAAACTTTATAAACAAAATCTTATCTTCCACAATAAATTAATCAATGCGAATTATACTAATCACTGTTTATGATATTTTCTTCCTCTTCTTTCGTTAAATATCCATATTCAACCATTTTATCAGCAACTTGCTTTTGTCTTTCCCTTGCAAGATCAAGATTCACTTTTGGATTATATACAGAAGGTGCATTTGGAATTCCAGCAAGCATTATACATTCTCCATCTGTCATATCTTTAGGCAACTTTCCAAAATATCCCAAGCAAGTGTCTTTTATATTATAATAACCATTTCCAAAATAAATCGTATTTATATATAATTCCAAAATTTCATTTTTTGAATAATTTTTCTCTATTTCTCTTGCCATAAACATTTCAGCAATTTTCCTTGTAATCTTTTTTTCTTGAGTAAAATATTCATTTTTAGCAATTTGCTGTGTTATTGTACTTCCACCTTCTACAAATTCCATCGCTTTAATATCATTAATAATTGCTCTTCCTATTGCAATTATATCTATTCCATTATGTGTATAAAATCTATGATCTTCTACAGAAATTACTGCATTTAAATACATTTGTGGCAATTCTGAAAGCTTTGTATAATTTACTTTTGACTCTATCTCTCCTACTTTCTCTTCTAAGGGGTTATCTTCTAATGCTTCTTTATACATATTATATCCTTTGCCTATTATAAGCACACCTATACTTATTCCAACTAATATACATACAATTATTATTTTAAGAAAAGTTTTCATTTTGCCACCCGCTTTCTATATTTACTACTATTTTTTAATTTTCATATTTAAATGTAAACTTACTCCTCCTCTTTTATAATATTTTTGCTTCCTAAATATGTTGCCATAAAATATGCTCCATAAACTACGCCTAATACAATAATTGTTACTATTACAGAAGGTAATAATTCATCCTTACTTGCAAGAACACTCATCATAGACATAACAAATTGAACTCCAAATATAGAATGTATTATTGCAAGTATTAATGGCATTAAGAAAAAAATTCCTATTTGCTTAAATAAAGCTCCATTTATCATTTTCTCGTCAGCACCTATTTTTCTTAAAATAGTATATCTTTGTTTATTATCAGAACTTTCGGTTAATTGCTTTAATGCCAAAATCGCTGAACTTGCAATTAAAAATATTATTCCTAAATAAATAGCTATAAATAATACCATTGTAGAAATTCCTAGACTAGAAGCAATTATAGTTAATTTTGTCATTCCATCAAATGATATACCATTTTCATTTAAATACTTATACAAAGCTGAATCAGTTTCATCTGTAAATATTTTCTCTATCTCTTCTTTTCCTTCTTCAGTATCTGCATTGTAATTAGCAGCTAAAAAAGTTTCTTCTTTCATATCATCTGTTAAATTACAACTATCCGGTACTAAAATTATTCCTGTATTTATGTGACTAGAAGACATTTCTATATATCCATTTTGACATTCATCATATTTTGATTTATATTCTTTTCCACATATAGTTATTGTACTATCTGTTTTTAAAGCTTTATCCCTAATTTCCTTCATATTGTCAAAATCACATAAAATTATATATTCATTATCCTTTAATTCATATTCAGTAGTACCATATAATCTGGCGATTTTATTATAATCAGATATCTTAACTAATTCCTCTGCAGTTTGATATAAAATGTTCGGAAATTGTTTTTTTACATCCTCATATACTGGTTTTAATGTATCTTCAAAAGTTAATTCATTTGTTGCATAAATTGGTATTTCTACAACATCTTTAAAATTATTCATGTCAAATCCTGCATTTTCTAGTGTTTCTACCATTGTCTTTTTAGAATCTTCTATACATGCTTTAGAAAATTTTTCGGTATCTGGTAAATTAGCTGTTTTATATAAATTTATATCCACAGGAGTCATTTCTTCTAAATCCTTTCTCATCGTATTATTTAAAGATAATGATGATGAAAGAATTGTAATAGTCATAAATAGCATTAAGCAAATTACTGACATACTAACAACCGTGGTGTTTATTTTATTGTGCAATTGTCTTAACACAAACATATTTACATCTTTAAGATAAATATTTTTTCTTAATTGTATAAGTTTCAATATAAATCCAGATACTGACCAAAAAATTAATATAGTACTTACAATACCAATTAAAATTATTGGTAACATTTTTTCTTCTGTAGAAAGTTCTTCTATTCCTCCTGTAACTTTATAATATGCATATCCTAGCATAACAGCTCCTACTATAAATACTAATATACATACCCATAAATTTTTTATTTTTATTTTTTCATTCTTTTTAGAAGCATTTAATAAATTAATAAGTTTGTATCTTGATATAGTAAAAGTATTAAATATCATTACAGCAATATACATAACTGCAAAATATATACAAGTTTTTATACAAGCATCTTTTGAAAATACAAATTCAAATTGACTCATATCTGCTTCAAATAATTTTCCTACTAAAATTGACATGAACTGTGAGCCGAAAATTCCAATTATTAAACCAACTACTAATGATATTAATCCAACCAAGATTGTTTCAAATAATAATATTTTAGAAATTTGACCTTTGCCCATTCCGAGTATCATATATGTTCCAAATTCTTTTTTTCTTCTATTTATTAAAAAATTATTTGCATATACAATTAAAAGGCCTAGAATAATAGCTACAAAAACAGATACAAAACCAAGCATAGTTATCATTAATTGTATTAACTCTCTTGTTGAACTAGAAACCTGTAACATTGCTTCTTGACTATCTAGTGAGTTAAACATATAAAATATCGCAACACCTAATACCAATGTTAAAAAATATATCGCAAAATCTTTTATAGTTTTTCTCATGTTTTTTATAGATAATTTAAATAACATCTCCTAGTTCACCTCCTAATAGAGTTTGAACTTCTATTATTTTTTCAAAGAATTGTTTTCTCGTATCCTCTCCTTTTATAAGTTCATTAAAGATTTTTCCATCTTTTATAAATAAAATTCTACTAGCATAGCTTGCTGTGAATGAATCATGTGTAACCATTAAAATCGTCGCATTTAAGTTCTTATTTAAATTTTCAAAACTTTCTAATAATTGTCTTGCAGATTTACTATCTAATGCTCCTGTTGGTTCATCTGCTAATACTATTTTTGGATTTGTTATAATTGCTCTTGCTGATGCGACTCTCTGTTTTTGACCTCCAGATATTTGATATGGATATTTATTTAAAATATCTGTAATTTCTAATTTTTTAGCTATCTCTTGTACTCTTTCTTCAATCTCTTTAGGCTTTACCCTTTGTATTGTTAATGCTAATGCAATATTTTCGTATGCTGTTAATGTATCTAATAAATTAAAATCTTGAAATATAAAGCCCAATTCTTCTCTTCTAAACTTATTTAGATTATTTCCTTTTAACCTCGTTATATCTTGATTATTTATTATAATTTTTCCAGCTGTTACTCTATCTATTGTAGATATACAATTTAATAGTGTTGTTTTTCCAGAGCCAGATGCTCCCATTATTCCAACAAATTCACCCTTGTTAATACTAAAACTAATATTATCTATTGCCTTAGTCAAATTTGATTTATTTCCATAATATTTTTCAATATTTTTAACTTCTAGGATTTTATCCATCTTAATCTCCTTTCTAATCTATTTATATTTTAATTATACTTATTTTTATTTTTTATACAATTGTTTTACCTTACACTAATCTTACAATTTTGTAAGTTAAAAATTGCTTTTTGTTGCAATATTCGACATAGTGATATATAATCACAATATAAATACCGGTTGTAGAAAGGGAGGTACCCATATGAAAGAAATTGAAATTTTACGGAAAGAACTAATTTTATTTTTTAAAGATTGGGGGTTGGATGTTTCATTTCTTGAGAAAAGAAACAATGGAATTCTCTTCCTGATAGGACTCAGGGAATGTTTTTCTTTTTTTACAAAAGATGGAATCTTTACTCTGTATCTTGTTGAAAGGAAAGACTCTGTTGAAGGCTTATGCTTTAATTACGACATCTCCCATGTTGCCGGAAAAATTTTGACCCCTGATGTTGCTTTTATCAGACGTAATTCTATTTTGCAAATATTGGATTTGCAAAATAGACTAATTATTCTTGATAATTGTTCATCAATTGGAGAAGAATTTGAGGCAGACACATTAGTTCTAAAATCTGAAATTCCGAAATTTCAACTTTGGATGGAGACAAACTTTAAATAATGTTTATTTTTCTCTCCTATGCTAGTTTTAATAAGATTTTAGCTTTAAATGGTGCAATGAACCGTCAGGTTCTTGTACCATTTAAAAATCTTATTGATTTCTTTTATATTTCATGATATAAAATATGTATGTTTTACATTATCATTTTTGAATTTGAAGCATTAGTACAGTTATATCTCTGTCCTCTCTTATCTCGCTTTTTTTACTTTACTAATTTAGGTTAAAATTATTGTATTTATAAATAAAAAAAAGATAGCCAAAATGATAGAAATCTAATCATTTTGGCTATCTTTTTTAATAGATCTATTATGTATTTTTCATAGTACTTATAATTACAAGTAACAACGGAAGAATTGATTCAACATCTACTATTGGATCAATCTCAAAAAATATGTCATCTTCCTTTACATGCAAATAGATATAAATCACATAATCTCCATCTTCCAAATCCGCCAGCTTCTCTTCTCTAATTATTACTTCTTTTTCTTCGCTCTGTTTTTCCCATTCAGACTTTATCAATGATACAAATATATTCTCGAGTATACCCTGTATTATTTCATCATCTTCATCCAAATCATGAAACAACTCCCAACTTCTTTTTTCTTCGGTAGAGTATAACGTAATAATTATTTGACCAGCATAATACGCATTTTGTAAGAGTTTACGATTCCGATATTCTTGAAAATCTTTCATAAATATTCTCCTCTCGTGTTTTTTTCAACATGTTTTGGAGATACTATATAATATTTTAGATTAAAATTCAACTATTTAAAATTGTTAAAACTTCCAACTGGAAATACTAATTTTACTTCTGTTCCCACATTTTTTTCAGAATTTAATTCTAAACCTATTCCCAATTTATCACATAACTTTTTACATAAATATAAACCAATCCCAGTAGATTTTTTCCCCTGCAATCGCCCATTCTTTCCGGTAAATCCCTTTTCAAATACTCTGGAAATATCTGATTTATCTATACCTATTCCATTATCTTTTATGTATAAAATAAGCCTTTCTTTTTCATCTTTTGCCCATACATCAATTTTTTTATCATTTGACTTAGTATATTTTATAGAATTTTGAATAATTTGATTTATTATAAAAATGCACCATTTACTATCTGTATAAACATATTTATCTAAATCTTTTAAATTAATAGCAATCCTATTTTGAATTAATTGTAATTTATTTTTTAAAATACTAGCATTTACAATATCTTTTAAATTTATTCTTCTTATTATATAATCTTTTTCCACAGTATTACTTCGTGCATAGTAAAGAGCTTGTTCTGTGTAATTATCTATTTTGTCTAATTCTTCATTTATGCTCTCTGTAACATCATTCTTATTATTTTCAATAATCATTTTGCTCGTTGCAATTGGTATTTTTATTTCGTGAATCCATAATTCTATAAAATCCTTATAATCTTCTTGAAGATATTTGTATTTATTCACATTTTCTAGCATTGACTTAGCAATATCATGTATTATATCATCTAAAATTTTAGATTCTAAAAATGTGGGCTGAGGAAGTACTTCCATAATTAAATATTGTTCTTCTAACTCTCTAATTCTACTTTTTATAGTATCATAATATTTCTTCTTTGTATGATATTCCATCAAAAATGCTATTACAAATGTAAGAAAAATTGATATTGCAATATATAATCTTATATACAGTTTAATATTATATGGTAATAAAAATATTTCTATAGTTATAACAGCAAAAATTAATAAAATAATATATAATATTTTATCTTTTAGAAAATTTTTAAAAATCATTTTAAAATATACCCCAATCCTCTTTTTGTTTCTATTTCATCTTTTAATCCAATTTCTTCTAACTTGGTTCTTAACCTTTTAATATTAACTGTAAGAGTGTTATCATCTACAAAACTTTCACTATCCCATAAATAATCCATAATATCATTTCTAGATACAATTTTTCCCTTATTCAAAACAAGAAAATGTAAGATTTTTAACTCATTTTTTGTTAATTCTATAGTTTCATTACCTTTTTCTATCACACTTTTAGAAATATTTAAAATGAATTTTCCACAATCGATTTTATTTTGATTTGTTTGGTTATCCATACTTCTTTTTAATAATCTTTCTATTTTTACAAGTAATATTTGAATATTATATGGTTTAGTAATATATTGATCTGCACCATTATTTATACTTAAAAGTTCGTCCAATTCATTATCCCTGCTAGTTACCATAATAATTGGCACATTTGATACTTTTCTAATTTCTTTGCAAATATATTCTCCATCCATATATGGTAAATTTATATCTAATAACACTAAATCCGAATTTGATTCCAAAATATCTTTTATCGCATTTTCAAAATTTTCTAATATACTTATTTCATATCCATGTTTTTCTAGAAAGATCTTTAGTTCTTCTCTTAACTTTTTATCATCTTCTACAATCAAAATTTTTGACATAATATCATTCCTTCTAATTACATAAAAATATAATTTATTTATACTATATTAATAACTCCAAAATCAAGAGCTTAAGTAAAAATTCGGATATAAGTTAATTTAAGGATATACTAATAACTACGATTAATAAAAAAATTAATAGCTTAATGGCAATTTTTTAAGGACATACCCAAACAATATTTTTGAATATGTCCTTAAATTCTCCTTATTAATATTAATCTACTGAAATTAATTCATAATCTGTTGTTCCAAATCCAAGCTCTTCTGCTGCTTCTATTGTATGTGTTCCATGTTGTCTTTCTACTCTTTCTACGAAATGATCTCTTCCTGGATCTTTTGAATTATATATTAAATCTATACAAGCTTTATCAACTGCAATAGGATCTAGACTTGCTAAAATTCCTATATCTTTCATACAAGGATCTTCTGCAACAGCACAACAATCACAATCAACAGATAAATTACACATAACATTTATAAATGCCATATTTCCTTTAAAATAATTTACTACTGATGAAGCTGCATCTGCCATTGACTCTAAAAATTTATCTTGTTCTGGTAAATTCTCCCATAAGATTGTTTGATCCTTTAATTTTCCTGCTGAATGAATCCAAGATTTTCCTTCTGATGAAGCACATCCTATTGATAATTGTTTTAATGCTCCTCCATATCCACCCATTGGATGTCCTTTAAAATGTGAAAGTACTAACATAGAATCATAATTTTTCATGTTCTTACCAACAAAATTTTCTTTAAGAATTTTTCCGTTTGGTATTTCTAGAACCATATCATCTCCTTCTGCATCCATAAGGTCCACATTGAAATATTTAGTCCAACCATGATCAGCTAATAATTTTTTATGTTTATCTGTATAATTTCTTGCTCCCTCATATGCTGTATTACATTCTATTACAGTACCATTAACTCTTTCTACAATTGCTTTTACAAATTCTGGTCTAATGTAATTTTGATTTCCTTCTTCCCCTGAATGTAATTTTACAGCTACATTACCTGTTAGTTCCTTTCCTAATTTTTCATACATTTTTACTACACTTTCTGGTGTAATCTCTTTTGTAAAATATACTTTAGCTTTAGACATTCTATCTTCCTCCTTTAATGATATTATTATACTATTTTTTCTTAATTTTATTATTATATATCACTTAGAGTTAAGTTTAAGTCAATAGTTTTTTATCATATCTAAAAATTGTTTAATTGCTAAAGTTTATTGCTTATTTAATGTAACTTTAAATAAAAGCACCTGATCTTCATTTTCTAAATTTATTTCTGTTCTATCCATGTTAGTTGTATAACCTTCTGGTAGAGATTCTACTTCTATATAATATTTTCCAAGTGGTAGATCTCTTACACCACAATATCCTTCTGAATCAGATGTTATATGTTGAATATCTTCTCCTTCATCATTATATAAAACGAACTTAGCACCTTGAATAAAGTTTTCTTCCTCATCTTTTGTTTCTACAACTATTGTTGCTCTAACTCTATTAAATATTAAGTCTGCATTTGTATCTTGAGCTTTATTTATAACTAAATCTATTTTTTCATCTTGTATTTCGTATCCCTTAGGAGCTTCTTTAGCTATAATTTCGTATTCACCAACAGGAACATTTACAAATCTAACCTTACCATCTAAACCAGATTCCACATCTTCTTTTGTAATTACCTCTCCTGTTTCTTTTTTTACTAAACTAAATTTTGCCCCTGCTATTATATCTCCATTTTCATCCTTAGCATATACATTAGCAGCTCCATAATCTGCCGTTGTACTTTCTATATTTATAACTTCTTCGTTAATAATGTTTTCATTTATTGCGTTTTCATTTACGGAATTGGTTTCATTTGTACTATTATTATTTGAAATATTTTTTAATATAAAAACTACTGCAATTGCAATTATTATCAAAATTATTATACTTATTATTATTTTAATATTCTTTGAATTTTTCATTATAAATCCCCCTATTTTTTATTTTAATTATTTTTATAAAAAAATCTTCTAATATCCCCACACCAATGATAATGATTGGCATTATTGGGTGATAAACAGCAAACATAGCCAATAAAGCTAAAGTTAATATTATAACTAAATACTTAATTTTAAAATTATATTTTTTATTATATTTATTTTTAAAAATTAAAAATAACGAATTCTTTATTAATGAATATAATTCTCTAAAAGCAGCTATCGTCGCAATACCTATATATAAATCCATTAAAATTTCTTCTCTAGAAGAAAATAAGTCAAATTTTAAAATTAATCTTTGCCTTTTTGTAAGTAATTTTGTTAATCTTAAATCTTTTAATTTTATTATTTCATAATTTTTTTGTATTTCAGGGCAGAAAAAAAGTTTACATGGCAAATTGCTAGATTTACATCCATTTTCTCCTTGAAATCTGCATACTCTACAACAACCATTTACTTCTTTAGAATTGTTTTTTCTTTGTACAATACACTGATTACACTTAAAATCACATATATTTTTTCCTGCAAACTTTTGATCTATCTCTTTACAAGATTCATCAAAAATATATTCTAATCTTTTCATCTTTGACTTAATGTTTAATATTTTTACAATTTCTTTTATTTCTGCATTGTCTCCATTATATATAAATTCAGTATTTCTATATATAAAAGATTTATACTTTTTATATATTTTCTTTGGTTCGTATTCTTGAATAATTATTCTTTTATTTTTCATTTTATACCCTACTTATTTTCTATTTTATTTCCATTTAAAAGTATCTATAATCTTTTGCGCTGCATCATCTGTTTCCTCTGAATCCATAAATTTAGTTTCTTGAACTAAAACATATTTATGATCCCCTATAATATAATATTGTGTTGTAGTTATGTTTTCATCTTTCTCTATTATATTAAATGTATAAACAATATACCCATTTGTTGTATTTGAACCATTTGCAGTTACCTCTACATTTTCGTCATTTCCAACTTGCATAGATAATTGATTTATTATGGCATTCCTAAAGCTTTCGTGTTCATCTTCTGAATAGTTGTTGCTTCCTACATTTATAGAAATATTATTGGGTTTTTCTTCATCATCTTCTCCTTCTTTTACATAGAAAAATTTATTTTCTGTAGAATGTGTTTTACTTTCCATCCAATCTACTGGTATTTCATATGTTCCGAAATCTTTTTCCAAATAAGTACCTGGAATATTATTAAGCATATTATCTATATTTTCTAAAAATTCATTTGTTAATTCTTGATTTGCAAATACTATATTTTCATTTTCTATTTTCCAGTTATCCTTATTATTAATTAAAAAATCTATAATTGTATTAGAGCTATCTAAAATTTTTATAACACCATCTATCTCCCTTTCTACTGTCTGATCTTCTTTTTCTGGAATTCCCATTAATTCATCCTTATAAAAATCTATATAATACTCATCTACATTTTTATTATTTATATATGACATAATTTTTTCTTCTGTAAAAAGACTTGTATATTCATTCTTTAGATTTTGAAGTTCCTCCTTAGTATTATTAATATATTCTTTTGTTTCTGTAAATTCTGGACCGTCGTTTTTATAATTTTCTATTGATAATAAATTTTCTATTTTTGAATCATTTAATATAGAATAAATATTGGTAATATTATTTAATGCATCTGTAAGATATTCTTTATATGCGTCTTCTACCTTTAAATAATCTCCTCTTGAAATCCTTCTGCTTAATCTTGCTTTAATTTCTTCTGTATTTATATTAGTTTCATTTGATAAATTAGATATTTCTTGTAATTCTTCTTTTAATTTATCTTCTTCTTTAAAATCTAAAAATAACATAACTCCCAAAGCTATTAATGCAATTAATATAATAACTCCTATTATAATTAAGATTTTCTTTTTCATAATATTCCCCCTTTATGTTATAATTTTACTAATAATTATTTTATATTTCAACAATTTTAGAATAATTATATATTTTAGAAAACGGAAGGATGGTCCAAGACCATCCTCCCGTTTGTTTTAAATAATTGGTACATTGTTACATAGCACTGCTTACTGCGACATACCGCTGCATAATCGGTCGCTCATATCCCTCAAGATAAAACATCCATTCATTGAGATAATCACACTTAAATGCTTTTTCGACTCGAGATGATTTCTGTAAGTTTACCATATCTCTTACCGGATTTAGCGTATCAGCTTTCATTATTGTGTCAGATGTTATTGCATCTTCCACAATTGTATAGATATTTGGTACAACATAGACCTTCTTATCTTCCACATCTGTAACGAAGAAGAAGTCTTCATCAAATGGCCGACTGTATAACGCCAGCTTATAGCATACTCCGCACGGCATAGTTAAAACTTTTTTTACCTGAAATTCCCGATTAGGATTAAGCTCCAATGGATTTCCAAGATTTTTAAATTCTGTTGGCTTAAACTTAAAACTATCGAGTTTCTTGGTGTTAATTACTACTTTCATAGTTTTTCCCTTTTGAGAGAGCATGTGCTCTTCTCCCTTTCTTGTTTTGCAACAGTTTTTATTTTTATGATTATATCATTATAAAATTTAAGATACAAGATTTAAGATGTAGTTTCTATAAGAGAAGTGATTCCACCGCATGTACAGAATTATATATGTATAGATTTTTCCTACCAGAAAAAACTTCTTACTATATAAAAAAAGAGACTACAATTAATGTAGCCTCTTAATAAATTTTGTCTTATACTATGTGATTTTATAAATAATAATTTATTCTATTTCATCATTACATTCCTCGAATTGTGAGTTATATAAACCAGCATAAAATCCGTTTTTAGCTAATAACTCTTCATGAGTTCCTTGTTCTACAATATCACCATGGTTCATAACTAAGATTAAATCTGCATTTTTTATAGTAGACAATCTATGTGCAATAATAAAACTTGTTCTACCTTTCATTAAGTTATCCATTGCAGATTGAATTTGTTGCTCTGTCCTTGTATCTATTGAGCTTGTAGCTTCATCCAAAATTAGTATTTTAGGATTTGCCAAAATAACTCTTGCTATAGTTAACAATTGTTTTTGTCCAGCAGATACATTGCTTGTTTCTTCATTTAAATCTGATTTATAACCTTTTGGCAATGTTTTTATAAAATGATGCACATGAGCAGCTTTTGCAGCTTCTATAACCTCACTATCTGTTGCATCTGGCTTTCCATATTTAATATTATCTTCAACACTTCCACTGAATAACCATGTATCTTGTAAAACCATACCAAACATTTTTCTTAATTCTGATCTCTTAAAATCTTTAATGTTATGCCCATCAACAGAGATTGAACCAGAATTAACATCATAGAATCTCATTAGTAATTTAACCATAGTTGTCTTTCCAGCACCAGTAGGTCCAACAATAGCAATCTTTTGACCATCTTTAACATTTGCACAAAAATCATTAATAATCGTTTTATCTGGATTATATCCAAAGTTAACATGATCAAATACAACATTACCCTTTAATTTAGATGAGTCTATGTTTCCTTTTGCAGTTTCTTTTTCTTCTGGCTCCTCTAAAAATTCAAATACTCTTTCTGCAGCAGCAATCATAGATTGCAATGTACCAGAAATTTGTGCAATTTGAGTAATTGGTTGAACAAATTGTCTATTGTATTGTATAAAGCTTTGTATATCACCAACAGCTATTTTGCCTTGTACTGTTAAATAACCACCCAAAATTGCAACTGCAACATAACCAACATTTCCTATAAAGTTTGTTACCGGATGTATTAAACCAGATAAAAATTGTGATCTCCAAGCAGATCTATATAATACATCATTTGCTTCTTCAAATGTTTTAGTTACTTTTTCTTCACCATTAAATACTTTTACTATTGTGTGACCACCATAAACTTCTTCTACTTGACCATTTACATGTCCTAAGTAATCTTGTTGTGCTTTGAAGTATTTTTGTGAATGTTTTACTATTGTAAAACTTAAAAATGCTGTTACAGGTAATATAATTAATGAAACTATTGTCATCAACCAGTTGATAGAGAACATCATTATTAATATACCAATAATTGTACAAATTGAAGTAATAATTTGCGTTATACTTTGGTTTAAGTTTTGTGATAATGTATCTATATCATTTGTAATTATAGATAAAACTTCTCCATGAGTTTTCTTATCAAAGTATTTCATTGGTAATTTATTAATTTTGTGTACCAAATCATTACGCATTTTATATGTTATTTTTTGTGTTACTGTAGTCATTGTAAAACCTTGTATTAAAGAAAATAAAGCACTTAAAGCATATAATCCTAATAGTGTAAGTAGTATTGTTCCAATTTTTCCAAAATCTATACCAGATCCTCCAGATAACTTATTCATTACACCATTAAAAATTTCTGTTGTAGCATTACCTAAAATCTTTGGTCCCACGATTGAAAATATTGTACTTCCAACTGCAAATAAAATAACTACTATAATTGGTATTTTATATTTTGATAAATAATTTTTTAATAGCTTTTTTGTAGTCCCTTTAAAATCTTTTGGTTTTTCTACTACTCTACCAGCTCCACGTCTCATACCTCCCATTGGAGGTCTTACATTTTTATTCTCTGCCATTTTCCAATTCCTCCTTTGAAAGTTGTGATAAAGCTATTTGTCTATAGGTCTCACATGATTGCATTAATTCATCATGTGTTCCTTTTCCTACAATTTTACCTTCATCTAATACTATTATTTGATCTGCATTCATAATTGTGCTAATTCTTTGTGCAACTATTATTACAGTTTTATCTTTAGTACGTTTTGAAAGCTCTTCTCTTAAAATTTTATCTGTCTTCATGTCTAATGCAGAAAAACTATCATCAAATACAAATATTTCTGGATTTATTGCAATTGCTCTAGCTATTGATAAACGTTGTTTTTGTCCTCCAGATACATTACCTCCACCTTGTGATATTGGCTCTTGATATTTTTGTGGCTTTGTTTCGATAAATTCTTCTGCCTGAGCAATTTGTGCAGCTTCTACCATTTGCTCATCTGTTATATTTTCATTACCATATTTTATATTAGATTCTATGGTTCCAGAGAATAAGATACCTTTTTGTGGTACGAAACCAATTCTTTTTCTTAATTCATTTTGACTTACATCTTTTACATTAACACCATCTACTAGTAATTCACCACCAGTTACATCATAAAATCTTGGTATTAAATTTACTATTGTAGATTTACCACTACCAGTACTTCCAATTATTGCTGTAGTTTCTCCAGGTTTTGCTGTAAATGATATATCTGTTACAACTTCTGTATCTGCATCAGGATAATGGAATGAAACATCCTTAAATTCAACATATCCTTTTTTCTCTTCTTTAAATGATTTTGTCTCTTTTTTGTCCTTAATCTTAGGTTCTGTTTCTAGTACTTCATTAATACGCTCTGCAGAAACACTAGCACGTGGTAACATTATAGAAACCATAGATATCATTAAGAATGCCATTACTATTTGCATTGTGTATTGAATAAATGCCATTACATCTCCAACTTGCATTAAGCCATCATTTACATTATGTCCTCCAACCCAAACAATAAGAATTGTTATACAATTCATAACAAGCATTAATGCTGGCATCATTATACTCATTGCTCTGTTAACAAAAACCTGAGTTTTCATTAAATCTTGATTTGCTCCGTCAAACCTTTTCTCTTCTCTTTCTTCTGTATTAAAAGCACGAATTACTTGGCTTCCTGTTAAAATTTCTCGAGATACTAAGTTTAATTTATCAACCAATTTTTGTAATATTTTGAATCTTGGCATTGCTATAATCATCAATGTAAGAACGATTATAACAATACAAATTACTGCTAAACCAATTATCCAAGCCATAGATGCATCACTGTTAAATAATACTCTTATAAATCCACCTATCGCTATGATTGGAGCATATACAACAACTCTAAATAAAATTGTAAGCAACATTTGGATTTGTTGTATATCATTTGTTGTACGTGTGATTAATGACGCTGTTGAAAAGCCATTAAATTCTTCTGTAGAAAAACTCAAAACTTTCTTGAATACTTTTTCTCTTAAAGTTTTACCTAATCTAGCAGCAACTCTTGCAGACAATAACATTATTGAAATTGCACTTATCATTGTTATAGCTGCTATTCCTAACATTTGTAATCCAGAAATTAAAATAAATGTATTTTGAATTTTATCCGTATCTGCTCCTAAATATTGATATTGTACTTTTACTTCTTGTATCGCTGCTTGCTCTAGCATAGATTCAGATAAATTTGATACCATTTTATCTAACATATCTGGCAATTCTGTTTCTAAACTATTTGCAAATTCTGTCTTTTGCTCTTCTGGCATATTTTCTAACATAGAGCTTTTCATTTGATTTGCTGATTCTTCATTTGATGTTACTAGTTTAACTAATAAAGATTTAAACAAATTATGATTTAATTTTCCTTTTTTTATGTTACTAATATCATTTAATTTATATGTATTCCCATCTTCTGATAATGTATATGAATTTAATACTTCGTCTTTATCTTCTGCAAAACTTAATAATAAATCCATATCTTCTTTGCTTACTTCCTCAGGTATTTCTAATGAAGAAAGTGCAAGTAAAGGTTTTGATATTGCTTGATTTAAGCTATCTAAATCTTCTTGTTTTAGATCTTTTATTTTATATACTTCTTGATTTGCTACTTCTGGATAGTCTTTTACATATTTTTCATAATCTTTACTATCTTTAGAAATCAATTCATAATTATTTAGAATTTTTTCATCATCATTTGTAAATTTTAAAAGGTCATCCATTTGGCTTTTGCTTATAGCCTCTGGTGCAGCATTCTCTATTCCTCCGTGCCTGAATACCTACATTTACAATTCTAGAAGTATATGTTGGTAAGGCTAAATCTGTCGCTGCTTGAACACATAAAAGTATAACAATGACTATTACAGAAATAGCTGATTCCTTCAAGTTTTTTAATACTTTTAACATTGTCTATTCTCTCCTTCTTCCATATGAACTTGAACTTTAGGAACGTTACTTAAAGTTCATTTTTTATTATTTTAATGCTGTTTTAAAACTCCGTTTTTAATAAATTCGATTTCTTTTAGAAAGTCTTGCCTTGCTTCATCTGCATCTTTATATTTTAACGAAGCTACAATCCTTCTTCTTGTAACAGAAAATAAAATTTCTATTATTAATCTGAATTCTTTTTCATCTTTTACATTTAGAAATTCTTTATTGCAATCATATAAATCATACAGCGCTTGATCCAAATTATTATTCAATTCTTCCTTTTTTATTAACATTAAATTATCACTGGTTTTTATATTTTTGAAAATTTGTCTGAAGAATTTATTGTTTTTCCTTAACTTTCCAACTTGAATCAAATGGTCATATATATTTATAAAGATATTAATAATATTACCATTTTCTTTTTTTATCATATCTAATAAGTTTTTTTGCATATCTCCCACTTTTGAAGTCATAATATATTCAAACAAATCTTGCTTATCCTCAAAATATTGGTAAAAACTGCCTCTTGCAATTTCAGCATCTTCTACTATATTTTTTATAGATACTTGTTCTATAGGAACTCTTGCAAATTCTTTATTAGCAGCTTTCAATATTTTTTGTTTCTTTTCTTCTGGTAGATTAAAAAATGTGCTTGTTGGCATTTTATCCTCCTTTCTTTAATATTATATTTAATTTAATAAAAAAATTTGCAATTTTTTTGTGTCCTTTTTAGTTTGTTTTAAGCACTTTTTTCTCCATACGCAAAATGACACTGTATCATATATTATATATGACACAGTGTCACATGTCAATATGTGTTTTGTAAATTCTATGTGAATTTTCTAAAACTTCAGAAACAATTTTGAACTTTAAGGAACGTCCCTAAAGTTCAAAGTTCGGAATTTACTAATTCTTTAAATTTTTTGCCTCTTTCTTCAAAGTTCTTGAAGAATCCATAGCTTGCAGCAGCTGGAGAGAGTAAACAAATTGTATGTGGTTTGGTTACCTTTTTAGCTGTTTTCACTGCCTCTTCCATATCTTTTACTATATAACACTTTTTATTAATATTTTTTATTTTCATTTCATTGTAAATTCTTGTTCCAGTATCTGGCATTAAAATAATATTTTCCAATTCTTTATTGCTTAATATAAAATCTTCTAAATTAGAATAATCTATCTTTCTATCCATACCACCCAAAATTAAAGTGTTTACTTTTTTTAGAGCTTTTATTCCTGCTATTGTTGTCTCTCCAATTGTAGAAATTGAGTCATCATAATATGATACATCATTCTTCGTTGTAACATATTCCAATCTATGAGCTAATCCTTTAAATTCTTTTAATACTCTTTTAAAATCATCATTTGATATTTTATATATTTTATTACAAATATAGAATGATACAGCAATATCAAAAAAATTATGATCACCGACTAAATTAGTTTCATTTTCTAAAATTTGCGTACTATTATTATTTATTGTTATAGTTCTTTCTTTTATATAATCATTAATACATATATTATTTTTAACATTGGTATTTATATATGCTTTATATGGCCTACAATTTTCCCCATAAATAAATATATCATTATCATTTTGATATTTATTAATATTAAATTTTGCTTTTATATAATTATCAAAATTCTTATAATGATCTAGATGATCTGGATATAAATTTAGAATCACTGCAATATGTGGTGAATATTTTACAAATTCTAATTGATGACAACTAAGTTCAAAAACAATATTTGTATTTTCGTCAATTTCATTAATTGCATTAAAACATGGAATACCAATATTTCCTACTAATACTGTGTTAGGATAATATTTTTTTAATATAGTATAAATAAGACTGGAAGTTGTGCTTTTTCCCTTAGTTCCAGTGATTCCTATTATTTGTTTTGACAAAATTTTTAAAAATTCTTCTGTTTGTGATGTTAGTTTATCTTTATCTATTATCTCTTCATTAGTTACAATTCCAGGACTTTTAAATATTAAATCATATTCATTTAATTCCTCTGGTTTATTTAATCTCTTTATTCCATTAACTTTGATTTCTCGTTGCTCTAATATAGCTAGTTCTTTGCATTTTATATTATTATTTTGAATAAATTGAACTGTAGAGATTCCTTCTGATCCCATTCCCCAAATCGCTATTTTCTTATTTTCTAAATCCTTCTTAAACTCATTTAATATTTTTTCTTTCATAATATTTCACTCTTCTTTAACATATCCATATAGTGTTTTGGAACATTATTATCTTTATTATAAAAAACATTATAAGCATTCTCTTTATTCTTATATTCTTCATATTTTTTAGTTGTTTTATAATATTTGAGTAAAGCTGGAAGTTCTTCTTTTGAATTTTCATATTTTTTAATAGTTTCACAAATTGCTGTATTTACCTCATCTCTTGAACCAACACATTCAAAAGGTTTGTTCTTCTGCAATCCAGAAAGCATTTCCATTGTTCCTTTTAAGTTTTGTTTATTTAATAAATCTTCTCCAAAAATATTTATTAAATCCTTTTTTGATATAAATGGAGACAAAACTATGTATACAAATAAGCATTTGGGGCAATTTGCACACCATTTATTTTCTTTACTTCCTACATTACAACTTTTAAAAATATTATAAAATTTAGGTAATTTTGCAAAATGCTTTGCTATTTGATATTCACTTATTGGTCTTAATAAACTAAAATAATGTATATTATCTAATATATATTCTTGTACATATTCATTAAAATCTTTTTCAAACTCATAACTTTTTGAATATTGATGGTTAACTTCTTCTTCATATATTGTAGATTCATTTGCACTTGCTTCATTAGATAATACTATGTATTTTTTATTATTTAAATATGCAACTATAATTGCAGAAAAAGCTACAATAGATGAAAATGGTGTATGCCCATTTAAAAAACCTTTTTTATTAAGCTCTAACATATTTTTATCTAAAGTTCTTTTTACATAACATTTTTGATTATCTTTATATCCAGCCATTTCTACTGTTTCTTCTGTCGCTCCTCTTGGATTTATTACATAGCACATATTGTCTTTAAAATCATCTTTAATTATATCTAATGTAACTATTGAATCCTTCCCTCCACCAATTGGAACTAATGCTCCTGTGAATTCTTCATTTACATTTATTTTTTGTAATTTTGTAGATCCAGTAGTTATATTCATAAATTTTTCTATATTTGTTTTTATTCCATTTTTATAGAAAAACTCTCCAAGTCCATAAAAATACAATTTTTTCCACCAATCAATTTGTTTAGAACTTAAATATATATTTTTTATATTTACATTTGGTGAACAAGTTATTTTCCAATAGCTCACAAGCTCTACCATTCCTAAATTAAACACCATATTTTCCAATAATTCTTTATTTGGCTGTTTTTTAATGCTCCCTTGTGCCAAGTTAATTTTAGGAATTATCCAAGTCGGATTAAATTTTGAAAGTCCTGTAATTTCAAATTCATAGCTTATTTTATATTCATTTTCATATTCATCTATTTTATACCAGTTATAAGAGAAATTTGGATATTCTTCTCTTAGATTAATAAAATTCATCTTTTTTCTCCTTCCGGAACTTGCCAATTTTCAGCCTTTGAACTTTAAGGAACGTCCCTAAAGTTCATTAAACAAGTTTTATAAATTTATTTTTTCCAAATTGTAACACCTTTCCTTCTGGTTTTGCAATAGTATGATTTATATTTTCTATAGTTTCTCCATCTAATTTTACTCCTCTTCCTATTACCATTCTTTTAGCTGCACTTTTAGAAGTCGCAAATCCTACTTTTACAAGTAAATCGCAAATATTTATTTCTTTACCATTCTGCCCATCTTCTTCATCATTTTTTATTTTAAATTTTTTTATATCTTCTGGAATACATCCATTTGCTACTTGATTATATCTTTCTTCTGCAATAGCTATCTTATCTTCTCCATGATACATCTTTATTATTTCTTCTGCATATTTTTTATGTGCTTTTACTATATTTTCTCTAATTAATTCCTCTGCCTCTTTTATATCTATATCTGTTGTTAATCTAAAATATTCCATCAAAACTTCATCTGGGATTTTCATAGCTTTTTCGTACATAACTTCTGGACTTTCGTCTATTCCAATATAATTATCTAAAGATTTGCTCATTTTCTCTTTTCCATCCAATCCAACTAACAATGGAAATGTTAATACAACCTGTCTTTCTTGTCCATAATCCTTCTGCAATTCTCTTCCTACTAATAGATTAAAAGTTTGATCTGTTCCACCAATCTCTATGTCAGCATTTAATGCAACAGAATCATATCCTTGCATTAGTGGATACATAAGCTCATGCATTGAAAGTGGCAAGTTATTTTCATATCTATTCTTAAAATCATCTCTTTCTAAAATTCTTGCAACTGTATATTTACTTGTTAATTCTATTATATCTTTAAAATTCATTTTAGAAAGCCACTCTGAATTATATGCAATTCTTGTTTTATCTTTATCCAATATTTTTGTAACTTGCTTTAAATAGGTCTCTCCAGCTTTTCTAGTTTGTTCAAATGTTAAAGCTGGTCTTGTTTTGCTTTTACCTGATGGATCTCCAATCATTCCAGTAAAATCACCTATAACAAATACAACTTCATGTCCCATCTCTTGAAATGTCTTTAAAGCTCTTAAAACAACCGTATGGCCTAAATGTAAATCTGGCCTTGATGGATCTGCACCAAGTTTTATTGTAAGTTTTTTTCCACTCTCTAATTTTTGCTCTAATTCTTCTTCTGAAAATATTTCTACCGCTTTTCTTTTTATTTTTTCTAACTCATTATTCATATTAATATTCTCTCCATTTCTATTTAATTTTTGATTATATTATATGAATTTTCGTAGAAGAACCCATCGATTATCGTTTTTAACATAAACCATTGGGTCATAGCATCACCCCCTAAAATAAAAAAGCACACCATCCTTAAAGGACGATGTGTATCGTGGTACCACCTTTATTTACAATTAAATCATAGATTAAAAAATTCTATAATTTATAAATTGCCTTATTAAAACTTATCGTAGCTACACGTTAATTACTATAAGAAATGTAATTCGTAAATTTATATACCAGCAATTTCCACCTAAACCATTGCCTCTCTATTAGTTACTATAAATTCCTACTTGTTTTCTTTTTAAAACATAACTAAATTCAATTTATATTATTATACTTTCTTTTGCCAATACTTGCAAGTATTAGTTAACATTTAATATATATAGATTTTGCAAAAATTTAACTATCTTTATCTTTATAAAAATTTTTTCAATTGTTCTACATTGTTTTCCTGAAAAGTAACAAAATTATTTAATAAATCTCTTACATCTTTTGATACTTGTTCAGCTTCATTATTTAATAATTTTCTTCCTTCTATTATTCCCATTGTTGTACCCTCTATCATTATTTCTGCTATATGTGAAGGTGTTTTATCTTTTAATGTATTCATCTGAACACCTGTCCAGCCCATTATTGTATTCATAACATTTTTATCTTCTGGTATTTCTCCATAATTTTCATATAATTTATTAACTCGATCCATAACTTGTCCATATTGAGTATATTGAAAGCTTAAGTTGTCTTTTAATTTATTATCATCTAATTTTTCTGAAACAAAGGATATAGAATCCATTCCCATCTTTGTAGCTTTATGAATTTCCTTTAATATTTTTAAATTTTTCTCATCCATATTTTTACCTCCTTTGTTTATTATTTCTATTTTTTTCATTTTTATACAAAAACTTAAGGCACGAAATTTTACTTCCGTGCCTTAAGCCTCAATGATTTTTTGTTTACGCGAAGAAATTCTTTTTCGTTGCTTCTCTTCTTTTACGGAGCTGATTAAAAAACTCTTTAACCTGCGGATCTCCATTTACAGCCAGTGATCTTCTCTCGATCTTTTTAAAAGTTTCATCATCACAGATATTTTCTGTAATAGCTTTCTTAAGAATTACATCGATTGAAGATTTATCCAGCCCATATGAAATCGCCAAATCTTCTTTGGTAATTTGCGAGTTTTCCGCAAACCTTACTGCGACTTCTCTAATTTCTACTTCAGTTAGCATACAGATTTGGTACTCAATACGCTTCCTTCTGAGTTCAGAATAATGAGTATGTACTGAATGAGCTTTCTTATCCGGTGAATATCTACTCTGATTCTTTTCCGCTCTCTTTTCCATCCGGTAAACAACTGCACTGCTCACCAGCGAATGTACCACAGCATAATCCAGAAGTTTGTCTACAATATTCGGAGTCATTTCAAACTCTTCCGCCAACATTTTTTTTGTAGTTTCATAAGTTCCTCTTGGATCTGCATATGCCTCCGCTACTTCTGTGGCTAAATCATTGAGTTCCTGAACAGATAATATCCGTTCCATTTCTTTAAAGTACTTCCACATTGAAACCTCCCTGTGTTTATGTGAACTCCAACAGTTACTACACATATATTTTACCATAGTTTGACATAATTTTCTAGATATTTCTATTTAATATATACTTTTTAGTGAATTCTTCTTTTAAAATATCCATTGATATTCTATCATAATATTTTCCGTCTACAAACTCACTCTTTCTTCTTCTTCCAGCATCTTTAAATCCACATTTTTTATAACAAGCTATTGCTCTTTCATTAAATTCTATAACATCTAATTTTATATTATTTAAATTTAAATAGTTAAAGCCATAATCAAGAATTAAGTTTATTGCTTCTGTACCATATCCTTTTTCTCTTTCTTCTTTATCTCCTATAAATATTCCAAGAGTAGCTTTTCTTATTAAATGGTCGATGTTCTCTAAACTTACTGCCCCTATTAGTTTATCATCCTTTAATGTAACAATATTGAAAGAGGCTTCTGCTTTAATATGATTTACAAGATACTCTTTTTCCGCTTCTAATGTCATTATTTTTCCACTCTTACCTAAATAATCTGTAGTATTAAAATCATTTAACCACTCTGTATATTTTTCAGCATCTTCTATTGTTCTTGGTGACAAATATATATTCTTTCCTACTAACTTTTTATAATACATATTAAACATCTCCTTAATTTAAATTTATACATCTTTTATTATTTTTAAATACTCTTTTGTAAAGTCATTTAATCTTTTTAAATATCCTTCGCCTTTTGCTTCTTTTATAATTTTATTTGCTGTTTCATAAGCCATATCATAATCTTTTTTACTAACTTCTTTTCTATTATAAGCAGCTTCTAACTCATCTTCATCAAGCACATTTATTCTTCCATCTGGTACTAATACAACATCTAAGTATAAATCATCTTCATATGGTACTCCATTTTCCTCTCCTAATTGTCTTGCCATGTCAAAATACCACTCTACAATATTATCTTTATCATCTAGCATTGCTGTGATACAATAATTCTTTCCATCTGGATAAAATCCAAGCCAATTATAATTATTAGCTAATATACATCTTTGTTCTACATCAATTCTCCACTCTTTTTTTACTTCTTTTATAGTTAATAAAGAAATATTTCCATGAAAATTATCTTTATCTATTCTAATATTTTTAAATCTTCTTTTTAAAATATCATCCTTATTTCTTGCATCTGCATATTTCTTTTTTAATGTTATCCAATATCTTTGGTATATATTACTCTCATCATTTATTTCATTTTCTAATATTCCTCCATTTTTTATAATAGTCTTAGCTGATGCTGTATTTTCTTTATAACAAACTATAAGTACATTCCCAATTCCTAATTTTCTAGCTTCATTTAGAGCTAAACTTATCATCTTAGTGCTATAGCCTTTATTTCTTTCTGATGGTCTTACAGAATCACCAATATGTCCTCCATAATTTAATAAGTATTCATTAAGTTTAAGTCGTATTTGTATTATTCCTATTAATTTTTTATCATTTTTTCTTATAGCCAAATATAATGCTGCTGGAAATCTTCCAATTTCTTTGTTATATGACTTTCTTGTTAAATCATCTTTAACATTTTTTAGCCACTCTTTTACATTTTCTTCTTTATCTAAACCACCACTTCCATAAATTATGTTCTCTCCATTTTGTATAAACTCATCTTTAAATTCTATTATCTTTTCTATATATTCTTCTGTTGGAAATACTAATTCTAGTTCATCTTTCATTTTTTCCTCCTATTATAATTTAAATTTTTCTTTTATTATTTTTGCAGTATCTATTGCTGAAATATTAGTATTGTTTATTTTTATATAATTTTTATTTTTTATTTCTCCATTATATGTATTTACTCTATGCTTTTTAGTTGAATCTATTAATTCTTTTTCACTAAATTCTAAATTTCTTTTTGTTGGTTTGTTTTTTAATCTATTTTCTGTTTTATTTCTTTTTATTCTTTGCTCTAATGTTGTTTCTAGTTCTACTATATAAAATTCTCCATTGTTTTCATCATATAAATCTTTTATTCTTTTTACCCAATCCCAGTCCTCTTTATTGTCAAAATACCAAACTAATGTAAATATCATTCCTTCTAAGTTGCTTTTAGCTACTTCTTCAAATATCGAAAATCTAAATAAGTCTGTTAACTTTATTCTTTGTTCTGATTTATATTCAAAAAATCTTAGTGGCAAATCTATTGTTTCATGATTATGCATGAATTTTAAATTTGTAATTTTAGCTAATTCCTGCCCCACTGTCATTTTTCCTACTGCTTGTGGCCCACATATTAATACAAATTTTGCCATAATCATTTTCCCCCTATTCTTATATATTGTTAATTAAAGCTTTCATTGGTAAAAATGTTATTCCATCAATAGTTTTTTCTAAGCCATTTGCTTTAAATCCTATTTTTTGATAGAAACCTATTGCATATGGAGATGAATTTACTGTAATCTCTTCAACGTATTTTTTACAATAATCTTTAGCTTTGTCTATTAATTTAGTTCCAATTCCTTGTTTATGAAATTTTTTATCTACAAATAACATAGCAATATGGGAATAATCTCTTATACAAATCATCCCGATAATTTTTTGGTCATCTTTTGCGATAAATATTTTTAGATTATTTGCTATTCCTTTTGATATACAATTGTAATTGATAAATTTATAAAAATTTTGTATTCCTTCTTCTGTATAATATGAAGCATCAAATTCGTCAAAAACTATCTTTACTAACTCCAAAGTTTCCTCTAGGTCCTTTAATTTCATCTCTTCTATTTTATATATCATAATATTTTCCTTCCTTTTATAAGAAAATTAGCTTATAACATGTACACTTAACTGTTTATGCTCGTAAAACTTATCGATTCTTCCTGAATAATAAAAAAGCCTTACAAAGAAATCTTTAAGACTCCTTTTGTAAGACTTTAATGTATCTTACTTAAGTGTAAGTAATTTTTATATTTCTTAATTACTCTTTACCGCTCAAGACTTACAATCTTTAGGTAAACTCTTAAAATATGTTATTATTTTAACATTATTTGTAATTTACGTCAACTATTTTTTATACATTAATTTAAGGTCGATTTTTATTATGTTTAGGTAAAAGTTGTCATATTTTAGAGTTTTTTTAAGTTATTAAAAGTCTCTGGTTCGTTGACATTACTAGGCTTTTTATATATAATTATAGAAGCGTTTATTTTGAGTTTATTTTTAAAAGGGGATATTATGAAAAAGAAAAATAACAAACATATGAAAGTAGAGGGTTCTCGTCATGCTAAAACTACGAATAAAAGGAAGTTAGATCCTAAAAAAATTATTAGATTTATCTTAATTGTTTTGATCATAATTTTAGCTATATATTTTATTATAAATAAAATAAGTAATAATGATGCTAAGGAAGCTAATTTATCTACGGAGCAATCTTCTGATATAATAAAGCAAATTTCTACACACCAAAAAATTAAGGATTTAGAACATGTAGAAGTAACTGGAATAAATATAAGTAAGAAAAATTCTTCTACAAATATAGAAATAAAATTAAAAAATAATTCTGAAAATACACAACCTGCTTTTACAGCCCATCTTTCTCTTTTAGATACTAATGGATATATTTTGTTTGGGCTTAGATGTTCTATTCCAGAAATTTCATCAAATTCAGAAATTTCTTATAATATAACTACTAATGATGATTTAAATAATGCCAATAGTTATGACTTAGTAATAAAGAATTAATATTTATATGTAAAAATACCTACCAATATGGTAGGTATTTTTTACTGCTTTTAAAAACAAAGAAGTCCTTTTGAAAGACTTCTTTGTTTTTCATTCTAACTTAGTTAGACGTTGCAACTGTTACATAAGTAATTTCTATTTCTGCATCTGCTGCAAATTCTGATACGTCTAAATAATAAGTTCCATCTGTTCTTTGTTTTATTTGAGATATTTGACTTACAAGTGCCTCTGTTGTTGTAAAGTCTGTCTCTGTTGAAGTTTTAACTTTTAATGTAACTTCCTTTGTTGTATCTATATTTGTTAAAGTTATTTCTCCATTATTTGATGTTATATAATCTGGTTCTGTATCTCCTAAGTCTGATCCAACTTCTGTAAATACATCTGATAAATCTAGATTATCATCTGTTGTATAATATTTTCCTGGTGAAGCTATATTTCTTAAAATTGAAATATCAGATTCAAATCCTATAGCATATACAGTATCAGCAATAGCTTTTAAATTGTTTGCATATTCTGTTATTTTATTTTCTTCTTTATCTTCGTCTGGTTCTCCATCACCTACGAATATAACTATATTTTTATTATTTGGATTATTTGCTTTTAATAATTCCATTTGTTGTTTTGCTCTTAATAATGATCCTGAAATACATGTTCCATCATGAGCAGTAACATTTTCTAGTGATGTATCTGCCAAATATTTTGCTTCGCTCGCAGTATTTGCTATAGTGTCTTCTTCTTCCCACCAATTATTGTATTTTACTTTTAATGTTTCTGAATATCCTGTTCCAGATACTGGGTGATTGTTTCTATCAGATCCATTAAATGTAACTATTGATACTGCAGATCCATTTCCATCTTCTGCAAACTGCATAGAATCAATAAATCCTTGAATAACATCTTTTGCAACATCTAGTCTAGTTTCATCTTTTTCTTGTACTTCATCTACAACCCATTCTCCATCTTCATTTTGATAACATTTTGTACCTCTGTCACCATGTTGTGTTCCTCTCCTATGTCCTGGACATGGTATAGTTACAGTTTCAGTCATTTTATAATTCATACTTCCTGAAGTATCTAATACAATTACAACATTGCTATTCTTAATAGTTGTAGTTTGTGATTTTGCCGTTACCTTTACTGTTTTTTCTACATCAGAACCTTTGTCAGATTTTTCTGTTTCATTTTCGCCATCATTTACTGTTGCTGTATTTTTTACATCTTCTCCTGGTTTAGCTGTTACTTTTACACTAAATGTAATTGTTGCTTTTCCATTATTTCCTGGAACATTTAGAACTTTAGTTAAACCTTCTTCTGATTCTAAAGAATCTAATTCTTCAGCACTTAAGTTTGTTGTTCCTTGTCTATATAATTCTGTGCCTGTTGGTACTTTATCTGTAATTGTTACATCTCCAGATATTATTCCTGTGTTAGTTGCAGTTATTGTATATACAATTATATCTCCATATTCTGCTTTACCGTCTGTTGTCTTTCCATTTTTCTCTATTAATTTACTTGTTTTTGTTACATCTATTATAGGTTCTCCTTCTTCAGTATTTACATCTACTGAACTTGATGGAGGTGTTAAAGGTTTATCATCAGGTGTTTTTGCATTAACAGTTGCAACATTTGCTATTTGTTTTGCACTTTCTGAAATATCTCCTTCTATAACTGTATATTTTGCTGTTATTGTCTTTGTTTCTCCTGCATTTAATGTTCCTATTGTAATTACATAACCATCATTTTTATTACCACTAACTGTAATACCTGATTGATTATTAAATACTAATTCTCCAGCAATTCCAGATATAGTATCATTTACTACAACATCATGTAATGTTGTATTACCTTCATTTTTAACTGTAATTGTATAATTTATTGTTGTTCCAAGTTTTACCTCTGTTCCGTT
This sequence comes from uncultured Clostridia bacterium, assembly GCA_944392945.1. Taxonomy (GTDB): domain Bacteria; phylum Bacillota; class Clostridia; order TANB77; family CAG-508; genus Merdicola. The sequence continues at coordinate 189,109 of CALXYJ010000001.1, read as the reverse complement.
TGGTATTACTTTTCCATTTACTTTTTGCTCTTTTATAACAGAAATATTATTTACATCTTTTATTGTAACTGTAGCATCATCTGTTTTTGTAATCGTATCTTTATCATCATTATAGTTTCCTGTTACTGTTACTGTATTAGTAATTTTTACTCCTGCTGTTTTTGCTTCATCATGAGTAACTTTGTGATATACAATATATATTTGTGATGCTCCACCTACTAAATTATCTATTCTTCCTAATTCAGATATAATATCTGTCTCTCCATTTGGATTCTTAGTTACAGCTAGAGTATTATCACTAACTACTAAATCTTGAATTGTTATATCTGAAGTATTTGTAACTACTATTTGATATTTAACAATATCTCCTTCTTCTACTGCTATTTCTGTAGAATTTGGAACATTTACATTAGTTACGCTTCCATCTTTATGTTTTACTTCTATTACGTCTTTTTGTACATCTATACTTGGTAATGAATTTGTTATTTTTAAACCTGTTGAATCTACTTCTGCAATATATCCTGTAGGAACATTTGCTTCTTCTACCCTATATGTAATTAAATTAGCAAATTGATCATATACAGGTACTGTAATTGTTTTAGTCCAATTATTTAAGTTTTGATCCTTTTCTATTGTAAATGATTCATTATATGCTTCTTTATTATTTGCTGTTCCAATTACATTAAATACTACCTCAGTTGGACGATTTATATTATTATTATCATTCCATTCTTTTTCTATAGTAATTGGTTTTGTATCCGTTGGTGATTTGAATGTATTTGTTACCTTCATTCCATCTGCTGAAATTGTTTTTTCATAAAATTCTGGTACATCTTTTTCATCTACTGAATATGTTATTTTCTCACCATTTTCATTATATGTTGGTTTATTTACTTGTGCTGTCCATATATTTGTTCCATTATCGTTTACTACAACATCTTCACCATTTAATTGTATTGTAATGCTTCCTTCTGAACGTTTTCCTGCTACATCATTACCATCTACCCATTCTTTTGTTATAGTAATTGGTTTAATATTATCTTTTGGTAATGTAAATGTATTTTTAATTCCTATTGTTCTATTTCCATCTTCGTCTACAGTGTTTGAAGTTTCATTATGTGTATAGAAATCTAAATCTCCATCACTTATCTCTTTTTCATTAACACCATATTTTATTTCATTACCATTTGAGTCATATCTATCTAAGTTACTGAATGTATAAGTATAGTCGTTAGTTTCTTCATTTATTTCCATATCATAATATGTATCTGTTTCTGTTCCATTTTCTGTTAATACAAATCTTATTGAATTTGGTCTACGTTTAGCTTGAGTCTCATTATCTTCCCAAGTTTTGTTAACAGTTACATTTACATCTTCTTCAGGAACTGTAAATGTATTTGTAATAGTTCTAGTTCCCTGATTTATTGATTTTGTATAGAATTTAGAAGTTAAAACTTCATCTATAGAGTAATCAATTTCGTTTGCATAATCATCATATTTTGGAACATCTACACTTCCAGTCCAAGTATTTCCTGTTCCAGAAAGAGTAGTTTCTGTTGTTACATTATTTCCAGTAACTTGGAATACAATGTTTTGTGGACGTTTTCCTCTTACATTATCATTGTCTACCCATACTTTTGTTACAGGAATATTTACTGTTTCTTGTTCAAATCCACCAAATGTATTTGTTATAGTAGTTCCATTAATTGATGTTGTATAGAAGTCAACTTTTTCTTCTGTTACATTATACTCTATTTCTTGGCCATTTTGATTATATTGTTGTAGATTAATTTCTGCTTTTTCCCATGTATTATCATCCACTTTATTTGTTTCATTAATTATAATACCAGATATTCCTGTATTTGTACCATCTACATCATATCCTGTTATATTAACAACAACTTGTTCTGGACGTTTTTCTGCTTCATCATTATTATCTACCCATTTTTTTGTTACTGTAACTTTCTTTGAATTATTTTCTGGTAATTTAAATGTATTTGTGAATTGAATATTATTTAACACATTTTCTGTTTTTGTAGATTCATAGAATTTTAAATCATCCTTATGTTCATCTCCATCAATTACACTTTCAATTACATCATAATCAATTATGTCAGCTTTTTCATCATATTCTGGTAAATCTTCAAATGTGTATTCTTGATTATTTCCAGTAACATTCATTACATATGTTATATCATTTCCGTTTTCATCCTTTGCTGTATTGCCATTAGCTGTTAATGTGAATTTAATTTGTTCTGGTCTACGTAAAGCTTGAATTTCATTATCTTCTACCCATTGTTTATTAACTTTTACATCAACAGTTGTTGTTGGTACTGCAAATGTATTTATTACTGTCGTTCCATTTACTTCTGGAGTATAGAAATTTGGTACAACATTTTCTCTTGCTGTATATGTGATTTCTTGACCATCACTATTATATTTATCCATCGTTACTGTTGTTTGCCATGTATTAGAATCATTTTCTAATTTGTCTGCTTCTGTTAATGTTGCATCTTGTGATTTTCCATTTCCAGTTACTGTTAATGTTACATTTTCTGGACGTTTTCCTGCTTCGTCATTATTATCTTCCCATACTTTTGTTACTATAACATTTTTTGAATTATCATCTGGCAATTTAAATGTATTTGTAATCTCTACCTCTGTATTTCCTAAGTCATTTACTACTGGTGTTCCTACTTCTGATTTATAGAATTCTCCAGCATTAACTTCTTTTGCAGAATAATTAATTACATTTCCATTTTCATCATATTTTGGAAGATTCTCGAATGTATAACTTTGTTCATCTGTTACTGATGTATCTACTTCTGCTCTATTATTTGTCTCTTCTCCATTTGCTAAAACTACGAAAGTAATTTTCTCTGGTCTACGATCATCTTGAATATCATTATCTACCCAATTTTTATTAATTGTTAGAGTAACATATGCTTTATTTACAACTGTTTCTGTTGTATCTGTTGTATTATCTTCTTCATCAATAATAGCTGTATTTTTAGCTTCAAGACTTGTTGTTCCTTCTGGTAATATATCTGCTGTTACTTTAAATGATAATGTTGCACTACCATTATTTCCTGGAACGTTTACTGAAATACCATTTGCTAAATCCTCTGCTGTATATTGTTTTTCAGCTGTATCTATAGCTACTCCATTTATTTGTATACTTCCTGCAATAAATGTTAATCCTCCTGGAATTGTATCTTTAACAATTGCATCTGCAGTTTTATTTCCTGCATTTGTTAATGTAATTGTATATGTTAATTCATCTTTTTCTTGTACTGTTCCTTCTGGACTTACAGATTTTGTTCCTGTAATATCTACTGTATCTACTTGATCAGGTGTTTCTGGAACAATTGGATCAGGATTTTCTATATCTGTATCTACTACAGATATTTCATTTGTTATTTCTCCTTGAACATTATTAATTCTTATAACAAAATTAATATCTGCATAATTATTAGGAGCTTCATAAGATAATTTTATTGGGAATCCATTTTCTAAATCTGTTAATGTTTTATCTCCAGATACAAATTCTGCCTTATTATCTGCTAATATATTTGTTAAACCTTTATCCTTAACAAATACAGTTGTATCTGCTTGACCATTATTTTCTATATGTATTGTGTATTTAATAAAGTCGCCTTCTTTAGCTCCCTCTGATTTTGCTATTTCTGTTGCTGTATCTACAGTTTCTCCTCTTAGTATAACACTTGTTTTATTAGCTGTTACTAAAGGTTGAACTGCATCATATTCTTTATCATCTTCTACTGGTAAATTATTAACTGTAATAACATTTTTAGCTAAGTCTTTATTAGCTAATAAATCTTCACCATCTTTTAAAAATTCTGGATTTAATTTTAAAGTATATTCTACTACTAATTTATTTCCAGCTTCGATAGTAATATCTTTATTAAGTGTTGCTTTTAGCCCTTCAAAATTTATGTCTTTAAATAAATCCATAGCTTCTGCTTCAACTACTGCATCTTCTGAATCTAAAATTTGTGCACTAAAAGCATAGTCTGTAGGATTTGTTGAAGAATAATTAAATCCTTCTGGTAATGTATCAAAAGTATTGTTTGCTTTTACTGTTCCTGCTATATTTCCTACATTCTCTATTGTAATTGTATATTTAACTCTATTTGTTAAATTTACTTTTGTTTGATCTTCTACAGCTTTTCCTTCATCATCTATAACAACTGATGTCTTTGTTGTTACAAGATTTGGTGCATTTAATTTCATGTTTGCAGCAATTCCAAATGTAGTTAAAGCTTCTGGAGTCCATGTTAAAGACTCTCCAACCTTTACATTTTCCTCTGTATAATTTGTTTGTACTTCTTCTATAACTGATTCTTGAATATTGTTTGCATCATTATTTGTGTTATCCGTAGTTGTACTTGCATTATTTGTAGATCCTGTTGTAGAAGTAGTTGTTCCAGATGTTGAACTTGCACTTTCTGTTGTTTCTGTATTTTCTGTAGATTGTTCTGATTGTGTAGTTCCATCATTTGTAGCTACTTCTGTTGATTCTTCTACATTTGATGTTTCTTGATTATCTCCAGCATTTTCGTCAGTTTGAGTATCTTCTGATTGTTGTGCTGGTTCTTGAGTTTGAGAATCTTGTTCTTGATTTTGCTCTGTTTGAGCATTTTCTTGTGCTTCGGCAGATTGCGGATTATTTTCTGCCATAGCAGAAGTTTCACCTTGATCTCTTAAGAAAACTACTACTGCTGATATTGCTGCTATAAGTAAAACAGCAACAATAATTATAGCAACTATCATTTTCTTACTAATAGTATTTCCACTATTGCTCATAATCTTCTTTTCCCCCTTAAATTAAAATTCTCTTGCCTTTAATATTAGTCTTTCTTTATTTCCGTTTGTACATGTTATTAAAGTAACTTCTCTTACACTTTCATCCTCTGTTTGTAAGATACTTACATCATTTGGATCTGTAACAAATATTTCGTAAATTTTATATTGTATAGTTCTATTTGTTAAATCTGTTAATTCCACAATGTCATCTATTTCTAACTTTTTTGTTTTTCCAAACATTGTTCCATTATGGTTGTTATGTCCCGCAATTGACAAATTTCCATAATCATTAACATTTCCACCCCAATATTTTACAATTCCAAATTTCATAGGTGTTTTTGTTTCTTCCGGGTTTGAAGTTTCTATATTTAATATTGGATATTCTATATTAATTTTTGAAATTGATACTTTTCCAATTACTTCATACCCATTTAAAGTTAAATTTTCTAAGCCACTTATATTATTTGTATTACTTAAATTATTAAATTCAGCCAATACTTCTTGATTTGTTTTTTCATTTTCTCTACTTGTATGTTCTTTGTTTAGTAATAAAGCAATTGTTATAATTAATGCAATTATAAGTATTACATATAAAACTTTATACACTATTTTTTTCATTTTAATGTTTGCTTTCCTTTTTAACTTTTCTTCTTACAATTATTAAAGCAATTATTATTACTGCTAAAACAACCCATAATGCTATACTGTCATATGTAATTGGTAATTTTGTAGTTCTCTTTACAACTACTTTTTCTTCATTAATTTGATTTTCATAAACTTCTTCTTGCAAACTTGTCATAAACTGAGCGTCATAGACAGTTTCTGCATTTTTTACTTCTTTTTTAAGAAGTACTATATATTGTGTTCCATCTACTGCATCTTCTGGTTGTTCTATCGTTGAGTCTTTTACCTCTGTCCAATTTGCACTTTCTATTAATTCATTATATAAGTTTACAAATTCTGTTGATAATTTGATTTTTTCGTTTACAGACATTGTATCACTATTTGAATTAATTTTAGTTTTTAATTCCCATAATTGATTGTATCTTTCGTCTTCTGCAGGCAATCTTACCATTTTATAAGAATATTCTGCTTTTTCATCTTCTTTTTCTTGAATTTGTATTGAACCAACCCAAAGCTTCATTCCATTTTCATCTTCTGGGTATTCTTTTTGTTTAGTTGTCTCTACAGGTATTTTCTTAGTGATATTTTCTACATCTGTTAATTCCGCAGATGTTATACTTTCACTTAAGTTAACCTCTAGTCCTTGTATATCGTTATTTCCTCTTACCCATAAATATATAGGTTTAGTTATATCTACTTCTCCAAATTTTTGATTTGTTGAGTCATAATAAGCAACTGCATTTCCTGCATTATCTGTTGCTGAATTCTCATAAATCAAATTCTCTTGTGCTATTGCACTATCGTTTGACAATGCAAATTCAAATCCATCTGCGTTTGATAGTAATGCATCTATATAAATTAGATAACTACTATTTTCTCCGCTTGATGTATTTACTACTGCTAATTTTTCGTTTGTTTCAGCTTTTACTTGAGTTGGCATTAAAATCATTACGGCTACTAGCATTACACTAACTATAATTAGCATAAGTTTTGATTTTTTCATATAATTCCCCTCCAATTTATATTTTTTTGTAAAAACATCTTAAAACGCACTGCTATTATATTACAATTTTACTAATTTGTAAATAATTTTCCTGTTTTTTCTTACGGGAACTTAGTTATCAGGTATCATTATTTTACATTTTTCTACTTTTTTAATTTATAAATTTATTTTTTATATTGAAAATAAATTTAACCAGTATATTCTAGTTAAGTAATTAATAGCAATTTTATGAATAAAGTAAGAACACTTTTTCTATACAATTATATTTATTCAATTACAAAATAATTATTGTTATTTAAAAATCTGTTTTTTATATATTTATGTTTTCCCTAAAACAAAATAAACTGTGGTCTTTCCCACAGTTTTATTTCTTTTATTTAATTAATAAATACTAAAATTCAATTTTTTATGTACAAAATTATTAGTTTATTTTTTTTATTTTTGCTACAAAGAATCCTTCCATTTCTTTAGAAGGCAAAATCTTAATAGCTTTTCCTATTTCATTTGCTCTGTTTGTGCTATTTGCTTTTATTGCACCTTTTATATTTAAATTAATATCCAATAATTTTATATTCAAATTTTCTAGTGCCCATTCTAATATATTTTCATTTTCTTCTAAATTCAGCGTACAAGTCGAATAAACCATAACTCCATTTGCTTTTAGAGCATTATAACCACTTTTTATTAATTTTTTTTGGATTTTAGAAAGTTCTCTTACCGTTTTTTTAGACCAATTTCGGTAAGTTCCAGCATTATCTGCAATAAATCTTCCTTCTCCACTGCATGGAGTATCTAGTAAAACTCTGTCAAAATAGCCTGGATATTTATCTCCTAGCTTTTCTCCATACCCATTTTCTATTTTTGTATTTGTTACACCTTGATTTTCTATATTAAATTTTAAACGTTCACATCGAATTTTATCTAGTTCATTTGCAACAACTATGCCTGTATTGTTCATAATACTAGCCATCTGGGTTGTCTTACTTCCTGGTGCAGATGCCATGTCTAATATCTTTTCATCTTTTTTAGGTTCTAAGACTAATGGTGGTACCATGCTAGATAAACTCTGTAAATATATATATCCTTTTTCGTAAATATCCAACCTTTGAATATCCTTTTCGTTCGTATTTTTTATAATTAATGCATCATTATAAAAATTTACTCTTTCAAATTTTATATTTATATTTTTAAAATACCTCATTAAGTCCTGTATATTATATTTTAGAGTATTTACTCTTAATGTTGTGTTTCGTTTTCCTGCCATTCCAGATAAAATTTTATCTGCCAATAAAGGAGAATTTAAACTATATAGCTCTTCCACAAAATCCTTTGGCAGTTTTTTCTTTATTTCCATTACTGAGAGCATTTTTTACTCCTTCCTGCAATTTTTTTGTGTTTAGTAAAAATATAATGATTCTTTCGATATATAAAATCTAATCATCTTCTAAGCTCAATACTGAATAAGTTTTTATCATAGCTTGATTTATTTGTTTTAAATATCCCAAATATCTATTATGTATTTTTTCTAGTTGCATATATTCTTCCTGTGGAGCCTTTCTTAAATACATTAATTTCTTTATATTTGCATAATCTTCCGCAAAAGAATTTTCTCCGGTAGCTGTAGCATATCTATAATTAGATTTCAATCTTTCTTCTCTTAATATTTGTATAATCTCATCAATTGTTTTTCCTGTGGTATCTATTTGCTTTGGTAAAGAATCTTCTTTATCACCTCTGACATATAAATTTATTTTTGAAGGATCCATGTTCTTTATGCATTCTTCCACAGATTTATAAGACTCGTCGTGACGATGTAAATCAGTTAATTTACTATTTCCAACATCATCACTAAAAAACATTGTTTTTTCATATCTGTAATGAACTGCAATAGCACTAACTAAGTCTCCTACTGCCATTATGTGAATTTTTGAATCATAACCATATTGCTGTAATTTTTCAAAATTTACTCCTATCAATCCCTTTTCCATTGATGGCGCTACTTCCATTAATATATTATATCCTTTTTCCATAGTATAATTTCTAATATTTTCTGCATGATCATAAGAATCTATACCAGTTAATGCACCAAAATGTGTTGCATCCATACTTCTTATAAATTCTGCATCTGGTCTATATTTTTTATATAAATCAGAATCTATTATTACATATCCATTACCATTTAATATTAGCATTTTTCTTAAATTACTTTTTCCAGCACCTGTTTGTGCCACTAAAATACTTGCTAATGGATTGTTTTGTGGTTCTTGTCCTAAATCAAATGTTACACTCATTGATTTAAATAAAGTTAATAAATAATCTTTATCAGATAATCTATATTCCAACATCCTTTTTGCCAAATCTTCTCCTAAACTACTTGCAATATATGGATTTATTCTTCTTTTTGCAAAGTTTATAATATCAGATGGATCACTTGGCAAATTATCTATGAAATCCCTATTTAATTCTCCTAAAAGTTTTTCTAATACGTCTTTAGATATACCTCTTGTTTCTTCATTAATACTCATAATATCCCTTTCTTCTTCTTTCTATAAATCATTTTTATTATTTCTTCATTACCTTTTAAAATTTCAATTTTTATTTTCTTTAGTATATCTATTTTTTCTTTTAATTCCTTACTTTTGTTTTCATCTTTTTCCTTGGCATATTCATCTAGCAGTTTTGCTAATTCATTCGTAACAAATTCTTCCGTAATATCAATGTCTACTTCTTTCATTTCTCACTCCTTTCATATATTTCTTTTAATTGTTCAAATTGTTCTTGTGGTGCTTTCCTGTCTTGCATTTGTGAAAATACTAAATCATATCTTTTCCTAAAATCTTTTTTAGTAATCATGTTATCTTCATTTCTAGAAAATTCTATTGCTTTAATTACATCTTTAAATTTACCAGAGGGAAATAATTTTATTGGATCAAAACTATTTTCTAAGCTCCCCCTTTTGTAAACTACTATTTCTGACAAATATTTATTATTAATAATATCTTCCACATTTGGAATTAAAGCATTATATGATTCATCATGTCTTGCAACTGGCGTCAATTTAGCAGTTTTTAAGCCATTGGCTATCTGCATTTCATATCTTTCATGTATGGACAATAGACTATTTAATTCTCCAACAGCTAAAATATGTACTGATATTTTATAATTATTATTTATTAATTCTTGAATATCTACATTTAGTAATCCTTTATTCTTTGATGGTGCAGTTTCTTTTATAATATTATATTTTTTATCTATTGCATATTTATAAATATTATCCGCATGATCATATGCATCAGGTCCTGTTAAAAATGGATATAATACTTGATATTCACTTGCAATTTTTTTGGCGTCATATCTAAAATGCTTATATTTATCAGAATCTACGAAAATATAATTTTCATCTTCTCTTAAAAGCTTTGCCGTTAAATTACTCTTTCCACTTCCAGTTTGTGCAGCAACTATTTTAATTTGAGGATTTTCTACAGGTTTCTTACCCCAAAATGTTATTGCCATAACATAATAAAATGTTTTTAAATATTCTTCATCACTTAATAGTTTTTCTAACATTAATTTTTTTGTATTTTCATCAACATTTTTAGAAAATTGAACCTCTTTTATTCTTGTTGCATATCTTAACAATTTTTCTGGATCTTCTGGTAACATATTTAATATTATTTCTGGAATTTTCTCTATCACTTTATTATATATTTCTTTTGATATTTCTCTTCTTTCCATATTAGAACTCCTTATTTAATATTTTTTTTACACTTTCTCTGTTTCCCTTATACGCATTTTCTTGTAAAAGAATCAACTTTTGGAGTTTTTCTTCATCCTCTTTACTTTTTAAATTCATTATTACATCTGCAATCTCTGCCATTATTATCTCTAGTGAAACCTCAAGTTCAACATGTTCTTGCATTTATATTGCTCCTTTCAAATTTTAATATATTCCAAATTATTGGGCAAAAGATGAAGCTTTAGGTGGTGTCTTTCCTTTTATAACATTATGATAATAACCATATGTTAAAACAGGTTTATCATTTAAAATTTCTGCATCTGTAGCTTCTAGCACAAATACTGTATGTGTTCCACATTCAAGTTCTTCTATTATATTTGCTTCGATGTATGAACAAACAGCTTGAGTAATTATTGGAATTCCATTTTTTCCTATTATATTTGTTGTTCCTTCTAATTTATTAAAATCCTTACTGCTTCTAAATCCAAACTTTCCTATTAATAACATGTCTGCTTCCTGCGAAAGTACAGAAATATTAACTTTCTTTGCCTTTTTCATAGTAAGATTAGTATCATTTTCTTTATTGACCGTTACTAATAATTTTGGTTTTTCTTCTGCAGTAGCTTGCACTACTGTATTTACAACACATCCTGCAAAATGCTCTTCATATTTTGTTGATATTATATATAAACCATATGATAATTTAAAAAATGCTGTTTTATCCATAAAACATTCTCCTTATTCCTATTTTTCTATATTCGTTAACATCTATTTTATCTGCCAAAATATTTAAATTTATATTATTTTTTATGAGATCTTCTTTTTCATGTTTGTTTAGATGTTTTAAATAATATTCTAATTTTGATGCCTCTTTTCTATTTTGACTACTCCAAACAGCTTCCAATTTTTTCGGCTTATGTCTTTTTGTATATTTAGCACATTTTTCGTTTTGAGTAAAATGTTCGGTCATCCTTCTTTTAACATCTGTTGTAATTCCAGTATAAATCGTATTATCTGTACATCTTAACATATATGTATAATACATTCTAAAAACCTATCTTTCTTCCTCCAGATTTAATTATCAATTTTTCTGGATCTATATCTTCTGCTTGTATTGTCATTAAATTCTCGTTGTCATCTACATTTTCTATATTTCTTGAATGTTCTATTAATATATCCTGATATATTTGATTTACATATCTTGCATTTCCGAATCCTTCTACTTTTCTAGATTCTTCTATTATATGTTCAACTTTATTTAATGCCTCTTCTGTTATTTTTAAATTATTCTTTTCTACTAATTGTTTAAATATATCTAATAATTCCTGATTTGTATAATCATCAAATTTTATTGTATATCCAATTCTTGATCTTAATCCAGGATTAAATTTTATAAAGTCCTCCATTTGTTTTTCATACCCTGCAAATATAACAATCAAATTATCTCTTTGATCTTCTAATACTCTTAAAATTGTTGTCATACAATCACTGGCAAAAGAAGAATTAGATCCTGTATCTACAATTGAATATGCCTCATCTATAAAAAGTACTCCTCCAAATGCAGATTTTAAAACATTATATGTTTTTCCTGCAGTTTGTCCAACATATTCTGCTATTAAATCTTTAGCAGATACTTCTACAAGTTTATTTTTCTTTGTATATCCTAAGTTATATAAAATATCACTTAATAGCCTTGCTACTGTTGTTTTTCCAGTTCCTGGATTTCCTGTAAATACCATATGAAGATTAAACTTAGAAATGTCAATATTAGCTCTTTTATTAAATTTTAATAAACTTACTAAATTATTTATTTGTGTTTTTATCTTTTTAAGTCCAACTAAATCATTAAGCTCTGATAAAATTTGTGGTAAATCTCTTGTATTATATAGGTTAGGAATATCCTCCAATTTTAGTACATTTTCTTTATTACTATCAAAAATACTATTTTCATTTAATATTATTTTATTAAATAGGACTTTTGCATATTCTGTATTTTTTATTTCACTACTTCCATAACTAAGTTTTATATAATTATATATTTTATCTTTTATCTCGTCTGTTAAATCTTCTGTTAAAGCTAATCTTTCTATAACAATTTGATATACTTCATCTATATCTAATTCGTCTATATTAAGCTCAATATTAAATAAATTTTCAGAAAGTATTGGGTGTTTATCTAATATTCCTTTTATAACCTCTTTTTTACCATAAATCATTGTTACAATTCTAGAATTATTTTTTAAAATCTTCTCTGTAAGTAAATTTAAAATAATATTTTGATCTTTATCTGATGCATAAATTATATTTTGAAAATCCATAATTCTTACGATTCCATATTTATAACTTGTTCTACCATTTGATGTATCTACATACATTTGATTTATTATTCCCTTATCAGATATTATTTCGTTCATTGAATATTCATAATATTTCGTACTTTCTTTTAAGTACACAAAATACCACATATATTCTCCAATTAATTCTGAAATATTAATTGCCATTTCTCTGTCTTCTGTATACATTACAATATTTATAGGAACAAATGGTGTAGATGTTACAAAATTATAATTTAAAACATAATTAAATAATTTTTTTATTTTGTTCTTTGTTTCTTTATTACATGATAGCTTATCTACTCTTTCTAGATAAATTTTGTTAAAGTATTTTCCTCTATTGCTCATTTTATCCTTATTTCTTTGCAATATGTATTTTTCTAATTGTTTAATAACATCTACTTTTTCTATTTGTATTAAATAAGTATAATATGCAGCTAATTTATAGATATATACATTTTCTGGATCTTTACTATTTTCTATTTCTTTTGCAAATTTTTCAATATTAATTACTAGTTCATTATTGTATTTTCCAGAATAATAATCATATAACTTGTTTATATAATAAGAATAATCTTCTAAACTTGTTAAGTTTAAAACGTTAAATTTTGCAATCTTTGTTTGTTCATCATATTCCTTTAATTCAACAAATTTACTTTTTAAAAGAATCTCCACATACATTAATGTTACAACATCAATTTTGGAAAATTCAATTTTTTTATCTTCATAATTTGTATCTTCTTCTTCATTTATCCATGCTTTTACTATTTTAATAGGATCTATTTTTACTTTGTCTTTGTTTTGCAAAGTTAATATTTCATATAAAAAATTTCTCATTAAATATTTAATGCAATATTTTAACTCACAATGTTGGCATTTTAATTTTTTATCCCCAATATTATCTACAAATACATTTCTTGCAGTATTTAAATTAATTCTATAATTACAGTTCATTAAAAATTCTAAATAATTATAATCTGATGGAATACAGCTTTTTATTACTGCATATTTTATTTGCTTATTAGCAATTTCTGTTTCTGTTTGAGAATACATTTCTATTAGATTAAATTTTAAATACATCAAAATAATTTTTAATGTTGCTTTATCTAAATTTTTATACATTTCAAAATTTTTGCTATTTATTAAATTCTCCATATATTCGTCCATCTTATCACTCCTCCCCATTAAGATATATTTAAGTGGATTCAATGTCAATATTTTTTTAATTATTTTACTTTTTTTTAGATTTATATAGACTTTTTTTTTGTTTTTGTGTATGATTATAGCATACAGAATAAATAATATAAGTAATGGACTTTTTAGGAGGGTAAAAACATATGATGAAAAAATTTTTATTAATAATTCCAGTAATAATTTTAGGTTTATTTTTTGTAAATATTGAACCTGTATTTGCAACAGGCAGTATAAATATGAATATCACATCAAATTCAGTATCTAATACAACTACTTCTGCAACAACTTATCAACCAACAACTACATCTACAAGCAATTCTTCTACTACTTCTACTGGATTTGATTTAACAAATATTTCTAATATAATAAATATTTTATTAATAGTAATCGGTGTTTTATTAATTTTACTTAGCATAGCAATTTTAATAAGATTAAAGCATTAAATTTTTACCAATCTTTTAATAGATTGGTTTATTTTTTTTGCATACTTTCTACATTTTTTTTAATAATAATATTGAGGCAGTATTTTTAAAAATTTTAAAAATATACTTCAATTTTTAGCAGGAGGTAAATTATGAATAAACTCACTAAAAAGATTTCTTTTATTCTATTTTCTGCTGTAATTATATTTTTTATAACTGGTAATTCTTTTGCCGATAATGATATGCTTCATAAGGCAGCAGAGTCTACCAAAAATGGTATTGATCATACCGAAAATGCTATGCAAGATACTTCTAATACCATGAAAAATATGTCTAATTCTATGAAAGATATGTCTAGTAATGTTGTTACAAAAACAAATGAACAAGCAAAAGATTTTACAAATGGTGTTGGTGATATGGCTACAGATGTAAAAGATGGTGCATATAATGCAACTAGAACTGCAACAGAAACTGCAACTTCTGCTTTTTCTAATGGTACAGTTTGGTCTTGGATAATCCTTGTAGCTGTTGTACTGGGAATCGCATTTCTTATATGGTATTTAGTAAAAAGAAATCATAATGAATAATTTATAAGCTGTTACTTTTGGTAACAGCTTATCCCTTTACTTTCTGTTTTAAAATGTTATAATATTAAGTAGTTATATAATTTACAAAATAAGAGAGGTTATTTATGAATACAAAATTGATTGCAAAAAATCCTACAGCTAGGCATAATTACGAAATACTTGATACTTATGAAACAGGAATTGTTTTGTTTGGTACAGAAATTAAGTCAATTAAATCTCGGAAAAGTTAATTTAAAAGATAGTTATGCTAATATTTCTAATGGAGAATGTTATGTATATAATATGCATATAAGTCCTTATGAACATGGAAATATTTTTAATAAAGATCCTTTAAGACCTAAAAAATTGTTATTACATAAAAAAGAAATATTAAAACTTTATGGATTATTAAAACAAAAGGGATATGCTTTAATTCCATTAAATATTTATTTTAAAGGTAGTTTCGTAAAATTAGAACTTGGGCTTGCTAAAGGTAAAAAATTATATGATAAACGTGAAGATTTAAAAAAGAAGGATGCAAATAAACAAATATTAAAAAATTTACGTGAAAAAAATATATAATAAATTGAATTATAAATTTTGTTAATTTAACTATAAAACCGTGGCAACTTTTATTTCCACGGTTTTATTATATTATATTGCCTAATTTTTCTTATAGCTTACACACATCGTTTCCTTTGCATTTCCTGTATTTACATTTGTATCTGGCATAATGTTAATTGCTTTTAATTTACATTCTTGAGTTGTTATATCATTATATTTACAACTTCCAACTGAGCAATGTATCTTTTGATTACATTCCATAGTATATACCTCCCTATTTTTATTATTTGCTTATATTGTTTTTTTATTCTACTTTGCAGATTAAAATATATGACTTTTGATATTTTGCCAAAAAATTGAATGCAATATTTTTCATGCATTAGCAAACATTAGAAAATTTTACATTTACCATAATTATCTAATATAAAAAAAATTCTCTTTTTTGATTTTTTGCAGTTAAAAAACTACATTATATCAAAGAAGAGAATTTTACGTTTGAATACTGTTTGGATATATCAAGCATGTAAAATTGCTTGAGTTAAGAAGCAAATCTAATTATACTTCCTTCATAACTGGGAAATTATGCGAATTTAAGCTCGATATAACAATTCTCATTAATAGATTTGAATCTATACGTGAGGCTAGGCTCCCGATTTTCTGTTTTCGCCATCCTTATTTTGGTTGCATAAAATACTCCCGTACCTAAGATCTGTTTCCATACTTTGTATTCCTTAAATAGCTCAGTCAGGTTTACTTCTTCCTTGCCAAGTGCCTCTGCTGACATAATCTCCGAACACAGTTTGTATGTGAACATTGCTGAACTTTCCAATGCTGTTATCCTAAACCATCCTTCTTCGCTAAAAGCCGGTAGAAAACTCATTGTCATTTCCATTGGAGTTAATTTTGTCTTCTGCTTAAGATTTAATATTACCTCCGTATGGTCATCAGAATAATAATCACTGTATGATCTTTCGGTTCGTGCATCCATTTTTCCCTGGATTTTCTTTAAAGAGTAACTGACTAAAAAAGGTGTTAATTCGTTTAAATCTCGCGCATTCATAGTTTTCCCTTTCATTTATTATACATTGTTTACAGTAACATAATTATTATATCATGTTTACATAAATAAATCAATATGTTTGTAATTCAAAGTTCTATTTCTACCAACTATAAAAATTTATTTGTAACTTTTTTTATATACTATTCGTATATTATATAAAAAGTTATAAAGGAGTTTATATTATGGATTATGAAATTATGATGAATAATAATTTAAAGATTGGTATGGAAGCTCCAGATTTTGATGGAATATCTACGGCTGGTGAAATCTCACTTTCTAATTATAAAGGTAAATGGGTTGTATTTTTCTCTCATCCAGGTGATTTTACCCCCGTTTGTACTACAGAAATTATTGGTTTTGCTAAAGCTGATACATATTTTAAAAAAATAAATACTGAACTTATTGGTATAAGTGTTGATGGAATAAACTCCCATTTAGCATGGTTATATGATATTTATATAAAAACAGGAATTATTGTTAATTTTCCTATAATTGCAGATCAAAATGGGATTATATCTAGAAAATATGGCATGATTAGTAATGAAGTTAGTTCTACAGAGACTGTAAGAAATGTCTTTATTATTGACACTAAAGGAATTATTAGAAGCATTTTTATTTATCCAATGAATATTGGGAGATATATTCCAGAAATTTTAAGAACTGTCACAGCCTTACAATATGCAGATAAAAATAATTGTATGACACCTGCTAATTGGGTTCCTGGAAATCCTATGATTCTCCCTCCTCCTAAAAATTTTAAAGATTTGTGCGAAAGAAATAATAGTATTGCAAAAAATAGAAATGGAATGTCTTGGTATTTAAGTTTTAAAAATGTAGATGATACACCTAAATTAGATAAAGGCTAATGATGAAAGTTTTTTTATACATGTGCATATTGCTTCACAATTACATAACTAACTTAACCTTATTATATAGTAAAAGGATTTTGAGAACATCCCAAAATCCTTTTTATTTTATGCTTTATTACTAGAACCAAATACATCTCTTATTTTATGAGCAACTGTTTCTTCTATTAATGTTCTTCCTTTACCCATATATTTTCTTGGATCAAATATACTTGGATCTGTAACAAAAGTTTCTCTTATTCCAGCTGTCATAGCTAATCTTAAGTCTGTATCTACATTTATTTTAGAAACACCAGAGATACTAGCTTCATGTAACATTTCATCTGGAACACCTTTTGCTCCTGGTAAATTTGCTCCATATTTATTACAAATTTCTACAAGTTCTGGAATAACTGTTGAAGCTCCATGTAATACTATTGGTGTATTTGGTATTTTTTCTTTAATTTTAGCTAAAATATCAAATCTTAATTTTGCTTCACCTTTAAATTTATAAGCACCATGACTTGTACCTATAGCTATTGCCAATGAGTCGCATCCTGTTCTTTCTACAAATTCTTTTGCTTCATCAGGATCTGTATACATTGCATCATCTTCAGATACATTAACATCATCTTCAATTCCTGCTAATTTTCCAAGTTCTGCTTCTACAACTACTCCATGTGCATGAGCATAATCTACAACTTCTTTTGTTAATTTTATATTTGTTTCAAAATCATATTTAGATCCATCAAACATAACAGATGTATATCCATTATCTACACACGTTTTACATGTCTCGAAATCTGGACCATGGTCTAAATGCAATGCTACTGGAATATCATGTTCTTCTAAACCTGCTTCTATCATTTTCTTTAAGTATGGTACTCTAGCATATTTTATAGCACTTGATGAAGTCTGTAATATTACTGGTGAATTTTCTTTAGCTGCTGCGTCCATTATTGCTTGTACAAACTCCATATTATTAATATTAAATGCACCTATTGCAAATTTCTCCTTCATAGATTTTTCAAACATATCCTTTGTCGTAACAAATGGCATAAAAAATCACCTTCCTTAAATTTCATTTTACCCTCTTATTTTATTTCTTATTCTTTGTAATGTCAACAAAAACTATATTTTTAATGGTATTTTCATATATTCAAGTTAAAAGCGCTATTTTAAAAAATAGCACTTTTAATCTTTTTTACCTTCCGCCATCATTTCTTGCATCGCGATATTTATGTATTTGTCTAACTTTTGGCTTTGCTCAACTATTTTATTATAGTCTTCGTTGTCTAATATCATTTGTTCGAGTTTTTTTCTATGTTTTTTTATTGCAAGTGTAACATCCATATCGCATCCCTCCTACATCAAATTATAGCACAAAGTGTCGAACATTTTTTGTCGAAACTTGTCAGTAAAATAAATTTTTTTTATTTTTTGTAGATTATTAGTAAATTTATTTATTAATAATTCTTAATATTTTAGTCTTTCTGAAATAAAGCTATTTTAAATGTATCTCCACTAAATGGATGATAATAATTTTCTTGTTCTTTTATTAATGTTGTTCCTTCCATTTCATTAATATAATCATACATATTTGTATTTCCATCATCTATTACCCAAATTCTACCAGTATAATTCTCTATTTCTTCTAATGTATTTATTATTTTCATTTGTGGAGCAAATGCTCCATATGCTTTTTCTACAGTCCAATTATCTTTATTATAGAAATATTGCTGATTATCTTTAAACTCTAAAGCCATAGTACTACTAGGTCCTACAGTTGTATATACAAATATATCATTTGGTTGTATTTCGCTTTTTACAGCATCTATTGGTACTTTATTTTCTGCTGAATAAGATTTATTCCATAAAGTAATTCCATTCCAAATAGTTAAACTAATTAGTCCAACACAAATTATTATTTTTATTAATCGACTTTTTTCGATAGATAAAACATATGCAAATGCAAATATGAATAAACCTAACATTGGTAACATATATCTTGGAATAAATACAGCCCTTACAAAAGATATTAATAATGTTACTAATATTACAAGCCCTGCTGTAGTTAATGCTATTGTAACAGGTCTTATTTTCTTTCTATCTTCTAAATATAATTTATGTACTCTTAAAATCATGTATATTACTATAAATAACCCAAATATAGAAGGAAGTCCAGAATTTATGCTATCTAAGAAGAAAAACTCTATAATCTGTGTTATTATGTCTGGATAGTTTACACTTATCCAAAATCCACCAGCAACTCTTGTTGCTTGTAGTAAAAATATTAGTATTCCTGGTATATATAATATAATTTGTATTACAGCATATATAAACCATCTTTTCTTAAGTTCTTTTTTCTCTTTTATTATAAAGAATAATAACAATATATTTATAATTCCAATTGTAAATAATGCAAAATAATGTGTATATGCACTACATATACTTGCTATAGCAAATATTACCCAATCTTTCTTTTTATTGTTTTTATATGCCAAATATGCATATACTGCTGTAATAACCACAAATAGCATTGCTAAACTATACATTCTTATTTGTGATCCATAATGCATTGTGACTGGTAATATTAATAATAGTAAATTAAAATTAAAGCTTACTCTATCTCCAAATTCTTTACGTATTTTTACAAAAGAAAATATTGCTAATATTACAACAGGTATTACAGAAAATATCCTTAAAGCTATAACACTATCTCCAAAAATTAAAGAATATAATTTTAACAAAACATAATATAAAATTGGATGTACATCATTTATTGCAGATATGAATAAATTTCCCCATGGCTGTCTTACAAGTCCTACAGAATATGCTTCATCAAACCATAAATTACTATTAAAACATAGTAAAAGAGGGGCTATTGCAATTAATACAATAAGCCCTATATTAAATTTATTTAAATTTTTCTCTATAAATTTTTTCATTATTATCTCCCATCTATTCTACATTTGTTTCTACTTGTATATTAGTTCCATCACTTACTACAAGTATAGTTCCATCTTCATCTGTTCTATAAATTTTTGTTCCTATAGCAGTTAATTTATCTATAGTCTCTTGATTTGGTAAATTATAAGAATTATCCTTACCTACTTGTATAATTGCAAATGATGGCATTACCTGATTTATAAAGTTTTGTGATGAAGATGTTCTTGATCCATGATGTCCTACTTTTAAAACATCTGCCGGTTGCCAATTTCTGGCACTTTCATTTGCTTCTTCTGCATCACCCATAAATAAAAAGCTATTTCCTCCATATGTCATTCTAATTACAATAGAAGATAAATTTAAATTGTCTTCTGTATCTTCTGTATCAACTGCCATTATTGTACAATGTGCGTTCGTTAAATCAAATGAATCACCAACAACTGGTGTTGTAACTTGTAAATTTTTATTTGCTATACTATCTAATACATCTTCAAATGTTTTTGTTGTAGTTTGCATCTTAGGCATATATATAGTTCCTATCTCAAAATTATTTATTACATCATCTAATCCACCTATATGATCCTCGTGAGGATGTGTTCCTACTAGATAATCTATTTTTGTAATACCTTTATCTTTTAAGAAATTAACTACGGTTTCTCCAGCTTCGTTTGTTCCAGCATCAATTAGCATTGTTTTATCTTTATCAATAACTAATATACTATCTGCCTGTCCTACATCTAAATAATATACTCTTAAATTTCCATCTACAACTGCCTCTGTCTCGATAGTATTAGTAGGTTCTGTTTCATTTGTAACAGTATTTCCTAACGCATTTCCTAAAAATTCATTAAAATCATGTTCTTTCCAATAAAAATTTCCTGCCACTATTAAAATTATAAGTAATATAAGTGTAAATAATCTGTTAAGCCATTTTCTTCTTTTATAGTATTTCGTTTTTTTGCCTTCTTTTACTTTATCCCAAAAGCTTAATTCATTATTATTCTTCATTATTAATACCCCATTCTTTCTTTTGTTTTATTTCCATAATTTATTCATTTTATTCTTTATTCTTTCTTCAACTTTTTTTTGCTCTTCTATATCTATTTCATATTTGTTATTGTTTATTTTTAAAATAGTTCCTTCTTTTATATCCTGAGGTAAATCTTTTTTATCTACATTAAACATTTCACCTGTATCTCTGTTTTCTAATACAGCAATTTCCCCTTCAAATCTATCAATTGTATATCTATTTTCCATTTCTTCTAATTTATTTGTAAGCTCCCTCTGAAATTCTTGAATATCAACATTATTCTGCCCCCTATTAAGAAAGTTTAATAGGTCTAGTTCCAAATAAATTTTCCTCCTTATTAATTTTTATTATTTAGCCTTCATTTGTTCTTTAATGTAATTAACTTCTTCTTCAATATCTAATCTTATAAATAAAGGTTCACCTTTTTCTACAACTTTTACATTTGTTGGTAAATTATTATACTCATACAAACTATCCCATGTTTGTAAATTTTCATTTTCTAATCCTAATTGTTTAAACATGCTATTTGAAGTATTTTCCATAAATGGACTTATTAATATTGCAATTTTTCTTAGATTTTCGCATAAATGATACATTACTGATTTTAATTCTTCTTGCTTTTCTTCTTTTACTAATATCCATGGTGCTGTTTCGTCTATATATTTATTTGTTTTAGATATTAAGTTCCAAATTTCTGCTAATGCATCACATAAATGTAAATTATCCATTTTTTCTTCTACAACTTTAATTTGAGAAATAGCAAATTCTTCCAATTCTTTGTCCGGTGTATTTACTTGTCCAACATATTCTGGGATTTCTCCATTAAAATATTTATTTACCATTCCAATTGTTCTATTTAATAAATTTCCTAGGTCATTACATAAATCATAATTAAATCTTTCTACAAAACCTTCTGGTGAAAATACTGCATCTTGTCCAAATGGAAATTCTCTTAATAGGAAATATTTTGTAGCATCTAAGCCATATCTATCTATTAACATTTCTGGATAGACTACATTTCCTTTAGATTTTGACATTTTTCCATCTTTCATTGTTATAAAACCATGTGCATATATTTTCTTTGGAAGTGGTAAATCTAATGCCATTAAGAATATTGGCCAATAAATTCCATGAAACCTTATTATATCTTTTCCAACAACTTGTAAATCTGCTGGCCAATATTTTTTAAATAAAGTATCATCTGCTGAACCATATCCTAATGCTGTAATATAATTTGTTAATGCATCAAGCCATACATAAACAACATGCTTTGGATCACTTTTAACTTGTACACCCCAATCAAATGTAGAACGAGTTACACATAGGTCTTCTAATCCTGGTTTTAAGAAATTATTAAATAATTCATTTTTTCTGTATTCTGGTTCTATAAAATGAGGATTTTCTTCGTAAAATTTTATTAGTCTGTCAGCATATTTCTTCATATTAAAGAAATATGCCTCTTCCTTCATTTTTTTTACTTCTCTTCCACAATCAGGACATTTTCCATCTACTAACTGAGTTTCTGTAAAATATGTTTCACATGGTACACAATACCAGCCTTCATATTCTCCCTTGTAAATATCTCCCTGATTTAAAAGTTTTTCAAATATAGCTTCTACAACCTTTGTATGACGCTCTTCTGTTGTTCTTATGAAGTCATTATATTCTATATTCATTTTTTTCCATAAATTTTTAGCATATTCTGCCATTCCATCAACATATTGTTGTGGAGTTTGATTTAGGTTTTGAGCAAGTGTTCCTATTTTTTGACCATGCTCATCTAATCCTGTTAAAAAATAAGTATCATAGCCTCGTTTTTCTTTATATTTTTTCATTGTATTTGCAAATATTGTTGTATATGCATTACCAATATGAAATTTGCCACTTGGGTAATAAATTGGTGTTGTTACATAATATGTTTTTTTATCCATTTACATCATCTTCCTTTTATTTTAATCTTTCTTCTATTAATTCAGCAATAGAATTAGCCTTTTCTGTTATGTATTCTTGATCTGATCCCTCTATCATTACTCTAACTAATGGTTCTGTTCCAGATGCTCTAATTAATACTCTTCCATTTCCCTCAAATTCTTTTTCTACCTCTTCTATAGTATTTCTTATTACTGCATCTTTATCAAAATTATATTTTTTATCATTTGAAACTTTTGCTCCCACTAATACTTGTGGATATATTTTTATTATTTGTTCTAAATTGCTGGCTTTTTCATTTTTTTCTAACATTATAGAAATAAACATTAATGATGTTAATATTCCATCTCCTGTTGGATTATAATCTAAGAATATAATATGACCTGATTGTTCACCACCTAAATTATATCCATTCTTTTTCATTTCTTCCAAGACATATCTATCTCCAACTTTTGTTCTTTTTAATGATATCTTATTTTCTTTAGCATAAATATCTAATCCTAAATTACTCATAACTGTAGCAACCAATGTATCTTTTTTTAATGTTCCTTTTTCTTTCATGTAATTAGACACTATTGCTAAAATTTTGTCTCCATCTATTACTTCGCCTTTTTCATCTACTAATAAACATCTATCTCCATCACCATCATATGCAATTCCTAAATCATATCCATTTTCTACAACATATTTTTGCAACCCCTCTAGATGTGTAGAACCACAGTCTTTATTTATATTAATTCCGTTTGGAGCATTATTTATAATCTTATGATTTATTTTTAACTTTGAAAATATTTTTTCTGCAACTTTATATGTTGCCCCATTTGCTGTATCTATTACTACTTTAAAATCTTTTTTATTATATTCTTCAATTATTTCTTCAAAATTTTTTCTAAAGAAATATACATATTCATCGACTAAATCTTCTGCATTTTCTGAAATTCCTATATTTTCATTACAAGCTGTAAGCTCTTCTAATTTTCCAGAATCCATAGTTTCTTCTATTTCTTCTTCTATATCATCAGGTATTTTAGTTCCTTTATTACTAAAATATTTTACTCCATTAAATTCATAAGTATTGTGTGAAGCAGAAATAACAACACTTGCATCTGCTTTTAGTTTTTTAGTTAAATATGCAACAGCTGGAGTTGGCAAAACTCCTAGTAATTTTACATTTGCACCATAGCTTAAAAATCCTGCTGTCATTGCACTTTCTATAAGAGTTCCAGAAATTCTAGTATCTCTACCAATTAAAATAGTTGGACTATGATCAGAATGTTTTGCAAGTACATATGCTCCTGCTTTTGCAACTCTATATACCAACTCCGGTGTTAACTCTGTATTTGCAATTCTTCTTATTCCATCTGTCCCGAAATATTTTCTCATATTCTCATTTCCTTTCTTATGGTATGATAATGTTTTATAATACTTCCTACATTCTATCTGGCATTTCCATTCCTAACAAAGATGTTCCTATTTTTAATACATTTCCTACCATATATGTTAAGCAAAGTCTAGTATTTCTTATTTTTTCGTCTTCTACAATTATTTTATTGTCATTATAAAAACTACTATATAATTTAGCAATATCTATTAAATAACGTGATATAATTGATGGTTCGTTTTTATCTACCGCTTGTTTTATAATATCGCCAAATACATAGATTTGTTTTATTAATTCCATTCCATTTTTTTCTAATTCTGCAGTATCTACTAAATCTTTATTCATTATATAATTTTCTTTATCCAACATACTTTTTGTTCTTACATACATATATTGTATATATGGTCCAGTTTCTCCTTGGAAGTTAAGCATTATATCCCAATCGAACACTTCATCTTTAATTATATTATTAGCTAAATCATTAAAAATTACAGCTCCAATACCAACTTTTTTAGCGATATCTTCTTTTCCTTCTAAGTTTGGATTTTTTTCTTCTATTATTGCTCCAGCCCTAGAAATTGCTTCTTTTAATATGTCTTCTAGTTTTATTAAAGTTCCTTCTCTTGTAGACATTTTTCCCGTTTTTAGTCTTACCATTCCATATGGCACATGTATTAAACCATTTGTATATTTTTCGTCTAAATCTAAATATTTTGCAACCTCAAATACTTGGTTAAAATGTAAATTTTGTTCTGAACCAACAACATATATACATTTATCAAAATCATATGTTCTTGCTCTATACAAAATTGCTGCTAAATCACGTGTAGCATATGTTGTTGATCCATTAGATTTAACTACCATTAATGGTGGCATATTTTTATATTCTAAGTCTACTATTTCTGCTCCTTGTGATTCTATTAATTTATTGTTTTTTCTTAATATTTCGACTACTTCAGGCATTTTATCTGTATAAAAAGATTCTCCATTATTAGAATCAAAATGAACATTTAAAATATCATATATTCTTTGGAATTCTTTTAAACTTAAATCCTTAAATTTCTCCCAAATTTCTACACAATATTTATCACCATCTTCTAATTTTTTAAAGTTTTCTCTGCAATTTTCTAATACTGATTCATCTTCTTTACATAACTCATTTATTCTTACATATATTTCTGTAAGTTTATCGATTGGATTTTCTTCTAAATTATATTCATTTCCAAATCTTTTATAACCTTCTATTAGTTTTCCAAATTGCGTTCCCCAATCTCCTAAATGATTTATACCAATAGTATTATACCCAAGGAATTTATACATATTATATAATGCTCTTCCTATTACTGTTGTTCTTAAATGACCAACATGGAATGGTTTTGCAATATTTGGAGATGAATATTCAACTATTATATTTTTTCCATTTCCGATTGTTGATGAGCCATATTTTTCTTTTTTCTCTTGCATTTCTTCTAAAAGGTTTTCTATTAACATTTTATTATTTATAAAAATGTTTAAAAATCCATTAACCACCTCTATTTTAGCTATATATTTATTTGGCATTTCTATTTGTTCTTTTATTTCGTTTGCAATAATTATTGGAGATTTTTTCATTTCTTTTGCAAGTTTAAAACATGGAAGAGCATAATCTCCCATTTTATTATCTTTTGGAATTTCTAGATATTCCTCTATTTCTTTTACTGTTATATCCATTTTTTTACTTATCTCTTCTGCTATTTTTTCTTTAAAATCTATCATTAAATTCACCCTATTCCATCCTATTTTCCGTGCTTATTATATAATAAATATCCATATATTGCAATTAAATTACTGGTAAAACTTCTGTATATATAGCTTATTATACAATTTCGGCTTTCTCATAACATATTTCTGAATTTTCTAGAACTGAATTCATTCTAAAATATGCTTCTTGTTTTAAATTTTCTATTCTTTCCATTTTATTTTCTATTTTTAAATCTGGAAAAATTGGTTCTAATATAACTTGTGTTATTAATGGTTTATTTTTTATATATTTATATATTCCGTGTCTTTCTCTTGTTATTATTACAGTTGGAATTATTGGGACATTATTTTCTACTGCCATTGCAAATGCACCTTTTTTAAAATCTAATAATTTTTGATCATATAAACGCAATTCTCCTTCTGGATATATATGTACTGTTTCTCCTTCTTTTAGTAATTTAGATATTTTTTCATAAAATCCCTTTTTATCATCTAGTTTTGTTGGTATTGGAATTCCCCTTAAAAGTCTTACTAGCAAACCAACAACCGGAATTTTACAGTTTGACTCCAAAGTTACAAAATATGAGTAATCAGGAAAATTAATTAAACCATTCATCGTACAATCTAAATAATGTATATGGTTTGATATAGTAATTTTACCCCCTGGAACTTTTTTTATATTTTCTTTTCCTATAATTTTATAATTAAAAAATATTTTATCAACTACATATAATATTGGTACCGCAATAATATAGTAAAATATATTTTCTACAAAATTAATTACTGTATTCTTTAATTTCATCTTCAAACATCCTCTCTATTTTTTCCATGCTCTTTTCTATTCTATATTTCTCTGTACTTTCACTATATACTTCCCTCATATGTTCTAATTCTTTTGGATTATCTAACCACATGTCTATTTTTTTAGCTAATTCATCACTATTACCTGATTCAAAAAGACTTCTTTCGTCTAAAGCAAATTGAGTAGTTGCTGACTTTTCACTATTAGCAATAACAGGTACATTTCCACATGCAATTGCTTCTAAACATGATATTGCTTCTATTTCTGCATCAGATGTATGCACATATAAATCAGTTTTCGCCAATAAATTTATTAAATCTTCTTCTCCTAAGAATTCAATTATTGGTTTATTTGTTAATTTTTCTCCCATCTTTAAATATTGTTTATATTTTGGACCTTTTCCTGCTAAGACCAATTGAATTTCTTTTTCGTATTTTGATTTTTTAATAGCCTCAAATAATAAATCCTGTCTCTTTTCTCCAGATAATCGTCCAACCATGGTTATTATAATTTTATCATGTTTTTGTTTTGGCATAAATCTAAATTTTTCTTCTATACCATTTGAAATAACATGTAATTTAGCTTTATAATTATTCTCCTTAAGCTGATTTGCTATAAATTCACTAGGACAATGTATATGTCTAAATTTATTATAAAAATCATCTCTAAATTCATTATATATAGTTTTATTTATTATTTTACTTTTCCCTAATTTTATGCTATAGGTTATATTTTCTGGTTGAACATGAAATGCTGCTGTATGAGGAATTTCCATTTCTTCTGCTATTTTTAATCCAGCTCTTGAAAGCCAAAAAGGCATATAGAAGTGAACAATATCTATTCCTTCCATTGCCTTTTTTATTATCTCTTTATTTGGAATACCAAAACACATTCCTTGTGATTTTACTATTTTTGAAACTCCCAATGGAAGCTTTAATGTTTTTACAATATATTTGTCTTTGCCTACTTTTCCCGTAGTTAAAATTTTTACATCATGTCCTCTTTTTCTTAGCCCTTCTGCAAACCTCCTAGCAGAAATAGTTGTTCCATTATTGGCATCTTCAAATTGATCCATTACTAATAATATTCTCACTCTTTACCCCTTATTTATATAAATTATTTTGCTCTATATATAAATACACTTTTTTATTTAACATTTTTTGTAATGTATTCATATCTTTACTTTTTAGTGCTTCTCTTACTTCCGTCGAACTATAATCATACAACTTATTCGTATTAAATGCAAATATCTTATTTTTATGTTTTTTTAATAATTCGTTTTCATCTATTATATTCTCTAAATCTTTGCCTCTTTCTATTGCTATAATATTATTTTCTAGACAAGATTCGGCTTTCTTCCAATTTGGTAATTTTTCTAGATTATCTCCTCCTAAGATAAAATAGTTTTCTGAGTTTAAAAATTTATTATTTATAAGGTTAAATGCATCAATCGTAGAAAGTTCTTTATTTAAATTTAGCTCTATATCTAATACATCTATTTTTCGACTTTTTATAGTACTAAGCATTTCAAATCTTTTATTTTCATCTATTAAACCATTTTTTCTATAAGAATTTCCGACTGGTACAAAATATACTTTATCTAAATTAAATTTTTTTGCTACTTCCTCTGCTAATCTTTCATGTGCTATAGTTGGAGGATTAAAGCTTCCACCAAAAAAGCCATATCTATTCATTTATTACGTCCTTCCTATATAAATATTGTTAAAATTATTGCTAAAATTATATATATAATTAAAATATTTTTATATAGCACCATTAATGCCAGATACTCATTTATAAATGCTTCTGGGAAATAATACCATAATGTTTTAGAACCTTCTCCTTTAGCTTTTATTTTGAATTTTAAAGCATAAATCTTTGATCTTAAAATATGAAAATTATTACTTACAAAAGCTATATTATTATTTATTTTTAATTTCTTTAATTTTTCTTTAGAATATTTAAAATTTTCTAATGTATTTCTAGATTGTTCCTCTTTTATAATATTTTTTTCCGAAATACCTTTTTTAATTAGATAATTTTTCATTGCTTCTGCTTCTGTTATGGTTTCTTGCCTTATCATTCCACCTGATACAATAATTTTAGGTTTATGCTTTTGTTTTTCATATAAATCTATTGCTAAATTTAATCTTTTGGTTAAGGCTTTAGTTAATTTATTCCCATCTACTAAATATCCTCCCAAAACAATAATTGCATTATATTCTTTTCTTTTTATTTTTATATTTATTATTATGCTAGCAATGCAAAATAATATAAATGTTATAGAAAAATATATTGACATATATTTAATAAAGTCCATTATCTCATTATTTAATATTCTTGGAGCTATAGCTAAAATAATAACTATAACTCCTAGGGCTAATATTAAATATTTTCTTTTAAAAATACTTCTTTTTTTTAAAATATCTGTTAAGATTCCTGATATTCCACTATATATTAATAAAATTCCTATAATTAGAAAAATATTTAAAAATATATTTATCATTATTATCTCCTATTATTTGGTTGCTTTTTCTAAATCTTGGCTTAAATTATTAATTAAATATTTTAAACCTGTAACTACTATATATGCCAAAATCAAACCTGATACTAATATAATTATACCATGTTCGTTTATTCCACTTAAATGTAATATGTTCTTAAATAAAATTACTGCAAAGAAGAAACCAATTGCTGTTGTTGTACATAAAAACGTACTTATTCTATTAAATGGTCTACATGCATCAATAACTGCAAAAATACTTACTCCTCCAATAATTAAATACATTAAAGTTTCTGCTTCTTCTACTCGTAATCCTAAACCTTCTCTAGAAAATGTTAATAAAATTATACTAATAATTATTGTTAAAGCATATGGCATGGCATTTCTTATAACTGTTCTTAAGAAAGTTCCTTGTAATGGTTTTGAATTTTCTAAGAATGATAAGAAGAATGATGTATATCCCTCTATTACTAAATCTATTAATGTTATCTGTATTGGTATAAATGGAAACGCTGTATTTGTTACTATATTGAATAATGATAATAACATTGAATATATTGTTTTTATAAAGAATATTCTGGCAACATTTGTTATATTATTTACAACTCTTCTTCCTTCCATTAATACATCTTTAAGTACACTAAAATCTGAATTTAATAATACAATTTGTGAAACTTGTCTTGCCACGTCTGAAGCTTCTGGTAATGTTATACTACAATCTGCTTGTTTTAATGCTACCACATCATTAACTCCATCACCAGTCATAGCAACTGAATGACCTTTTTCTTGAAGTGCTTTTACTATTAAACTTTTTTGATGTGGCATAACTCTTGCAAACACACTGTATTTATCTACTAAACCTGGAATTTCATCATCTGAACTTATTGTTGATAAATCTATATATGAATCATATGATTCTAATCCAGCTTTTTTAGCAATACTTGATACAGTTAAAGGATTATCCCCTGAAATTATTTTTATATCTACTGCTTGTGTTTTAAAGAAGCCTAACATCTCTTTTGCATTTTTTCTTAATGGATCATCTAATGTAACTGCTGCTATTATTTCTAATTTAGGCAATTTTTCATCATTTACAATTTCTTTTGAATATCCTACAAATAACATTCTTTTTCCAGACTTTTGTGCAGAAACAATCTCTTCTGGCATCTTCATATCACTTTTTTCTATTAATCTTTCTGGTGCTCCTAACACAATTGATCCAACATCTTTAAAGCTAATAGAACTCCATTTTCTTTCTGATGAAAATGCCATTCTGTCTACTACTTCAAATTTATCATCACCTTTATAATAGTCTTTAAGTGCCATAAAAGTAGCATTATTATCTGTCATTTCGTTTACAAAAGCGGTCATTAATGTTTTCATTGGATATGGTAAATCTTTTTCATTATAAATTTTTACATTATCTACTTTCATCTTTCCTTCTGTAATTGTTCCTGTTTTATCCAAACATAGAGTATCTATATGTGCTAAAGTTTCTACACTATATAAATCTTGAACTAGTACCCTCTTTTTTGCAAGTTTTATTACTCCTGTTGCCAAAGATATTGTTATAAGAAGCATAAGTCCTTTTGGCAACATTCCTAATAATGCTGCTGCTGTAGAAACAACAGAATTTGTTATATCTACATTTCTAAAGAAATATGCTTGTACAAATAAAATAATTCCTACTGGTATTATTACAAAACTTGTAAAGTTTGTAACTTTTTTCATTGAGTTTACAAGTTCTGATTCTGCTCTTTTATATTTTTTAGTTTCGCTAGTAATTTGTGCAGCAAAATTCTCTTTTCCAACTTTTTCTACTTTTGTATAACATTTACCACTAACTACATAGCTTCCAGATAATAATTTATCTCCTTTTTGTTTTAATATTGTGTCTGATTCTCCTGTAAGTAAAGATTCGTTTACCTCTATTTCTCCATCTAATACCACAGAATCCGCACATATTTGTTTACCAGCATCTAAAATTATTACATCATCTAATACTATTTCATCGATATTTATTTCTTTTTCTTTTCCATTTCTTACAACTGTTGCTTTAGATACTTTTAATACTGATAATTTTTGTACTAAATTTCTGGCATGTATTTCTTGAACGATTCCAATTACAATATTTACTAAGATTATTAGCATATATGCTAAATTAGTATATGCCTTTACTGCTATTAATGCTATTGCTATTAGTAAATTAAATAAGTTGAATAATGTGCAAACATTATCTCTTATAATCTCCCAATTGGTCCTAGTTTTGTCATCTTCTACTTTATTTACTTTTCCATTTTCTATTCTTTTTTCTACTTGTTTATCTGTTAATCCATTCAATTCTTCCTTGTCCAAATTTTACACTCCTTCTCTTTTGAATTTTTTTGTATTTTATCACACACTATACAATATTACTATATTATTTAATAAAAAACAAATGGTTTATATAAAAATACTGATAAAAATTATAATTAACTTGTACAGATTTTTCTCCTTGAGAAAAAATTCCTATCAAAAAAGCTACCCATAGGGTAGCTTTAATCTATTAATAAAAGGGGAATTTAACGTATTTCATTTGCTAGTACTGACATTTCATAATCTAGCTTTCTTATTATTTTTGCAGCTTTCATTAGTTTTTTGGAAGCTGACTTAGTAATATTATTATTTTTATATTTTAATTCATGTTCTAGACTTGCCCAAAAGTCCATTGCCATTGTTCTAATTTGTATTTCGGCTTTTACATATACTTTTCCCATGTCGGTTTCAACAGGCACTTCAACTATTAAGTGCAAACTTGAATATCCGCTTTTTTTAGGATTTTGTATATAATCTTTCTCATCCAATACTCGTATTTTATGATTTTCTAATAAAAGTTCTCTTACTATGTATACGTTTTCTTGAAAGGGGCAAATAATTCGTATACCAGCAATATCATTTACCTTTTCTATAAGCTCATTATAATTTAAATCATAATTTTTCTTTTTCATTTTATTTATTATACTTTTGGGGCTTTTTATTCTATATTTAACATGATCTATAAGATTTATTTCCTTGTACTTCACCTCCATATCTTCAATAATTTTTTTAATTTCTTCTATGCTAAGCGAGTATATTGACATTAATTTTTCATAAATGTCACTTTTTACTACTAATTTTTCGTTTTGCAAAACTTTATTTTGTGAATTAATAATACTATTTTCTAATTTATCGTCACTCCTTTCTTTATTTAGTATGGTTATATTTTACTGATAAATTATTTCCAAATTATTCCCTAATTGTGTTTTGTTTGTAAATTAATTTTTATTTTCAAAAAGCCTATATGGCACTTATTTCTAAGTTTTCCTACTTTTTTCTCTTTATGTTCTTTTTGTTTCTATAAAAAAATAATATTCATAAAAAAATCGCTAATTTGTTTAGCGATTTTTTTGCTTTAGAGATCATTTTTATTAAAATTTTTTTATTTTCCTTATAAAAATTATACTTTCTATTATATCTATTATTGCATATGCAATCATTAATGAACCAATTAATGTAATAATTGCTCCACTATTTAGTAAAATATAAATACCAAATATAATCATCAAAATCGATAATATTAAACTAAATATCCATATTGAAGAATTAAATTCTTTTATCTTTAATGATAAATATACTCTTGTTATTCCACTATATATAATCCATGTTCCAACTATTATTCTTAAAATTGCACCTATTGCATCTGTATATACTATTGCAATTATACCAATTAAAGTTGCAAGTAAGCCACAGAACAAGTCAAAATTTAAATATTCGCCTCTACCTCTTCCTTTTATATAATTAACTAATCTCGAAACTCCTATTATTAAAAATAATAATCCTATTAAACATGAAATTACTTCTACAGCACCTTCATGAAAAACACATAATATTACTCCAAATAGTCCAAAAATTATTGATACCAATATATTAGACATACCAGATTTTTTTAGCAAATCTTTTATTGGATCCATAATATTATTCCTCCATATTATCTATTTTATCTTCTCCATCTTCATCAACTTTTACACCTTGTACATTTACAACTACTCTTTCTACTTTATTTCCAGTCATATTTTCTACTTCTTCTTTAACTATATTTTGGATGTTCTTACCAACTTCTCTAATATTAACACCATATCTTACTATAATATTTATTTCTATTTTTACATTGTCTCCATCTGCTTCTACTTTAATTCCTCTTGACATTTGTTTCTTTCCACCTATTGCTTTAAGTCCTTCTGTAAATCCTCCTGCCATTTTTGCAACACCATCAACCTTAGCAACTGCCATTCCAGCAATTGTTGCAACAACCTCATTTGCTACATTAATTTCTTGTTCTAAATTTTTTTCTTCATCCATCATAATTACCTCCTTATATTTTTACTTTATATAGATTATTTCCATTATCTCTATTTATATAATAGCCTAATAAAGTTTATTTGTCAATCAGATAATTCTATGTAAATGCTTGTTTTTAAGTGTTTCAGAAAAAATGAACTTTAAGGAACATCCCTAAAGTTCATCATTTTTATTCTATTTCGATTGCACCTGTATATAATCCATAGTACATTCCTTTTTTTGCTAATAATTCGTCATGGTTTCCTCTTTCTATAATGTTTCCATGATCTAATACCATTATTAAGTCTGAATTTTTGATTGTAGAAAGTCTATGTGCTATAACAAAAACTGTTCTACCTTTCATAAGTTTATCCATACCATCTTGAACTATTTTTTCTGTACGCGTGTCTATAGAGCTTGTTGCTTCATCTAATATTAATACTGGTGGATTATACAAAGCAGCTCTTGCTATTGCAAGAAGTTGCCTTTGACCTTGTGATAAACCTTCTCCATCACCAGAGATCATTGTATCATATGCATGTGGTAAATGTCTTATAAATCTATCTGCATTTGCAAGCTTTGCTGCTGCAATTACTTCCTCATCTGTTGCATCCATTTTACCATATTTAATATTATCTTTTATAGTTCCAGTAAATAGATGTGTATCTTGTAAAACCATTCCAAGTGATCTTCTTAAATCATCTTTTTTCATTTTGTTTATATTAATTCCATCATATCTGATTTTACCTTCTTGAATATCATAAAAACGATTTATTAAGTTTGTAATAGTTGTTTTCCCTGCACCTGTAGGTCCAACAAATGAAACTTTTTGGCCTTCTTTTGCTACTAAACTTATATCATGTAATATTACTTTATTTGGTACATATCCAAAAGTAACATTTTCAAATTCTACATTTCCACATAATTTAGTATATGTAACTGTTCCATTACCATGCGGATGTTTCCATGCCCATAATCCTGTTCTTTCTTCTGATTCTACTATCTTTCCATCTACTTCTTTTGCATTTACCAATGTTACATATCCATTATCTTCTTCTGCTTTTTCATCTATTAATTTAAATATTCTTTCAGCACCAGCAAGTGCCATAGCAACAAAGTTTAATTGTTGTGAAACTTGTGCAAGTGGGTTTGTAAATGCTTTTATATATTGTAAAAATGCTGCTATGCTACCTACTGTTAATAATCCATTAACAGCAAATACTCCACCTACAACTGCTACTAAAACATATCCAATATTTCCAATATTCATAATACATGGCATTAGCGTATTTGCATAAGAATTAGCTTTTTTACTACTTTGGAATAATTCTTCATTTAATTTATCAAATCTTTCTTTAGATCTTTCCTCATAGCAGAATACTTTTACGACTTTTTGACCATTCATCATTTCTTCTATGTATCCATCAACTTTACCAATGCTTTCTTGTTGACCTATAAAGTACTTTGAACTATTTTTAGCAAAAAATCTAGAAACAATTGCCATAATTGCTACCATTATTAATACAATTATAGTTAAATAAATATTAGTTACAATCATTCCTACTAACACAGATACCATAGAAACTATTGCAGAAAATACTTGTGGTATACTTTGACTTAATGCTTGCCTTAATGTGTCAACATCATTTGTATATGTACTCATTGTTTCACCATGGCTATGACTATCAAAATATCCAATTGGTAATCTTTGCATATGTTCAAACATTTCTTTCCTTATTTTTTGTAATGTTCCTTGTGTTATATTAATCATTAATCTATTATATATATATGTACCAATAATACCTATAAGGTAAACCATTCCCATCATTAATATCGCTTGTAACAATGATGTATAGTTTGGGTTTTGATTGCCAATAAGTGGTGTAATATATTCATCTATTAATGTCTGAATAAATTGTATTCCAACAACACTTGCTGCTGCACTTATTATTATACTAATTATTACTATTACAAATTGGGCTTTATAGTCGCTTAATGCATATTTTAGTAATCTTTTTAATGTATTTGTTTTTTTAGTCTTGTTTTTCATTATTAGCATCATCTCCTCCCATTTGTGATTCATATACTTCTTGATATATCTTATTAGTTTTTAATAATTCGTCAGATGTTCCTATTCCATCTATTCTACCATTATCCATAACTATTATTTTATCTGCATCAATTATTGAACTTATTCTTTGTGCAATTATTATTTTTGTTGTGTCTGGTATCTCTTCTCTAAATGCTTTTCTTATAAGTGCATCTGTTTTTGTATCTACAGCACTTGTAGAATCATCTAGAATTAATATTTTTGGTTTTTTAAGTAATGCTCTTGCAATACAAATTCTTTGTTTTTGACCACCAGATACATTTGTTCCCCCTTGATCTAGAACTGTTTGATATTTATCTGGTAATTCTTGTATAAAACTATCTGCTTGAGCTAATTTACAAGCTCTTACTAATTCTTCGTCTGTAGCATCTTCATTACCCCATCTTAAGTTTTCTGCTATTGTTCCAGAGAACAATACATTTTTTTGTAAAACCATGGCTACTCCGTTTCTTAAAGACTCTAAATCATAATCTCTAACATCTACTCCTCCAACTTTTACGAAGCCAGATTTTACATCATATAATCTTGGAATTAAATTTACTAAAGATGTTTTTGAACTTCCGGTTCCTCCAATAATACCAATTATTTCACCTGAATTGATTTTTAAATTAATATCTTCTAGAGGAAGCATCTCGTTTGCTTTTGCATCATCATATTGAAAGTCTACATCTATAAATTCTATACTTCCATCTTTTATTTCTTTTATTGTTTTTTCTTTGTTTTTAATTGTTGGTTCTTCTGTTAGAACTTCAACAATTCTTTCTGCTGAAGACTGTGCAATTATTATCATAACTAATACCATAGAAAGCATCATTAAGCTTGATAATATCTGCCAAGCATATGTAATTAAACTTGATAATTGTCCTGTTTGCATTCCTCCTGTTACAATTGCCTTTGCTCCAAGCCATGATAATAACAATATACAACCATATATTGCAATTTGCATAAGTGGGCTATTAAATATTACTATTTTTTCAGCTTTCTTAAATAACTCATATACTAATGAATTAACGTCCCCAATTTTTTTCTCTTCAAACTCTTCTGTTGCAAATGATTTTACAACTCTAATTGCATTTAAGTTTTCTCCAACAACACGATTTAATTCATCATATTTCTTAAATACTTTTTCAAAATATGGATGTGCTTTTATAGAAATAAAAGCTAATAATATTGCAAGAGGTATCATTGTTGCAACATATACCAATGATAGTTCTTTGTTAATAGAAAAAGCCATAATTAAAGCAAATACTATCATTACAGGTCCTCTTACTAATGCTCTTATGATCATTTGAAAAGCATTTTGAACATTTGTTACGTCTGTTGTTAATCTTGTTACTAAGCTTGATGTAGAAAATTTATCTATATTTGTAAAAGAATAATTTTGAATATTATAAAACATTCCTTGTCTTAAATTTTTAGCAAATCCAGAAGACGCTACAGCTGCAAATCTTCCTGAAAGTACACCAAATATTAAAGACATAATAGCAGAAATTATTAACATAATTCCTATTCTAATAATATAGTTCAAATCATTATTTTGAATTCCTACATCGATAATTCTTGCCATTAGATATGGTATTACTACTTCCATTACAATTTCTAACACTACCATAAATGGTGTTAAAATTGCGTATTTTTTGTACTGTTTGATGTATTTTGCTAGTTCTTTAATCATCTCTATTTCTCCTTTCCTTTTTTAGCACATTTGTTATTGTACCATAAAAATAAAATTATATCTAGTACTAATTTAATTTTGTTTTACATTCTTAATAAAGTTAAAAAACCTAGTGTTTAACTTTATTTCTTACTATATAAAAAAGAAGTTTAATTTAAAAAAACTAAACTCCTTATATAATATTTTTTTTATGATTTTTTATGATTTTTTATGACTTATTTATAATCTCTAATTATTTTTTAAATATTCTATGTATTCTTCTAAACACATTCCTAAATTATTAATTTCTTTTGCATATTCTGGTCCTACATACCTCCAATGCCAAGGTTCATATTTTATTTTTGTTATATCTTCTTTATCGGCAGGATATCTTAATATAAAACCATACTTTTCTGCATTTTCCATTAGCCATGAAAAGGCAGGTTCACTTTCAAAAGCATAATTTACATCATTAAAATCTACCGCCAAACCAATATTATGCTCACTTTTGTATGGTTCACCTATTGATCTTAAAGTTAGTGCCTCTGCTTCTTCCTGTGTTTTTCCCTCTTCTAAATATTCTTGTATACTTTCTTCTATTAAATGTCCTTGTTTATTTGGATCTCTATATGTTGATTGAGCCCATATATGATTTATACCATCTGAATTCATATCCAACATCATTTGTATTAAACTATCCGCTGCTCTAGAATCAAATTGCCTATCATCTTCAATATTACTTAATGGTGGAATATAATCTTCTGGCATTGTATTTTCATAATTTACCAACATTAATTTCCAATCATTAAGTTTTTTCAAATTTTCTTCCGAAGTTATGTGAATTCCATCATCATTAGTATTTGTATCTGCTGTTGTATTTGATATAAGTGTTTCGTCAACAATACCATTAGAATTATACGAATTTCCAACAGAAATAGAATTAGAATTAAACATAGCATCAACTTCCTTACTTTCTCCATAATGATTTAAAATATATACTAATATTATACTAATTATCATAATTATTGATACTACTATTCTATAAATAAAAATTATTCGATTACTTTTATCTTGTCCCCCATTATCTTTTGAATCTATATTTCTATTTTGTTCTACTTCCTTTTTTTTCACCATTCTCACCTAATTATTTTGTCTTTCTATATAATTCCATGAATCTTTACACATTTGTTTTAAATCTTTTTGGGCTGTCCATCCCAATTCTTCTTTTGCCTTTGTAGGATCGGAATAACATATATCTATATCTCCTGCTCTTCTAGGTGCTATTTTATATGGAACTTTCTTTCCTGTTGCCTCCTCGAATGTTTTTACTATATCTAAAACACTATAACCTTTTCCAGTTCCTAGATTATATATAAATAAACCTTGTCCTTCCTTTTCTAATTTTTTTAATGCATTAATGTGTCCTTTAGCTAAATCTACCACATGAATATAGTCTCTTACACCTGTACCATCTGGAGTATCATAATCATTTCCGAAAACAGATAATTCTTTTAAAGTACCATTTGCTACTCTTACAATATATGGCATTAAGTTATTTGGTATTCCTTGTGGTTCTTCTCCTATAAGACCACTTTCGTGTGCTCCAATTGGATTAAAATATCTTAATATTACTATGTCCCATGTATTATCTGATTTATAGACATCTTTTAATATTTGTTCTATAAATAATTTACTTGTACCATATGGATTTGTGGTTCCACCTGTTTTACAATCTTCAGTAATTGGTACAACTTCTGGTTTTCCATATACTGTTGCAGAAGAACTGAAAACAAATTTCTTTACATTATTATTCCTCATAACATCTAATAAAGTTAATGTTCCAGAAACATTATTTGTATAATATTCAATTGGTTTTTGAACAGATTCTCCTACTGCTTTAAAACCCGCAAAATTCATAACAGCTTCTATCTTATTTTCTTTAAAGATTTTATCTAATTCTTCTTTATTTAGATAATTTACTTTGTAAAATTTAAAATCCTTATTTGTAATCTTTTTTATTGAATCTAGTACTTCTGGTTTACTATTAGAAAAATCATCTAATACAATAACTTCTCTTCCAGAGTTTAATAATTCTACAACTGTATGACTTCCTATATATCCAGCTCCTCCAGTAACTAAAATTGCCATAGCAACTCACTCCTTTTTATTTTTCTTTATATATTTCTTTATATATTTCGTAATCTCTTAATATCTTTCTTACATAATTATTTGTTTCTCTAAAAGGAATGTTTTCTATATTTGAGCCATCTGGTAAAATGGTTCCCTCTTCGATCCAATTAGATACATTCCCGACTTCCCGCATTATAGGCAGTTAAGGCTATTGGTATGTTTTTATATGTTTCATATAAAGTAGAAAAATATTTTGTACCAAGCATTATATTAATCTCTGGATTTTTTAAATCTTCTTTATTATATTCTATTCCTAATTTATTAGCAGTATCTTCAGCAGTTGTATCCATAAGTTGCATTAACCCAATAGCATCACTTTTAGATACAGCTTCTGGCTGAAAATTGCTTTCCGCTTTAATAATTGCATATACTAATAATGAATCTATATCATATTCTTCTGCATATTTTTCTACATATTCAGAATATTTTTGAGGATATATTTGCTTTATAATTATTTTATGTACTTCAAATACTCCAAACATAATGTATAATATAGCACATATAAACAAAAATATAACTATTATCTTCAGTAGTTTATTTTTCATATTCGTTTTGTATAACATAATATTTATATGTTATACAACTCCTTTCTTTAATAGTATATACATACCAAAATCACCTTTATAAAAATAATTCAAAACAACATTATTTTAAATCATACCAATTATATGCTTCTGAAACATCTGCTTTTAATGGTACTTTTAATTCTATTGCATTTTCCATTGATGTTTTTAATATATTTTTAACTTCTTCTTTTTCTTCTTCTTTTGCTTCTATTAAAAGTTCATCATGTATTTGTAATATTAATTTAGATTTTAGATTTCCTTCTTTTAATTTTTGGTATACATCAATCATTGCAATTTTCATTATATCAGCAGCAGTTCCCTGTATAGGTGTATTCATAGCTGCTCTTGCTCCAAATTGTCTAATGTTAAAATTCTTAGATTTTAATTCTGGTATATATCTTCTCCTTTTAAATAATGTTTCTACATACCCCTTTTCCTTTG
This sequence comes from uncultured Clostridia bacterium, assembly GCA_944392945.1. Lineage (GTDB taxonomy): Bacteria > Bacillota > Clostridia > TANB77 > CAG-508 > Merdicola. The sequence goes on along the minus strand of CALXYJ010000001.1, from coordinate 148,284 downwards.
CTTCTTCCACGATGTCTGTCATAAATTTTTTTATACCACTATACTTTTCTAAATATTGATTTATATATTCTTTTGCTTTTTTTCTAGATACTCCTATTTGTTCTCCTAAACCAAAATCACTTATTCCATAAACTATTCCAAAATTGACTGCTTTTGCATGTGTTCTTTGTTCTTTTGTAACTTCATCAATAGGCACTTTAAATACACTTGCAGCAGCTTGTTTATGTATATCTTCATTATTATTAAAAGCCTCTATCATATGTTCATCATTGGAAATATGTGCAAGTACTCTTAATTCTATTTGTGAATAATCTGCATCTATAAATAAATATCCTTCTCTTGGCTTAAATGCTTTTCTTAATTGTTTTCCTAGTTCTATTCTTGTAGGTATATTTTGAAGATTAGGTTCTGTTGAACTTATTCTTCCAGTTGCAGTAATTGTTTGATGAAAATATGAATGAATTCTTCCTGTTACCGGATTTATATATGGCTTTAATCCATCAACATATGTAGAATTTAATTTAGTCAAACTTCTATATTCCAAAACTTTTTCGATTACCGGATGTTCTTTTCTTAATTTTTCTAAAACATCCACATCTGTTGAATATCCTGTTTTTGTTTTCTTAATTACTGGTAAATTTAATTTTTCAAATAAAATTTCGCCCAATTGCTTTGGAGAATTTATATTAAATTCTGTTCCACTTAATTCATAAATCTCCTGAGTTAACTCTTCTATACTTTGTTTTAATTTTACTCCAAATTCTTCTAATTCATCTTTATCTATTTGTATTCCTTCATACTGCATTTCTGAAAGTACTTCTACTAATGGCATTTCTATATTTTTAAACAAATCCGTCTCTTCTAAATTTGATAATTCAACTTTTGTTTTTTCATATAATTTTTGTATTAAATAACAATAAAGTGTATTTATATTTTTTTCATATTCATCATTATCAGCATTCTCTTCAAATAAGTTTATTTGAGCTTGCTTTTTTATTCCTAAAGCTTCTAAATATTCTTCCATATTAAAATCTAAATATTGAAAAGCTACATCCTGCATTTTATATTTCATATTTGATGGATCTAAATCATATACTGCAATTTCTGCGTCATATATTATATTTTTTGCTAAAATTCCTTTTTGCTTTAATAAAATATAATCCTCTGACGTTTTATATCCATATTTTAATATATTTTCGTCTTCAAAAATTTCTTTTAAATATTTAAAATCTTCTTCTGCAATCTTAGAAAAATAAGCTTTGTTCTCATCTTTATTATAAAATGAAAAAGTAATTAATTCTTTTTTTATAATATACTCTTCTTTATTAAGTTCTTTTGTTGAGAAATGATAAAATAATTCTTTATTTTTTTGTATTATTTTCTTAGCCTTACTAATATTAATTTCTTCTATTTCATATTTTTCTGTTATTTCTTCTTTTTCTAGTTCTACTTCTGATGATAAATTAAATCTTTCTATATATCTATTAAAATTTAAATCTTTAAATAATCTTAAAACTTCTTCTTTATTCCATTCTTCTACTCTAAAAGCTTCTAAATTTTCGTCTATTGGTGAATTAGTATTAATTGTTCCTAACTCTTTGGAAAGTATTGCTAAATCTTTATTTTCTAGTAACCTTTCTCTAGCTTTTCCTTTTATATCTTCTGCTTGTCCTGCTTCTAATAATTTATATAAATTTTCTATACTTTTATATTCCTGTATTAATTTTAATGCTGTTTTTTCTCCTATTCCTGGAACTCCTGGTATATTATCTGAAGTATCTCCTTGAAGTCCTTTTACTTCTATTAATTGCTTTGGCTCTAGATTATATATTTCTTCTACTTTTTTTCTGTTAAAATCTTCTACTTCAGTTTTTCCCATCTTGGTCCTTGGAATTCTAATTGTTACATTATCTGTTGCAAGCTGAAAAGTATCCCTATCTCCAGATAAAATAGTTACTTCCAATCCTTGTTTTTCACCAAATACAGATAAAGTTCCTAGGATGTCATCACCCTCATATCCTTCTTTTTCCACGATATCTATATTCATAGCCTTTAAAATATTTTTTATAATTGGCATTTGGCAAGCTAACTCATCAGGCATACCTTTTCTATTAGCTTTATACCCATCATACATTTCATGTCTTTTAGTTGGTCCTTTCATGTCAAAAGCTACAACTAGATATTCTGGCTTTATTTCTTCTAATATTTTAAACATTATTGCTAAGAAACCATATACTGCATTTGTAGGTGTTCCCTCCTTTGTTGTTAACATTTTATTTCCCATAATTCCATAAAAAGCTCTATTCAAAATGCTATTACCATCTATTAACACTAATTTTTCCAAAATTAACCTTCTTTCCTAATACATATAACATTCTACAATTAATGTATTATTAACAATTCCATAACCTTTTTCATTTTTTTGCATAATATATTCTTCTAATAAATTTGTATTTAGATTTATTGTTTCTAAGTTTCTTTTAGTATAGAAATTAATAAGTCCATCTGCTGACCAATTGCATCTTAAAGCATTATATGTTACCACAGATTTTCTTGATATGTCTGCAAAATATGTTTTATTACTTTGTCCCCTTATAGTATATATTGCTATATTTTGAACCTTAATATTGCTATCTTCTTCGTACTCTTCAATATATCTATTTAAACTTTTTACTTCTAATTTTTCATATTCATTAACTTTTTTGTGTTGATATGTAACTATTATACAATTACATATACTAATAATTCCATAAATTATTAAAATTAAATTAAATATTTTTCCAAAAAATTCATCCTTATTTTCTATTATTAGACAAATTAAGACAAATCCCATCATACTTCCTATGCAATAATGTAATCTTCCTGTATAAAAACTTGATAAAGTTCCTATCGAAACTATAAATGCACTAATTATACTTATAATAATTATACATACCAATTTTAAAGTTAAAAATCTTCTGCTTTTTGTTTTTATGTCACATATTAACGAAACTATTAAACTAATCAATAAAAAAGTATATAATAGATTAACTGGAAATAGTCCAACATTATCTTTTAAAATTGAATTAAAATTTTTTAATATATATTCTAAATTATTAAAAATTTCTGATACAGTTCCTATCCTTGTTTGAACTTGTCCAGTTAGCTCCCCGATGATTTTAACAATTAAAAGGTTTAAACAAATTGCAATAAATGCAAAAAGCGCTGATATTAAAGAATCTATTATGATTCTTCTCAGATTTGCCTTTATAATGTCTTTTTTACCTTCTAATTCAATTTTATTTTTTAGTAAACTAATTGTAAAAGTTAAAATTATAATAAAACCAATTGTTCCTTGATATGCAATTACTGCTATTATAGCTAATGTTAAAGCCTTTATTCTACTTCCAATAGATCTGGCATTTACTATAAAATCTGCCGAATATGTTAAGAGTAATATACTTAAAGCCATAACTACAGATTCTACAAAATACATATCTTCTATATACATAAAATTAAAGATTGTAAAAAACACTGCTAAAACCAATATAATTTCTTTTTTTATATTAAGTTCAATATTCTCAGTAATTATATTTTTTAATTTTATTACACAAATACAAGATATTAAAATCGCCACTAATAAAGTTCCTATTACAAATATTTCTATTGGCAGATTAAGTTTTGCAAAGATTATTGTAATTAAGTACATTATTAGTCTTCCATCTTTTAAAGACCAATTAGTTGCATATGTTTCATACCCTACATTCATAATATTATATGTATCAGAAGCATAATGCATACTAAGCCAGTTTATATACATAATTATAGAAAATACAAATATTACAAAAAAGATAAGATAATCTTTTTTTAATTTTTTCATAAAATCACCTAATTTTTAAATATATGCTAAGAAATACAAAATATTATCCATTATTACAAAATTTTTCTCATATCCTAAATTTCTTTTTGCGGCATATGCATAAAATAAATCTCTATTAGGATATGCCTCTAAATAGTTGTCTGCAAAATCTCTTCCTGTATAAAAATTTATTGTTCCTATGGCTGACCATGTACATGCTACTCCATCATATGTAAGTACAGATTCATTTTCTATTTCTTCAAAGAACCCATATTTTTTCATATTGGATAATTTAAAATATCTTGCTTCTGTGATTTTTACATTATTTTCTTCTTCATATTCTTCTATGTATTCTTCTAAACCTTCACACTGTATTTTTTCTAATTCATTTACTTTTTTGTGCTGTGATAATAAAGATACTGTATTTACAATCAAAATAACATTATATGCAACTAATGTTGATATAATTAAATATTTAATAATCCCATCTTTTGAAAATATCTCGCTTGCACAAAAAACATACATAAACAAAACACCTATTAAAGCACCTACTGGATTATGTATTCTTCCTGTATCATAACTTGCAATACTTACAATGCACATTGCAAAAGTTATTATTACAGTTACCGCAAAAATAAAAAATGATGAAAAAATTAAGCCTTCTTCTTTTTCCTTAATTTCATAAAATCCTGTCATAAGTATAATAATAAGTATAAACATTAACATTAAAAACTCAGGAAATAGATTACAATTTTTTATAAACATAGTATTAAATACCATATTATTAAAATTTCTTAGAACATATACAAAATTTTCTAACAAATTTTGTATTCCATTTAATCTTTTTTGAACTGTTCCTGCTATGGTTGTTGCAATATTTATTTGTATTAAATTTGCTGCAAATGATACTATTGTTATTAAAATTATTATTCCAAAATCTTTTAATATTTGTTTTATATTCTTTTTATTTTTAGCTATAGAAAATACTACTCCATATAATGCAAATAGCCCAATTGTTCCTTGGTAACAAAATGTTGCTAATATTGCTAGAATTGTTGCTTTTAATATGTAAAATTTATTTTTATTTATAATTTGTTTTACAGCTAATATATAACCAAGTATGCTAAAAGCCATAACTGCAGATTCTACAAAATATAAATTTTCTACATACATAAAATTAAAAATAGTACAATATGATATTAAAATTGCTACAATTTCTTGCAAGATTGTCTCTTTGCTACAAAATTTCATTATCATATTTTTTAAAACTACAACTGCAATACATGATATTATTAATGCTAAAACTGTTAGAGTTATAACATAAATATTAATAGGAATATTAACTAAATTTGCAAACATTCCTATTAAAAACATAAATATTCTTCCATCACTTAAAGAATTATCTATTGCATATTTTTCATATCCTATATTCATAATATTATATGTATCTGTTGCATAATGCATAGATATATAATTCCAAAAAACAACCCCTGTTATTACAAATAAAATAAAAAATAATATTAAATTCTTTGTTCCTTTTTTCATGCCCTCTCCTTTATTCTTTTGTAATCTCTATAAGATTTTCCTTACAATAATATAATTATTTTTTAAAATATTCAAGATATACTAGTCATCTTTTTTAACTCATCAATTGATCCATTAAATACATTTATATCAATTTTATCTTCTTTTCCTTTATAACCATTTAAAACGGCTTTATCTGTATATTGCCAGAAAGTCCATTCTCTATTATCTTTTAATTTTGGTAATTTAAATATATCTCTTATCCAAATATAATAATCATTAAAATTGTCTACTATGTATAAATTATATGATTTATTTGTTGCATATATAATTGGCTTTTTTTCATAATATTCTTCTAATCTTTCTAACATTACTGTTAGCTCTTTTTGCGTTGTACTAATATCTGGGATATTTTTATATTTATCACCATAAAATTCTATATCTATAACAGGTGGTAACATATTATTTTGTTTTGGCACATTTTTTATAAAGTTATTAGCTTGAGCTTCTCCTGTACTGTCATAGCTGAAGAAATGATATGCGCCAACTAATAAATCTGTTTTCATTGCTCCTTCTAAATTTTTCTTAAAATTTTCATCTACATATGAGCTTCCTTCTGTTGCTTTTATAAAAGCAAATTCTATATTCTGCTTTGCCAAAACATTCCAATCTATTTCTCCTTGATATGAAGAAACATCAACACCTTTTATTGTATAGCCATATTCTTCTGGATTATTTACTAAAATTATCCCATTTTTCCATAAAATACATAATATAATTGCAAATATTATTAGTATAGCAATTCCTATTAATATTTTTTTCTTCATAAAAACTCCTATTTATCTAATTTTTTTAATACATAAATCTTCTATATTTACAATTCTTGTTGCCAAATCCTTATAAAAACTAGCTTCATGCGAAACTAAAATAATAGTTCCCTTAAATTCTGTTAGAGCTTTTTGTAATTCTTCTTTTGTATCAGCATCAAGATGGTTTGTAGGCTCATCTAAAATTAATAAATTACAAGGTTTTAAAACTAATTTACAAAGTTTTACTTTTGCTTGTTCTCCTCCACTTAAAGTAGAAATTGGTTGCATTACATGTTCTTTTTTTATGCCACAATCTGCTAAATGTTTTCTAACTTGTTTTTGTGTTAGTCTCGGAAATTCTTTAGAAATAATATTAAGTGGTATATCTTCTGGATCTTCCCATTTTAAATCTTGTTCATAATATCCTATACTTTTAATTGTTTCGGAAAATCTAAAACCTCCAGAAATTGGTTTTATTTCCCCTAAAATTGTTTTTAATAGTGTTGATTTACCTATTCCATTAAAACCTGTTATTACCAACTTTTCTTCGTTTCTTACATCAAATTTCATTTTTGGAAGTAATGGATAATAATATCCTACTTCTAATCCATTTACCTCTAATATAACTTGTGCTGTACTTTCTATTCCATTAAACCTAAAATGTGGCTTGCTTGTAAATGTAGGCTTTTCTATTTTTTCCATTTTTTCTAGCTTTTTTTCTCTACTTTTAGCCATTTGTGCAGTCGATGCTCTAACTTTATTCTTGGCAATATAATCTTCTAATCTTTTTATTTCTTTTTGTTGTGAATTATATTGCCTTATATAATCTTCTCTTAATAATTCTTTTTGCTTTAAAAAGCTTGAATATGTACCTTTGTATTTTTTTATTTTATTAAATTCTATATCACATATACATGTAGTAACTTTCTCTAAAAAATCAAAATCATGTGACACAATTATAAATGCACCTTTAAAACCTTGTAAATATTCAGAAAGCCATTCCACATGTTCTTTATCTAAAAAGTTTGTTGGCTCGTCCAATACTAGTACTTCCGGATTTTGCAAAAGTAATTTAGCTAAAATTACTTTTGCTCTTTGACCTCCACTTAAATTTTTTAATACTGTATCTAATCCTAAAGCAGTTATTCCTAAACCACTAGAAACTTTTTGTATTGTACTATCTATTGCATAAAAATTTTTTTCTTCTAATAATTCTTGATATTTAGAAACTTTATTTAATATATTTTCATCATATCTTTCCGTCATTTCTTCATATAATTTATTTAAATCTTCATTTATTTTATATAAATCTTTAAAAGCTGTTCTTAAATAGTCAAATATTGTCTGCTCTTCATTTACTATTGCATATTGGTCTAAATGTCCAATTGTAATACCATTTTGCCATTTTATAGCTCCTTTATCTGGTAATATTTCTTTTAATAAAATCTTAATTAAAGTACTTTTTCCCGCTCCGTTTTGTCCTACTATTCCCATATGTTCACCTTTATATAGGTCAAAAGAAGAATCTTTGTATAATATTTTATCTCCAAATGAATGTGATAGATTTTCTACCTCTAATAATGCCATTTTGTCCTCCTAAATTTTAGTTCTATTAAATTATACAGACTTTTTTGCTTTTTATCAATCTTAATATCTTAAATATACTCATAATCTATAAATTTAACATTATTAGATATAAATTCTTCTTTAACTTCTGATTTCTTAAATAATTCTGTAGATAAATATTTTTTATTGTCATCTGCAAATACAGTAACTACTGGTTTATTAATTTTTTCGTTTAATAATATAGCTCCTATTAAATTAGCTCCGGAAGAAATGCCAACACCTAATCCTAAGTCTTTTGCTAATTTCTTAGACATATTAATAGCATCATCATCATTTACTAAAAAAATATCATTTATAATTTTTTTATTTAATAAATCTGGAACAAATTCATCACCTATTCCTTCTATCTTATGATCTCCTAAGATTATTCCCTTAGATATTATTGGCATTTTATCTGGTTCTATTGCAACTATTTTTAGATCTTTAAATTTTTCTTTTAATCTTGTTCCAATTCCCATTAAAGTTCCACCTGTTCCAACTCCAGATACAAATCCATATAGTGTTTCAGGGATATTTTTTATAATTTCTTCTCCTGTTGTTTCATAATGTGCTAAAAAATTATCTTTATTAGAAAATTGATTCGCTAAAAATGCATTTTTAGATACTGCAAAATTTTTAGATTCATTAACACATCTTAAAAATCCACCATCTTGTTTTGAAAATAATTTGACATTTGCTCCATAGCCTTCCATTAATTCTATTCTTTCTTTACTTACCCAATCTGGCATAAAAATATATACTTTATGATTATAAAAAGCTCCTAATGCAGATAATGAAATTCCAGTATTTCCACTTGTAGCCTCAACAATTGGCATACTGTCTTTTAAATCTCCTCTTCTTTTTGCATTATTTATTATATAAAAAGCAACTCTATCTTTTATACTGCCAGTTAAATTAAAATATTCTAATTTTGTATAAATATATTTACTTTTTCCCTTATACTTATAATTAATTTTTATCATTGGTGTATTTCCTATTAAACCTATTTTATTCATACATTTAACCTCCTATTCCTATATAGAAATCAAAAATTTGGTATATCTTATATATTTATTATCAATACATGTAATAAACATATAATAAAAAATAGATATAAGATTCGCTATAAAAAAATTAGCTTTATAATATATAAAAACCTATGTATTTTTGTACATAGGTTTTTATATATTATGTTTCATTTATTTTTTATGTTACTTTTTATTAATTTATACTTATATTTAAAATCTAGTGCCTCTAATTTTTTTATCTTTTCTAGGATAATATATATATTCTCCTGTTTCTACATCTATTAAACATTTTAATTTATATAAATCTTTATCTGGGACAAATCCATCCCAGAACACTGTTTCACCTTTTTCAAAATCTATTCCCGAAATATCACAATCTAATATTTGAATTTTCCAATATAATCGCTGATCAATTTCTACAAGGTCAATTCTTTTATCTCTAAACCCAATATATGAATAGCTTTTTCTATTAGCTCTACAATAATCTGTTTTTAAATTTTCATTTTGACAAGCTATTTCATAGGCAGTATCACTTGATATTAGAAATTTATATTGACCATATTTAGTTTCAAAATCATCTTGTTGTCTTGATCGTAATTCATTACGATTTTTTCTATTATCCATATTAAAATATTCAAATATATTTTTAAATATATTCATCATCTTCTTCATCCCCAAACCCTTCATCTATTTCTTGTTCTAAATCTTTTTGTTGCTCTTGAAATTTCTTCATGTTTTCGTCAAAATTTTTATAATTCTTAGAAAGATTTTCATATACATCTTCCATATAGTCTAAATTTTCAATGTAGGTTGTATATGGTTGTGACAATTCAACATCTAAATGTGTAATTAAATTTCTATAAAAAGGATATGCATTTTTTATATCTACCATTAATGCATAAAAATCATTGCTTTCATATTTATATTTTACAAATTCAAGCATTTCTTTAAATAATTTTACAAATTTTTCTTTTTCCAAATCAAATAAATCTTTATAAGTTTGTCCCTCTTTTAATTCATAATCTCTATAATAATTTGCATAATTTTTATAATCATCTTTATCCCAAGTTAAAAAGTCATATAAAGTTCGTAACTCTATTATTCTTTCTGCTTTTGTGGTTTTTATTATGACCTCATAGTCTGCATCTACTTCTCTTGAAATACAACCTCTTTCTACTATTTCATATGCATCCATAAAATCATTATGATAATAATGGTAAGCTTCATCTAATTTATCTAACCATGTTTCAAAATCCCAATTTTCATCGTATTTTTTATGCTTGTACTCCATCATCTCTTTAAAAAGTTTTATTAATTTTTTTATCTCTGCATTTTTTAAATTCTCATAACCTTTTACTTTTATTTCTTCTTCAACTTTCTCCAGTTCTTCCAAAGTATTAATAATTTGATTATAATAATTGATATATCTATTTATTTTAATATCTGGAGTTTCTTTTAATAAATCATCTGGATCTTCTTCCCAATTTTCTAGAGAATACATCATATATTTTACACTTTCAAAAGAATAGCTCTGTCTTTCAAAATTATATTCAATTTCAAAAAAAGGATATTCGTCGCCATGTGTCTCATTAAAATCAATCTCAATCTTAAATTTTTTAGCAATTTGTTTAAGCAACTTCATAGTTTGCTCAACAATCTGTTTATACACCTTATCATAGTTCTTTTTATCAATATCTTCCTGAAAATCCTCTATCTTCATATGCTTATCCATATTATATCCTCCTTTTGAACTTTAGGGACGTTCCTTAAAGTTCATGTAATAATCTATGAATTTTAACTTATTCACTCCTAGTGTTTCGGCTATTTCTTTCTGAGTAAAATTATAATCCATATACATTATATTTGACAACTCTTTTATATAATTATTATTTTTCATTATTTCTTCTATATTATAAAGATTTTTCTTTGCTAAAAATAATTATCGATAATATTAACACACAATGAAACATCTCGTCTTTTCATTGTGTGTTAATAAAAATCAATACTATTCAGATTTAGCTTTACGCCATATAGCATTTACCTCTTCAAACAGAAGATCATGATAAAACCTCTCTACCGGAACAGCGCTTAAAGGATGTACAGCCAATTTACCTGAAAGTTCATATCTTATGAAACCTTCCCATTTGTCCCATAACCCATCATTTGATAACCAAAATTGATCTGATTTTTTAAACCAATATTTCTGTTATTCCAACCTCATCGAATGTATCCGAAAGTTCATAAGACAACCTCTTTGCTTCTTCCTCATTTTTTACATTCCGCAATTTTTTAACAAGCTCATTAATTAATGAATTCATATGATTCAACCTCCTAATTTTTTTGCAATTATATCACATTATGTTTAGTAACACAATGCTTATGTATTTCTCTATTTCTTCAGCTGTATATTTATCTACCATAATAATTTGCAATATATCTCTTCAAGTTTATCTACAATTTTATCTCCCCAATTACTATCATTAACTTTTTCACTAATATACTTTCCAAAATCTCAATATAGAGAAATAAGTTCTTCATTTACTTTTTTGTAAGCATTATTTCTTCTTGTTTCAATCATATTGATAATTTCATTAAAATTCAAATCTAAGTTATTATTCAAGTAAAAAATCCTCCTTATTTACTTCCATCCAAATTCATACATACTTTATTTCTACGAAATATTAGTCTATTTTTAACATATTTTTCTACTGTTTATATTAAAAATTCATCATAATCATATAATGGAATAAGATTTTTTATATTAAGTGATATTATTGCTTCTCTTACATCATTTCCCATATGTGTTGTATACAAGGTACAATTTTCATATTTTTTTGCTAACTCTATAATTTCGTCAACTCCAATATGTGATTTTTTTCCTTTCAATGCGTTGCAATCACATATTAAATAACTGCATTCTTCTGCCATCAGCTTTACTCCTTGGCATATACCTGTATCACCAGTAAAACCTATTTTTATATCTTCTTCTTTAAAAATATATCCATTAGCTTCTATCCCTTCTTCATGTTCCAATTTTACTTTTTCTACTATATAGTTTCCTATACTAAAATTAATATTTGTATTATATTTAAAATATTGATTAATTTTATCTACTTTATTAGGAAATGCTAATTTAGTTAAATTATATATTTTATCTTCTCCAGAAGCATCACAATATATATTTATTGGTTCATTGCTATTAGATATTTTATTCAATAACACAAATGGTATATCAAAATAATGATCTCCATGGAAATGTGTAATTAATACATTTGAAATATTGCTTGGCTCAATCTCAATTCTTTTTTAAGTCTTACATGTTCCATTAGGTACATCAACTAATATTTTATTATCTATTAAACAACTTGCACTATTATCTTTAGAAAATATATTTCCTGAACCTAGTATTTTTAATTTCATTACTTGTCCTCCTAAATATTTTTCACTCTATCTTTCTCAATCTTTTTCCTATATCTATCCTCCTCAGAACTCTTCTTATTTAACTGTCAAAATTTGCGTACCCTGACATTACTCCTTAAAGCACTTGATATAACTACATTTGAAATCTATTTCAGTTCTTTAAGCCACAGATTTAAGCCCTTTTCAAAAATTTCTGTTTTCCTACATATATAAATGTTTGTCCGTTTTTGTGGTTATAATATATAATCTCATTTCTTTTCATCCAACTTTTTTGTTTCTAAAATTAATTTATCAAAATCTGATATTATTTTTTGATGCTTATTAAATTCGTTATATTCCTTTTCAGCCTTTTCCTCAGCTATTTTTCTAGAAATTTTTCCATTATCCTTTAATATATCATATTTTCTAAATTCTAAGAATTCATTAACACTTTTTGCAAATTCCTCCATTGTGAATGTGTTTTCTCTTTCTACTAAGTCTTCTATATAGTCAAAATAACCCGATACCGCTCTTTCTAGTCTTTTATTTGTTTTTCTTCATTCTGCAAATATATCTGTTATCTGTTGCCAAATTCTTCGTTCGCTTGTCCTAATTGAACGAATACGTTCTAAGAGTTCTTTAAAATAATCTTTTCCAAATTTAGGTCCATTTTTTAATAATTCATCATTTAAAACAAAACCTTTTTTTATGTATTCTTTTAATGTATTAGTTGCCCAAATTCTAAAATCAGTAGCTTCTTTTGAGTTCACTCTATATCCAACTGCAATAATCGCATCTAAACTGTAAAAAGTTAATTCTCTTGAAACACTTCCATTTCCTTTTTTTTGAACTGTTCGAATTTTTGAATAGTTCGATTTTTCTCTAATTCATGAGTTTCAAAAATCTCTTTTAAATGATAATTTATAGTATTTACTTCAACATTAAATAATTTTGACATCGATTTTTGAGTTAACCAAAAATCCTCATTGTCATATAATACTTCTACTGATATATTCTCATTATTTCTGCTTTGATATATAATTAAATCTCTTAACTCTTCTAGTTTGCTCATTTTTTCACACTCCTTTCTTATTTTCTAAATTGTGTCTCCACAGATCACACAATTATATTTTTTTATTTATTTTTCTTATCTTTTTTAATTTTTATCTATCTTCCTCTCAATTACTCCTTTTTTTATATGTTCTATTTATCTAGCGACTTATCTTCACACAGTTCAATATATAGATTAAATTTATTAACTTTCTATTATTTTATCAATCCAATCTAAAAATTCTTTATTTGCACCTGATATTTCAACATAAGAAATTTCGCAAACATCATAATCGTGAATTTCTTTTACAAGTTTTTCAATCGCACTAAATTTTGATAATTTAGTTCTCATTTCAATTAAATATTCATTCGTTTGCTCTATTTCATTATTCCAGTGATATTTAGATCTACATTCATATATTTGACAACCTGCCACTAATCTTTTATTTAAAACACTATCAACTATATTATTTGTTATTTCATTCTTATCACATAAGACCTTTACTATAATATATTTGTCCATAATTATAACTCCTTTAACTTCTCACTAATTCATAACATTTTTTGTATATTTTTGTTACTATATTTTTTAGTTCTATTGTATCATTATCTTTCTTTATTATCTCTTTCTTTTTTATATTAATTGAATGCTGTACTAGTAAGAACTCAAAACCATCTGGCAATTTCGATGGTTGAAAATTCTCGCCTAGATATCTACCTCTTTCTGAATTCTTACTTATTAGCCACTCAAATTTCACATATCTCATTTTGTTTGTTCTTCGTTAATTTTTATGCTTTTATTATAATATTTCTTAAATCTGTTGGTAATAACTTTATAGCTTTATTCCTTAATTCTTTTGGTATTCCATAATATGCTTCTGAAAATCCACCTACCATGCAATCAATTGTATCTGTATCTCCTCCAATCGAAATTGCTTTTCTTATTGAATCTTCAAAATTATTAGATTTCAAAAATAAAAATATTGCTTGTGGTACAGTTACTTCACAAGTCCAAGTATTATTTTCTTGTAACTCTTCTAAATTATAATTTAAATTATATCCATATTTTTTAGTAACATATTTTTTAATTTTATCTTTACCTTGTTTTTTTCTAGCTAAAAATATTGTACCTGCAAGGCATGTTGCTCCTCTTATAGCCTCACTACTATTATGTGATGGTATAGTTGCTTTTTTTGCTTCTTTTTCCACTATTTCTATATCTTCAAATAAAAATGCTACTGATGAAATTCGCATAGCCACGCCATTTCCTTGACTATCTGCATTTTCATTAGTATTAGAATTTGCCCATTTTATAAAGCTTGGAGAAAAAACATTTTTAAAAAATCCTTTCTTTCTACTGGTTTATTTCCATATTTTTGTACATACTTTTTTAAAACTTCCTTATAATCTCTATTATAAAATATCGCCTCCGCAATTGCTATTGTAAAAAGTTAATCATCATTAATAAAACTTTCATCTGTCAATAGTTCAATATCAGGATTAAGTATTTCTTTTCTTCTTCCTACATTAATGATGTCCTTTCTTGAATCCATAAATTCTTGATATTCATATTTGGTTCCTGCTAAATCTCCTATTATTTCTACTAGCATTTCTACTCCTTTTTTATCTTTTCATACAATTTCAAACTCTAGTTTTTCACTAATATACTTTCCAAATTAAAGGATAAATACCTTACTTTGTTTTTTATACCTTCTTTTAATTTTTTTTAATCTTTTTATAAATATTTTGGAAGACATTTCTCTAAAATTCCTTCATTATATCATCTATTCATCATTACCACACGCTTCTTATCATCCTTCATCTTCCATTTGTGAACGTTTAATAGTTTCTATATACTTGCCATCTTGAGTATAAAAGCTACAACTTCCTAATCTATAATAAACATCAAAGTTTATAAATGCATATATTGTAGTATCCATATCTTTTACTTCATAAAGAATATTCTTTAATGTACTAGAATAAGAAATTGCATTCGGATCACCTAATAAAGAAACTATATCTTCTACTTTTCTTGATTGCTCATATGCATTAATTAATTCATCTTTAGTTATACTTCTATCGTAAGAATTAAATCTATATGGATAATAATTTTTTATAATTTTAAACTCAAATTCTTCATCAACATCTATATAGCAAACAAGAATTTGATTATCCTTAATAACATATTTCTCTTGATTATTTGTAGTTGTTCTCTCTCTATATTCACTGCCATCTGGCATCATAAAAAGATATTTACTTTGTATATCATTTTCTTCTTCTCTTTCTAGTATTTTTGCTTCTGCTGATTGTAAATATAATTTTTCTAATCCTATTTTTGATTTTTCACTATCATTTTCAATATATCCTGAATAAGATAAGTAGATTACTTTATTATCTTTTTGAAATATATAATTACTATCCAATTCTTTTGTTGATGTTCCTTTTGAATAAGAGCCTGATCGTGATGAGGTTATTTCTTTATAAGTATACTCATTAAAATCTTCTGGTACATTTTCTAAAAATTCATTTACTTCGCTTTGAAAATTCGATTTGTTTCTAGTTTCTTCCGAAAACATATTAGAAATTATTTCAACATCACGACTTTCTATACCTTTTAATAGATATTGTATTACATCGTCATTAGCAGTATTCTTGGAAGTATAGCTGTTACTCCATTTTTCACCTAAATTGTTATAATCACTAGTATTATCATCTTGAGATATTTCATTTTTCCAATCATATATCGATGTTATAAAAACTAGTGGCAATATTATCAAAACGCATCCAATTAAAGTACTAATTTTATTAATTTTCTTTTTTTGTTTTTTAGCTTTAATAATGCTTACTAAAAATATAATAGCTCCAGTCAAAATAAGTAATCCTAGAAAAATTAGTATAAGTATTACTCCTAAAATTGTTATATAATATATTACCATATAACATTTCCTCCTTTTTTATTTTCTAAAATCCTCGTTAACTTAATCTTTTCTTTTTTATACTATTTATTTTCCTTCTTGCCTAATTACTGTTTTTTTATCTTTCTCACTCTTCTTCCTATATCTGTCATCTTCTGAAAAATTTCAAGATTATTTTATATTACTTATTCTATTATTTTTTATTAAATCTTTTGAATAATAATACATATCAATACATGGCATACTTCCATCCATTAATTCTTCATCATAATTATCAGTAAAGAAATTTTTAATAGTTTTTTCGTATTTATCAAATCCTTGTTTTACATAGAATGGTATGTTATTTTCTGTTGTCCCTACAATCATCTTACTATATCTTGTTTTATAATTATCTACTAAGTACTTAATCATTTTTTTAGCATAGCCTTTTCCTCTGTATTTTTCTTTTGTTACTATATTTTTTAATTCTATTGTATCATTATCTTTCTGTACAGTTACAGCAATACAAACTGGTTCATCATTATATGTTAATACAAATAATTCACCATCAGATAAATATTTTTCAACCATCTCTTTACTTGGATCTGCTTCTAGAAGTAACTCTAAATATTTTTCTTTCTCATCTCTTTCCTTCCTTATATTAATTGAATGCTTTACTTGTAAAAATTCGAAACCTTCTGGCAATTTTGGCATTTCTTGATTGTGACTTAAATATCTACTTTCCTCAGAAAAAATACAACCACAATATTTTTGTATATATAAACCAAGTTCTCTTGCTTTTGCCTGACCTTCTCTAAATCCTACTCTAAAATCTCTATATAAAAATTCTAAACCATATTTCTTCGCTATTTCTTCTCCTTGCATTTTTAAAATATCATGCTTTTGATATGGGCTTACTAAAAGAGTAGTAGAAATAGTATCAAAGCCATGTTCTTTTGCATATTTAGCAGTTTGTTCTAATCTTACTTTATAGCAATAATTTTGACATCTGTTTTGCAAATCGCATATTACATTTTTGCAAAATTCATCTAATCCATAATTTTCTTCAAAAATCGCCTCAACGTTTATACTTTTAGTATATTCTTTTAAACAATCCCTTCTAGCTTTATATTCCGTATACGGATGAATATTTGGATTATACCAATATACAGTTGGTTCAATTTTCTCTTTTCTTAGCGAATCTATACAATATACACTACATGGTGCACAACAAGTATGCATTAATAACTTCATTTTTATCTACTCCTCTTTTTTATTAATATTAGCCATTTATGCTAAAACTCATTAATCCGTTTTGTAAATATCAAAAAAACTAATCTCTCCTATCTTTTGTAAATTATTTTTTACATAATTTATTACTTCTTTTGGCATTTGCCAATTTAATGCTGTGTTATCATTTTTTATTAAAATTATTGTATCTTTCATATTCTTTATTTTTTCAACCTGACCTTCTTCACTTGCCTTGCCTAGATTTCCCTTCAAAAACATATCAAAATCCTTATTATATATATCAAGAGGAATCATATACACTGCTGCTTCAGAATCTAATATATATACAGTGCTTTCTTCTATATTTATAAATTCATCAATCTGTAATATCCTATTTTGTAAGCTTTGATTAATAGGAATATTGGCAAAATGATTTAGAACTGATTTTTCTGTTGTTGAATATAAATATATTTCATTAATTGCTTGCAAACATAATATACATACAAAAGAAATTGTAATTACATTCATAAAATGCTCTATAAATATAGAAACTTTTATTTTTCTTATATTTTGAATACTTTTACAAATATAATACAATATAACAATGATTGTTGGAACAGATGCTATTACAAAATGTATTTTATCTGCTATTGGATATACTATAATAAATTGTGCTATTGAATATACAAATAATATTAAGTAATCCGATTTTTCATTTATTTCTTTTCTTTTTATATTTCTTAAATTTATAATTAATAACATCAATAAACTGATTGGTACTATTAAAGCAATAAAAGCATAAAAGTCTTTTCCTTGTAATAATTTTGAATATGAAACACTATTTTCAAAAGTTCCAATTCCTAAAATGCAATAATCAATAAAACTAAAAACAGAATTTGTTGCAATTAAATATATTATAAATAAAATACATGGAATAATAGCTCCTAAAAATCTTGCCATTATCGCTTTTAAAGTAGTTCTATTTCGTCTTTGCAATATTATATAAAATACTGTTATAAATGTTATACATCCCCCTGTACTTTGTTTAAATAATATTGTTATTCCTGCAAGAAATCCAATTAAAATATTATATTTTATATTATAACTTTTATATTTTAGTTCTATATAAATAAGTAGCAATGTTATAAATAAGATTGCATAATTATAATCTATATAAAAATTATCTTTAATAAATAAAAATACTAGTGTAGCAGATAATATTGACCATTTTATATTCAAATTTAATTCTTTTAGTATTTTATATGTTATAAATATTATTCCAGCACCAAAAAATACAGACACGATTCTCATAACAAATAATTCTTGTCCAAAAATTTTTAGTATTCCTCCGCATGATAAATGAGAGTAACGGAGTTTGTAACATATTAAAATCATTATATGGTAATAAACCATTTGCTATATTTCTTGCAAAATTAAAATTCCAAATTTCATCCAAATTTGATAAATTCCTTGGCAATACCTCTGCTGAAAATAATATTAACATACTAATAAAAAAAACTATATCTATTAATTTTACTTTTGTTCTTTCTTTCACTTTTTCTCCAATCCAAATCTATTTTTTATATTCTATTTTTAAATGTTCATATGCAGCTGGAAGAGCAATTCTTCCTCTAGGAGTACGGGCAATAAAGCCTATTTGCATTAAAAAAGGTTCATATACATCTTCTATTGTTTCCATTTCTTCACCAGTTGTAGCAGCTAAGGTTTCTATTCCTACTGGTCCTCCTGCATATTTTTGTATAATTGTTAGCAATATATTTCTATCTGTTTGATCTAAGCCTAAATCATCTATTTCTAATTTATTTAAAGCAATTTTTGCCATATTCAAATCAACTTTTCCATCTCCTAAAACTGCTGCATAATCCCTTACCCTTTTTAAAATTCTGTTAGCAATTCTAGGCGTACCTCTTGATCTTTTTGCAATTTCCATACTAGCTAAATCATCTATATCAACATTTAAAATTCCTGCAGATCTTTTTACAATTTTCTGCAAATCGTCTGGCTCATATAATTCTAATCTTTCTACAATTCCAAATCTATCTCTTAAAGGTGTTGTTAAAGAACCTGCCTTTGTCGTTGCACCTATTAGTGTAAACTTAGGTAAATCTAATCTTATAGATCTTGCACTTGGTCCTTTTCCAATAATAATATCTAAAGTATAATCTTCTAATGCTGGATACAATATTTCTTCTACACTCTTATTTAATCTATGAATTTCATCTATAAATAAAACATCGAATTCTGATAAATTTGTAAGTAATGCAGCCAAATCACCAGGCTTTTCAATTGCTGGACCTGATGTAATTTTTATATTTGAATTCATCTCATTTGAAATAATATTTGATAATGTTGTTTTTCCTAAACCTGGAGGTCCATATAAAAGTACATGGTCTAATGGCTCACCTCTTTTTTTGGCTGCTTCTATATATATCTTCATATTCTCTTTTACTTTTGTTTGACCTATATATTCTGAAAGTGTTTTAGGTCTTAATGAATTCTCTAATCTATTTTCTTCTTCACTTATTAACTCTGGGTTTATTATATTTTCTTCATCCATAATGAAATATTCCTTTCTTGAATTATAAAGATTTAATAAAATAATATCATTTATAAGCAAAAAGTACAAGTTCTTTGATATTTTTAAAACTTGTACTCTAACACTTATAATTGCAGAAACAATATTGTAAATTTGCAACTACAATTTAGTTTTTACTTAAATTATGTAATTTTATACAACATTAAAAAGTTAAAGATTTATATCCAATTTCTACAAACTTTTTATACACCTTTGCAAACATTGTTTGGAATCCATATTTATACATTATATGTGCAACCCAATAACTTTTATTTGGAACATTCTTAAATTTAAAACATGGATTTTTTCTCCATTCAAAAAAGTTTACATCTAAGTAATTCATTGATTCTTTAGCTTTTTCCTTTAAATTATTATTCTTATCATAGGCTAATTCTATTAATGATCTTACTCCTATTTTTGAAAATGCTATAAATGATAATGTATTTTGTATATTTTCATATTTTCCAGCATCTTTAAATATTTTCTTAATTTCTACTAAGCCTAATTTTAAATCATTTAACTGTATTTGATTTTTAAAATTTGTTACAGAATTATCATCATATTTAAAAAATAATTCTTCATCTATAAAAGAAATGCTATTTACATTTGCATAACAGCTTAATATAAATATCTCGTCTTGACATTCATCATAATTTTGAAATTGGATATCTTGTATTATTTCTCTCTTGATTAATTTATTTCCTCCATCCAAATTCAAATAAGCAAAATTAAGATTTTTCCCATCTAACGATTCTTTCTCACTAAAATTTTTATCTAATCCCATACTTAATAATTGATTAGAATTTACATCTATAATATCATACCCACAAATTGCAATGTCTGTATTATTCTTTTCTTGAGCATTATATAATTTTTCCAATGCTGTCTTTTCCAAACACATATTGCCATTCATAACAATAATATACTTGCCATCTGCTTGCTCTAACGCATTATTTTTAGCTGTTACATCCTGTGCTTTTGTTTTATATATAATTTTTATATTTTTGTATTTTTCCATTGTTTCTTTAACAAAATTATCTATCTCAGTATTTTCTTCTTTATAAACACAAATAATTTCTATATTCTCTAATGTTTGATTTATTAAACTATTTAAACATTCTTTTATTTTCTTATGTTTTCTTTTAAATACTGTAATAACTGATACATTATGCATTTATAATTCCCCCAATTTTCTCTTATGAATTTATTAAATTTAATCATTTTGATCTATATTAAAAGTTTTTTCTATTACATACTGTGGTCTCTTCTTTGTTTCGTCATATATTCTTCCAATGTATTCCCCAATCATCCATAAAGATATAAGTATCATACCACTTAAAAATGTAATTGTTACCATTAAAGAAGTCCATCCCGCAGTTAAATTATTCCAATTAAATATATATGACAATATTGCATAAATTAGAACTATAATTGAAATAGCTATAGATATAATTCCCATTGTTCCTACTATTCTTAATGGCTTTGTAGAAAAACTAAATATACCATCTTGGGCTAATTTTAACATTTTCTTTAAAGGATATTTTGTCTTTCCCGCAAATCTTTCTTTTCTTTCATATTCATATGGTGTTTGCTTAAATCCAACCCAACTAAATAGACCTCTTAAAAATTTATTATGTTCTGGCAAAGAATTTATAACATCCACTACTTTTCTATCTACAAGTCTAAAATCCCCTGTATCCTTTGGAATATCTACATCTGATAAAGCATTTAATGTTCTATAAAACATTGACGCAGTTAATAACTTAAATCTTGATTCTCCTTTTCTAGATTTTCTTTTTCCATATATTACCTCATATCCATCTTCCCAAAGTTTTAACATTTCTGGTATTAATTCTGGTGGATCTTGTAAATCAGCATCTATAATTACTATTGCATCACCTGTTACATATTGTAAACCTGCAGTTACTGCACATTGATGCCCAAAATTTCTAGAAAATGATATTACTTTTACGGTTTTATCTTTATTTGCTATACCTATTAAAATATCCAAAGTTTTGTCTTTACTTCCATCATTTATAAATATTATCTCATGTGTATAATTATCTATATTTGTTAATACATTATTTAACCTTTTATAACATTCTTCTGCTACTTCTTCTTCATAATACATTGGTACTATAACTGAAATTTTTTTCATGATACTCTCCTTTTGTTTATAGCATTATATCACAATATTAATCTTTTTCATGAACTAAAATTTTTCTATCTTTTTTATACTTAATACATAAATTTATATTATATATTATAAATACTATTAATGATATTAATGAAATTAGCCATGTTATTCTAGCAAGTATTGTTCCTGTATATTTTACTACTATCTCTCCACTAGTATTTTCTGGTATATCTAATTTAACAAATCCATTTTCTGATTCATAATAATCAATTTTTTCTCCATTTATTTTTATCTCATATCCCGGATAATAAATATATGGTAATTCTATGCTAGATTTATTACTTGCATTTGTGAATTTTATATTCATATTTGAACCATTTTTATTTTGCTCTGTTATTTGTATGTTTCCTTCTATAACTACAACATCTTGGCTTCTATTTTTTATGTACTCTATATTTTCGTATGCTTTAAGTGGTAAATATTCTAACATTGCTGAGCTTTTTGTAGACTTATCATCTGGATTTAATTCCTCTTCCCCTGTATATACTTCATCTGTTATTCTTGTATTAAAATTATTTACAAATATTAGTGGTGAAATATACACTAATATTATAATTGTAAATATCATTATTTCTTGCAATCTTATTTGCTCGAATACTTTATATATATTAATTGTTGCTATAATAGATAATGCAAATGTTGCAATATGCAAAAATCTCCATGGAAACTGAATTACAGCTATTTGTTTAGGCAATATATTATATGGAAATAATGGAGTTGATGCAAATATTGCAAAAAGACCAATTACTAAAGTGAGTAAATAATTTTTTCTAAATTTTTTATCGATTTTTTTATAAACAAATGGTGTAAATAAAAGTGGTATAACAATATACAATCCTATTTGCATACACATATCCCAATCTACATTTTTAGAAATAATTATTGGATTACTATAACCTGTTTGCATTTTTCCAAATAATATTTGTGATAAATATACTACATTATCTTTTAGCGAATTTAATGTTGCCATTGTTCCATATTCAAATACCGCATAATTTATTGAATTTTTAGCCTGTAATAATGGAAGATAAAAAAATCCAACTATTAATATTATAAAAACTACATTAATTCCTATTTTCTTCCATATTTCTTTATTATTTAATCTTTTTATATTAAACAAGACATAAATAACTGATAAGCCAATCGCAAATATTGCACTAATATTATGGGATAACAATATTCCCACTGCTCCTACTGTAATTAAAGTATGCTTTTTTCCACTTCCATAAAATAAATTATGTATTCCTAAAAATAGTACTGGAAATAAAGCATATGATAATATTTCTCCCACTGCCATTCTAATATATATATCTATTAATAAATATGGTGCACACATATATATTATTGAAGCTAGCAAAGAAACTTTTTTCTTTCCTGTTATCTCTTCCATTAACTTAAACATAGCTATTCCAGATATGCACATAAATATCATAATTAATAATTTTAAAGCATTTTGATAAGTAGCTACAAAAAGCTTTAATATGGTCATAATATATGGTGCTAATGGCGGATAAAATAGGTTCCATGCAAATCCAAATCCATTTACATAATCAGATACAACCAATGGCGGAACTTGTCCTTCTTTTAATGCCTTACCTGTCCCTACAGCTCTTGCCATATGTGCATCTACATCATGAGCATCTGGCAGTCCATTAACTAGTAATGCTGATGTTAGCATAATAGCGATAAATATTATTATTAAATAATATTTATAATATTTTTTTATATATTCTTTCATATTTTTTCCTTTTTATTATTTTTCTATTCTTTTTAGTATTTCTCCTAAAGGTCTTTTTTCATTTAGACGTTTTATCGTTTCTGCAAATAATGGAGCTATAGAAACTACCTTTATTTTATCTATTTTCTTTTCTTCGGTTAATGGTATAGTATTTGTTATAACTAATTCTTTTATTGGTGAATTTTTTATTCTTTCTATAGCTGGACCAGAAAGTACACCATGTGTACAACCTGCATAAATTGCTTTTGCTCCAAATTCTTTTAGAACTCTTACTGTTTCCATCATTGAACCTGCAGTATCTATTTCATCATCAAAAATAATTGCATTTTTATCTTTAACATCACCTATAATCGTAGTTCCTATTGCTTTATCATTATTTCCATCTCTTCTTTTATCCAACATTGCTATTGGACAATTAAAGAATTCAGAATATTTATAAGCTTTCTTAGAGCTACCTGCATCTGTGGCTACTATTACCATATTTTCTAATTTCTTTTGTTCAAAATAATCTTCTAAAAGATCTTCTGCTGAAAGTCTATCGCAATTTATATTATTAAAATATGCTTGTATTGCTGGATTATGAAGATCACATGTTATAACCCTTGTCGCTCCTGCTGTTTCTAATAATTCAGCTATTAATTTTGCTGTTATTGGAACTCTTGGTTGATCCTTTTTATCTGATCTTGAGTAGATATAATATGGTAAAACAACATTTATTTTACCTGCTGATGCTCTTTTTACTGCATCTATTGTTATTAATAACTCCATTATTCTTTCATTTACAGGTGGAACATTACTTTGTACTAAATACACATCCTGTTCCCTTACTGTTTCTAGTATTTGAACAAAATTATTATCATTTTTAAATTTCATTGAGTTTATCTTTCCCATTGGTAAATTTAGATAATCACAAATTTCCTTTGTAAAAGGTTCTGCATAACTACTACAAGCAAATATTTTAATATTTTCCATAAATATTTCCTCCATTTATAATTTTACGCATTTATCTTACCATTATAATAATATTTTTACAAGAAAAAATATAAAATTTTAGCCAGCATTTAATAAAAAATACTGGCTAAAACTATTTATTTTTTTCGTTTAATCATAAATATTATTATTATTAAAATAACTACTACTGCAATTATTGAAACAATTAAAATTGTATTGTTAGAATTATCTTCATTCCTTGTTACTTTAATTGTATAAGTTGTTTTTTGAGTTTCGTCGTTCATATTTGATAATTCAATTATTACTGTGTTTTCTCCTACATCTAATGAATTTCCTCCAGAAATCCTTACAGAAATATTATCATCTGCTTTTGCATCTATTTGTAATCCTGTTACTCTATTTGAAACTTCCATTGTATATTCAAAAGTTTCTTTATCAAAACTAGGTTTCAAACTTATCTTTTCATTATTACTATTTTCAACTATTCCTTCGATTTCTAAAGAATTCAATCTTAGTTGAGATTGATCATATGGTAATTCTACTGTTAAATTATAAAATCTTACATTTCCATTTTCTGCAGTAACTGTAACTCTAAGATTATTTATTCCATCTGTTAATTCAATTTCTCCCGTTCCTTCTATTGTTGCTTTTTCATCTTCAGCTTCTGCAGAGATTTTAAGTGTTTTAGCATTTGGATCATTTAATGTTACAGTATATCTTTCATTCTGTCTCGCAAATTCTGGACTTAATGTAGCATTTTCTACAGTTAAAGACTTTAAATAGTTATTGCTAGATTTATCTATAAAATCTTCTGCACTTGTATTTTGCTGTTCTAATTCGTTGCTATATTCATCTTCTGCTTCTTCATCAGTAAGATCTGCATTCCCCGAACTATTTGGTGGATATTCCATATCTACAAATCTTGCATAAGAAGTATTTGTTATAAGTATTATTAAAAGAATTGGAATTAATACAAAACTTAAAAATTTTTTCATACTTAATCTCCCCTTTTGTTGGATTTAATTAATATATATAGTTACTGGAGCAAAAATATACATTCTGCTCCAGTAATTTCATTTATAAATATTATTTTTGTAAATATTTAGTTGGAATAAATACTTTTCTTCCACCTTCTGCTATACACCAATCCCACCAGAAATCACTGCTACCATCAGATTTTTTAGTGTGGTAAACACCTGTAGATATTACTGTTACTGTAGTTCCATCTTGAAATGCTCCAACTTTGCTAAACTCTGTACTTGGTCCGCTTCTTACGTTTACTCCAATTCCATCCTGTGTTTTTACTGTAGCAATATAATTAGAATTTGTTTTATCATTTATAAATTCTAAATAATCTCCTGATACATAACCAATAATGTTATATCCATTTACTTGCTTATCTGTTACAATTTTACTCCAATTACCATTTACAGCTCTTTC
This sequence comes from uncultured Clostridia bacterium, assembly GCA_944392945.1. GTDB lineage: Bacteria > Bacillota > Clostridia > TANB77 > CAG-508 > Merdicola. The sequence goes on along the minus strand of CALXYJ010000001.1, from coordinate 121,985 downwards.
AACAGATAGTACTGTTTCTCCTTTAGATAAAGTTCCCAATACTTTAGCATTTTCCTGTGTAGTTTCCTTTATTTCTAGTTTATCAATATTTACTATTTTAGCACTCATTGCTGTCTCATCAACATTATTAACTGGCATTGGGCTTACTTCTGTTGGCATGTTTTCATATAAAGGAATATAAAATACAAATTCTGATTCTAATTTACCTGTATTTACATAGCATCCTCTAAGAGTACGTGCCTCACTATATGCTGCAGAAAGGTTTTGCATATATTGATGCTCATATAAATTTGTTCCATTGCTTGCATCAACATCAAATTTATTTAAATATAGTGTATTTTGTTTATTTTCTAACCAATTAGCTTTTAGGAAATCTATACCTCCTTGTATTGCTTTTTGCATACTGTCCCATCCGTATTTTTTAGCAGTAGCTAAAGCTGTTTCATAATCATTTCCTAAGTTTGCACCTATATTAAATGGATTGTAATATGTTTTTCCATCTCCACCATTCATTCCTGTTCCAATTGTTGTTCCATTTCTTCCTTGCTCTTGGAATAGTCTTGCGATTACATAGTATGGATTAACATTTTGATTTAAACATGCTGTATTTATATCATTTGCATAATTATTTAAAAATGTTCCATTTACTTGATTTTGTATACCTTCTAATGTTGCAACACCATTTAAATAATCATTTAAATATTGGAATTGGAATACATTTACATCATCTAAGAAGTTTCTTGGATCCATAAAATATGCAATTGCTTTTCTTGATGCTGAATACCACTCGCCACTACTATATGGATTTTCTCTAATCCATTCTCCTTGGTATACAGTTGTATCTACTAGATTAGTTCTATTACTTTTATATTCTCCTTCTACTGCTTCATTAAAATCTAGATTTAAATATACTGGTTCAAATCTCCAATTTGGATGTTTCTTAACAATTTCATTTATTTTTTCTTGTACTCCTGGATATTTATTTGAATCTATATTTATACCAATATTAACCTTTTCAAAATTAAATTTTTGTGCATTTGATTTATTTATTGTATAAACTTGTATATTAGCTCCATTTTTTATACTTCCATTTGCTACATCTAAGCATAGACCATTTAATTTTGAAATAATAATATAATTTCCATCCTCTACTTGTCTTACAATCCATTTTTGTGAGTCTGAATTATTATCCTCATATTGCCATACATTAGTTCCTGGAGCTGATCCTCCCCATTCTACGTCTAATACTTTTCCTGAGTTAACACTTTTTATTCTATAATAGTTATCTTCTGTATATTCAATTACAAATTTTTGCTGTCTTACTCCTGTATATTCCCATAATTGTACATTTGCTTGATTATCCGTATTTCCATTAGAAATATCTAACCCCATTTTGCTATTACTTGCCAATGCAACTCTATAGCCACCATCTAATATACTTCTTTCACTTTTATCTTCAATTTTTATAAATTGAAATTCTTGTGCATCTGAGCCATTTGCCTCAAACACTTGTATATTGGCTCCATCTGCTGTAGATCCATTTGATATATCTAAATATAAAGCATCTACTTTTGAAATAATATTATATGTTCCATCACTGTTTTTTCTAATAACCCATTTTTGAGCATCACTACCATTGTTTATATATTGCCATACATTGGTTCCACTAACATTCTTTCCATTTTGAATATCTAATACTTTTCCTGAATGTACTGCAATTATTGTATAGTATCCATTTCCATCATAAACTATATTAAATTGTTGCTTAGCTACATTATCATAATTCCAAACTTGTACATTTGCTCCATTTTCTCTGTTGCTATTTGCAACATCTAATCCTGCTGTAGTATCCTTAGCTAAAGCAATTCTATATGTTCCATCCTCTAAAGTTTTACTTCCCTTTATTGTATCTTTTTTTACAAGTTTGAATTTTTGTGACTTAGTTCCGTTCTCTTCAAATACTTGTATATTAGTTCCATTTGCTGTTCCAGCATTAGAAACATCTAAATATAATCCGTTTAATTTTGAAATTATATTATAATATCCATCAGATGTTTCTTTTATAACCCATTTTTGTGAATCTGTATTATTGTCTTCGTATTGCCATACATTAGTTCCTGAAGTCATTCCTCCCCATTCTACGTCTAATACTTTTCCTGAGTTAACATTCTTAATTTTATAATATCCGTTACCATCATACTCTAGTTTAAATTTTTGTTGAACTTCTCCTTTATATTCCCATAAGTTTACATTAGCTTGATTATCTTTTGATGCTCCAGAAATATCCACAACTTTATTAGCATTTAATACTGTTGCAATTCTATATGTTCCATTATCTACTGTTTTTTCACCTTTTATAGGTTCATTTGTTAATATTTGGAATTTTTGAGAAGTTGTACCATTATTTTCAAATACTTGTACATTAGTTCCATTAGATGTTCCACCATTTGATATATCTAAATATAATCCATTTAGTTTTGAAATTATATTATAATATCCATCAGATGTTTTTTGTATAATCCATTTTTGTGAATCTGAGTTATTATTTTCATATTGCCATACATTAGTTCCTGAAGTCATTCCTCCCCATGACACATCTAGCATTTTTCCTGAATTAACATTTTTAATCGTATAATAACCATCATTATTATAAGCAAGTTCAAATAATTGTTGCTTTTCTCCCTTATATTGCCACAATTGAACATTAGCTTGATTATCTTTTGATGCTCCAGATACATCTAAACCTATATATTTGCTTGAATAGATAGCAATTCTATATGTTCCTGGAGTTACAGATTTTGTTCCAACAATTTGATTTACTTCTAATAAGTTGAATTTTTGAGATTGTCCATTATTTTTTGTTAATACACGCACATTGGTTCCATTTTCTTTAGATCCATTTTCAAAATCCAAATATAAACCATTTAATTTTGAAATTATATTATAATATCCATCAGATGTTTTTTGTATAATCCATTTTTGTGAATCTGATCCATTATATTCATATTGCCATACATTAGTTCCTGAGGTCATTCCTCCCCATTCTACATCTAATACTTTTCCTGAATTTGCATTTCTTATGACATAAGATCCATTATTATCATATTCTAATTTGAATTTTTGTTGGATCTCTCCTTTATATTCCCATAAGTTCGCATTAGCTTGATTATCTTTTGATGCTCCTGATATATCTACTACAATATTTTCATTTGAACTTATAGCAATTTTGTACACTCCTTCTTCTACAGTCTTACTGCCTGTAATATTTGCGCTTTTTAATTGTTGAGAATTATCAGTAAGTGTCTTTAAATCTTCTTCGCTAATTTCATTTTCTGTTGTATTAGCTACATTAGCAAATACTATGTTTCCCAGTAAAATAATTGCTAGAATTATTACCCAAAAAATGGATTTTCTTTTCATTTTAATTCCTCCCTCGTATATTATTCATTTTCTTCTCGTATTCCGTTATATTCATTAACTAAGTATAATGGTCTATTTTTTGTTTCATTAAATATCCTTCCCAAATATTCTCCTATAATACCAAATAACAATATTTGTATTCCGCTAAAGAATAATATTAAAAGTATGATTGCCTGATATGCATCAATCTTATTTGTAACTAAAATCATTTTACAAATTACATATATAAAGTAAATAAATAATACTAAAAAAGTTGGTATGCACAAATATGTTGATATTCTTAAAGGTGAGGTTGTAAATGATGTAATTCCATCAATTGCTAAATCTACCAACCTTTTATAATTCCATTTAGTTTTGCCAGCGATTCTTGGATCACGATCATAAAGTACCTCTTTCTTTTTGTAACCAATCCAACTAAACATACTCTTTGAACATCTTTGAGTTTCTCTCATTTTTCTTAGTGCATTAACACATCTTTTATCTAATAATCTGAAATCTCCTGTATCCCTTTGTATCTCTACTTTTGTTAAACTTTGCAATACCTTATAATACATTTTAGATGTAAATTTCTTAAGCCATGTTTCTCCTTTTCTAGACTTTCTTCTTGCATATACATCATCATATCCTTCTTCCCACCATTTAATTAATTCTGGGATTAATTCTGGTGGATCTTGTAAATCAGCATCCATAAAGATTACAGCATCACCTGTAGCATAATCTAAACCAGCCATCATCGCAATCTCCTTACCAAAGTTTCTAGAAAAATCTACATATGATATTCTTTGATCTTCTTTTCTGTATTCCTTTATTAATTCTATAGTTTTATCCTTGCTTCCATCATTTACAAATAAGATTTCAAATTCATAACCTTTATTGTCATCCATCAACTTTTGCAATCTTTTATATAAATATGGTAATGATTCTTCTTCATTGTATGCTGGAATAATTATTGTAATTTTCTTCACTTTTATACTTCCTCCTTTATGAATTCCGATTTAATTTTATTTCATTATTCTTTTTTTGTCAAAATGACTTATTTTTTATTTATTCTTATTTTTTATCGATAATTCTTGTTTTTTCTCACTAATAGTATAACATTCATAAATATAAAAAATAATATAGATATTCCACTTATTGCAAGTCCTTGATTTAAGCCTTTGCTTCTGTAATGCATTTCGATATTATGTTCTCCACTTTCTATTGGAACTGCCATCATTGATTCTGCTACTTCTACTGGTTCTACATCTACACCATCTATTTTTATATCCCATCCTTCATCATATGGCACACTGAAATATAATAAATTTTCATCAGTTTTTACATTTATTCTGCCAGTTATATAATTATCTTTAAAATCTTGTATTTGCATTTCATTTTCAGTTATATTTTTATACAAATTTTGTATTTTTTCATCATTTTCTATATATATTAATAAATTCTTATAATCAATTTGATCCTCTTTTAATTCTAATTCAATAGTAACATCTGTATCTTTTGTAAATCTTCCCAATGATTGTATTCCGCTTCTATATACCTGTAGCCAATCTCCAAAATCTTCTCCATTTACTTTGATATTAACATTTGAATAAGAAGTAGCTCCTTCATCTTCTTTATATAAATATATTGCACCATCTTCTTGCATTTTAAATTTGTAAATTATTTTTGCAGTTTGATTTGAATCTATCTTTTTTAATACTGTAATCTCTTCATTTTCTTCACTTTTACTTTCTGTTAAATTTTCTAATTCCTTTGTAATTCCTTCCACCTCTGTTAATACATCTTCATCTGTATTATTTAATGCTTTATATAACGTATTTTGATTTTCAAAAGCATTTGTACTACTAAACTTAACATTTTGTATATTTTTATTAACTAAATATGCAAATGGAAAAGCAGTATTATTTTCATATACAAAGTTTCCATTTAAATTTTCTATATAATCATATCTACTATATGGCATTACATATCCTGATAAAATATATTTTATGTTAAAGAAACTATCTATAAATTTAGTATTTCCATTATTATATTTTATTTCCGTGTCAGGATATCCCATTTTTTCATAAATTCCCCTATAGCTTTTATTTTTGTCTCTTACTCCTCCAATTGATAATTTTACATTTGAACTATAATGATTAAAACCAATATAATCTTGTAATAAAGGATCATTATCTGCAACTTGAATTGTTTTTTCTATTCTATAAAATTGATTATCCTTAGCCTTATATTTATCTACTGCAATTTGTGTTTTTTCCTTTGCATCAAACCATACATCTCTATTTCTATATTCTGAATTAGTTCCTACTACATTATAAGCATATGTTTTTATTATTTTATAAATATTTAAAAACATTTCTAAAATTACTAAAATTACTAAGAAATAAAATATTTTATTCTTTTTAGTTTTATACAATATTAATCCTAATATTAAGGTTATTCCTATAGTTATATAAGTACAAGTCAAACTCATAAGTTCTACAGTATTTAATATAAATGCACTAATAATTATTATTAAACTTGGTATTAATATCATTTTCTTAGTTCTATATTCTTCCGAATCTGAAATTGTCTGTAAATATGCAAATAAAACAAAGAAAATACTAAATACAAAAGAATACCTATATGGGAACCAATTAGGAATACTTAAACCATGCCAAACTAAATCTAAGCCTTGTGTCATAAAACTAAATGCAAAACCCAATATTAAGATGGCATTTAAAATTTTATTCTTACTATTATGCTTTGTACTTAAAAAATATTGTATTACAAAAAATATCGTAATTGTTCCTGTATATATTCTTGGTAGACCACTATTAGTTAAATCTACATTATCATTTCCTTCTCCAAAGAATATTTTGGAATATACTTCTAAGATATTACAATTTTGTTTTAAATTTATATTTGCTAAATTTAATGATGTTGCTTTTCCTTCACTTAGATCTTTAACAACTGGCAAAATCATTATACATGCTATACCACAAGCAACTATCGAAGATATTGCATAAAGTATAAAATTCTTCCATAATTTTTTTATATTTTCAAAATTAATTTTTGGCATTTTATATAATTGTGCCCATATATAATATATAGCTGACGCTATGCACATCATAAATCCAGTATAGTAATTTATTATTAATGCTAATGCTAAAGTTATAACATATAAAACATTTTTATTATCATTAATTAATTTATCTATTCCTAAAAACATTAAAGGTAATATATAAACTGCATCCAACCACATTACATTATTACTATAAACTATATTGTAAGCACATAATGCATAACTAATTGATAAAATTAAAGCAAAAAAATAATTTTTAATATTTTTTTGTGTTCTTGCCTTACTTTGTAAGAATATATATGAAGTTAAACCAGATAATCCAATTTTAGTAGCTATTATTATTGGAATAACATCTACTACATCTGAATTATTAAAAACAATAAATAATATATTTATTGGACTTGCCAAATAATAGCCAAATAAACCTATAAATGAACCATCATTTTTTTCAAAATTATGATATAAAGAACTAATACTTCCTTCTTCTAATGACCTCTTTAAAAATTCAAAGAAACTTGCATATTGATTTCCCATATCATTGTTTAAAAGTGTTCCAGGCCCATTATGGTATACAACTACATATACAACAATTAGAAATATAATCAATGGAATAAAGAAAGCTAATATTCCTAATATAATTTTAATTTTTTTTTTCTTTTTTTCTTCCATTGACAAATCTTTACCTTTTTTGAATGCAAAAAATTTACTAAAGAAAAAGTTTAAAATTACTACAATAATTGTTAAGCTTAATTTTACTGGCATAAAAGCTAAGCCCATAATACTATAGAATAATACTACTCCACCTTGTTCTATAATCATAGTAACAGCTCTTCCTAAAATAAATTTTATAAACTCATTAAAGTTCTCCTTAAATCCTTTTGCTGTAGTATTAAAAACCATTTTTCTATTTGTAAAATATGCAAATAACACTGATGCAATTATTCCTATAGCACTAGCTATCGCTCCATCAACATTAAATACACCTTCTAGTAAAAATGATATAACTAAATTTACTAATGTAGTTAAAATTCCAAATATTATATACATTATTACTTCTTTAGTTAATATTTTTTTTGCTAAGTCTTTTATCTTTTCCATCCTTCTAGTTTCCTTTCAATTTATGTACTACTTTTATAAAACCTCTCCATAGAGGAATCTTCCATAATCTTTCCTTTAAAATTTCATGTTTATAATTTAATCCAGTTAATGAATAAGCTCGTCCATATACCTTTTTTTCATATTCTGTACATTCCCAATTATACTCTATTTTATCATTCATCATATTTATTGTAACTAATTCTTTTGCTATATTAATATTGTCTTTTAATCTTTCGCCATTTTTTATTTTATCTGTATTCGGATTTTTACAAGTATCTTCAAAAATATCTGACATTTTTGCTAGCATATTATTTATAGTAAATCCATCTAAGATTCTCTGTCTACATTTTTCTTTATATTTCTCCAGATTATTTAATATTTTTTCGATTCCTTCAATATATTTATCTATCTCTTCTAATTTATAATTTTCACTATATATTTCTTTTTCATCTTGCATACAAGGAACTATAATTCCAACATCTTCATTTATTAACTCTTTTTGTCCCCCCACATCACTAGAAATTACGGGAACTCCCATGCTTAAAGACTCATATGAAGTTAACGCTAATCCTTCTTTAATTGAACAATTTATTGTTAGATCACTTATTTTATATATTTCCTCTGTATCTTCTACATTTCCCAAAAACATAATATTTTCATTTAAATCTAATTTATTTGCTATATTTTTCATTTTTCCTAATAAATTTCCATCACCAACAACTAATACTATAAAATCATTTCTTTTCTCTTTTAATTTTTTTATAATCTTTAATAATAGTATTGGCCTTTTTTGTTCAGAAATTCTACATATATAGCTAAAAATATATTTACTATTTTTTTGTATATTATATTTTTTTAATATTTCTTCTTTATCAAATCTTTCTGGATTAAATTCTTCTTCATCAACACCAATATATACTGTTTGAAGCGCCTTTTCTTTCCTTCCAAAATATTCCTTTAAAATCTCTTTGCTATTTTCGTTACAAGTTAAAGTTTTATCTATAACAGATTCCAACATACTAGAATACCTTGAATAGCCTCCATTTCTGTTATACCATTCTTCCATATGAATATAATCTATTATAGGTATTTTAGGATATATTGCTTTTAAATATGGCATAATACTATATCCAAATTTACTATTAGTATTAAATATTAAATTGATATTTTCTTTTTTAATAATATAATTTATAAATGCTAGCCAATATTTTTGATTTAAAAAAGATGTTAAATCATATACAATTCCATATTTTTCAAATTCTTGTCTTAATGTATTTTTGTTTGGCTCAGTTGTGATAATTGTTATTTTATACTTTTCTTTATTTAATCCTTTCACTAAATTTAAATTAAACCTATCAGCTCCACCTGTTATAAGCCATGGCACAATCATTAATATATTTATTTTTTCATTTTTATTTTGCTCTGGCTGTATAATATATGATAAATCTTCCTGCAATAAATCATAATTATAATCTTGCTTAGGATATTGAATAGCTTCTACATTATTCTTAATTTTACTTGCTGTTTCATTTATTATTTCTAGTGCTCTTTTACTATTTTCTTTAGATTTTTTTAATTCTCCAGTTGTTTTTCTTCTATACCACTGTCCATAATAACTCATATGTACTGGAAATTTTCCTATTGATATTAACTTTAGCCAAAAATTCCAATCTTCATTTACAGCCTTTTCTCTTAAACCATATCCTCCAACAGCATTAAAATCTATTTTTCTTACCATCGCTGCAGAAACTAGGTCATTTTCTTTCTTCATTTTTTCGGAATCAAACCATTTATTCCAAGTATAATTATTTGCATCAAATCCAATAGAATCAGAATATGCCCATCCAGCATCTTTATTTGTTTCTAATGTCCAATAAGCTGTTTCTAAAAAAGTTACTTCTAATAAATCGTCTGAGTCCAAAAACATTAAATATTTAGCTGTATCTATAGACTTTGAAGCACCATAGTCCCTAGTTGCAGATAATCCTTCATTTTCTTTATGAAATACTTTAATTCTTTTGTCAGTTTTAGCTATTTCGTCAAGCTTTATTAATGATTCTTCATCTTTTGATCCATCATCAATAATTAGTATTTCAAAATATGGAAAAGTTTGATTTAAAACTGAATTTACAGATTGTTCAATATATTCTTTATCATTATAAAAAGGTATGACAACAGAGATTACAGGATCTAACTCCTTGTAATCTCTGTTAATTTTTCTTTCTATTCCTGGTTCTAATGAGAAATCAAAGTCTTCCTTCACTAAAGCCTCTCTCCTTTTTTATTATAATTCTTCGGCAAATCTCTTTTGTAATTTATTGAATAATAAGTATCCTAATATACATAATACAATACTTACTAATAATGTTATTCCTAAAGCTATGAAATTTGGTTGTTGTTGGTAATAGAAAATTGATCTATATCCATCTATTATAAATGTCATTGGATTTAATCTTAATATCCATTGATAACTTTCTGGTATTAAATTTGAAGCATAAACTATAGGTGTAGCATAAAATAGTAATTGCAACGCTATTCCTACAAAATGTTGTAAATCTCTAAAGTATACTGTAATACTTGATACAAACAATGAAATTCCTATTAATAAAACATATTGTACTAATAACACCAATGGATAAAAAACTATATATCCTGTTAATCCCATTCCACTGCCTAAAACAAATGCTAATATAATAATTGTTGAGATTACAAAGTTCACAGCTTCACTTGTTACCACTGATATTGGTAATATCTCTCTCGGGAAATATACCTTTTTTAATATATTACCATTTTCAATCATGGTAAATGATGATCTAGATATTGCTGTAGAAAAGAAATTCCAAGGTATTAAACCACAACATACAAATACTGTATAATTTTCCGTTTCACTTTTCATTATAAGTGGGAAAACAATTGCATAAACACCTATTTGAAGTAAAGGATATAGAAAAGACCATATTACTCCTAATACTGAATTTTTATATTTTCCACCAACATCTTTCTTTATACTTGACTTTAATAATTCTCTATAATCATATAAGTTTTTAAAGACTTTCATTTATATTATTTCCTTCCTATCTTGTTTCTTTTAAATATTCATCTATAACCTGATTTGTGTCTCCATCCATTCTTATTACCCCTTGGTGTAACCATACTGTTCTGTCACATAATTGTCTTGCAGACTCCAAATTATGTGTAACAAAAACCATTGTTTTTCCTTCTTTTTTTAGCTCTTGCATTTTGTTTAAACATTTTTCTTGAAAATGTTGATCTCCAACAGACAAAATTTCGTCAACTAATAAAATCTCTGCATCAACATTTATTGCAACTGCAAAGGCTAATCTCATAAACATTCCTGATGAATATGTTCTTACTGGATTATCAATATATTGTCCTAATTCTGAAAATTCTATAATTTGTTCTAGTCTTGCATCTATTTCTTTTTTGGTTAAACCAAAAATTGAAGCATTAAAATATATATTTTCTCTTCCAGAAAAATCTTGGTGAAAACCAGCTCCTAATTCTAATAATGATGTTAGTTTTCCATGTGTAATTATTTTCCCCTTATTTGGATATATAATTTTAGTCATTAATTTTAATAAAGTAGATTTTCCACTTCCATTTACTCCTATAAGTGCAACAGCTTCCCCTTTTTTTATATTTAAGTTTATTCCCTTTAAAACTTCTCTTACTTCTTTCCTATTTCTTTTCCAGAAAAGCACTTTTTCTTTTAAGCTATTTGCCTTGTCCAAATATACATTAAAGGTCTTATATACATCCTGCACTTCTATACTATAATTATTTTCCACTTATTTTTAGCCTCCAATTATTTTTTATATTTAATTTTTTTGTAAATAGCCCATAATACTTTATTTTTATAACAAATATCCCCTATTCTTCTTGATAAAGTTTTTCTATCAAAAAATGTATAATATATAAGTCTAACAATTTTATTCCTATTTTTTAAATCGACTGTAGAATTATATACTAGTTCATTTTCTCCTAAGAATTCTGAAATATCATTATCAATTCCAAATAAATTATCCATTGTAGCTTGATTTCTTGTACTTAAATCCTGTGTCCAATTTGTGACCATTTTTAGTGGCTCTCCAATTCCAACATTATCTTCAAATATAACAGATGAAAATGGCATTTTATCTATTTCTTTTGAAGAATTTAAATATGCCATAAAAGGTAATGAAATATAATAATTTTGATAATATATTATATCTATGTCTTCTCCAAAAATATCTACTATATCTTTTACGAAATCTATAGCAGCTTCTTGCATAGTTTTCATCGCAAATTCAACAGTATAAGTATTTTCGTATTTTTCAAAAATTGGCTTTACTTCTTTTCCTTCTACATCATAACCAATACATGATGGTGCTAATGCAGATAACATCATCTCGTAAGCATGTCCTGTTGTAGCTGGTTTAGCATCAAAAAATGTTTTTAATTTAAATCCTCCTATTTGAGCATGTCTTTGTGCTTCTGAATGATTTATATTACAAAAATACGTATCTATTGGTTTTTGTAATAAGTTTGATAAAAACATTTCTGGTCTTGCACTATAACCAATATCAAATGTTGCAGAATGATTTTTATATATATTGCTAAAATATTCTTTATATTTTGCTAAATTTCTTCTTTGTTTATCTTCATCATACAAATTATCTATTACAAGACTTATAAATCTATCAAAATTTTCTATTATTTTGAAGTCTTCATCCATTTTAATTTTATTATCTTTACATATTTTCTCGAATTCTTTTTTATCTTTTATTGTTATACAGTCTTTTATATATTTTAATATATCATTAGGTGAATGATTTGTTACATTTATAACTTCTGATAATTTATATAAATCAAGTTTTGTTTGTATAGTTATTGGAACTAAAGCTTTTCTAGATATATATAAATAATCTGATTCAGGAACATTTTTATATAATTTTTTCATTATATCATAGCATTTAATTGGTAAGTACCCATCTCTTGCCATAAATACTATTTTCTCATAATCTTTTCCTTGCATGTCATCCAACATCCATTTTGTTAATCCTAACATGTACATTCCTAAAGTATAATAACCAATTAAGTATGGATCTGCATTAAAATCTGCCTTATAATTAAAAGATCTATATGGATTATCAAAATATTTATTAGCAACAATTCCCATCATACAACGAATACCTAAGAAATTTAATGCATTTTTATTATCCCTCCACATAGGTAAGCTTTTTGTAAACATTGCTGCTAAATTATGTGTAACATTTCTATCTTGGAAAACATCAGAAGCTTTTGGCAAATGTTGTCCTTGTATTCCAACCTTTTTAGGATTTTCATAATCAGATACATAATTATCCCCTATATGAGCCATTTCATTAGCATTTATCCCTTCTTTTTCTAGTGCATATTTAAATAGATCTCTATGTGCCTTTGTTATTTTTAATTCTGATGAAACATATATATTTGATAATTGTGTATATCCATTTTTTTCTAATATTTTTTGTATTACTTCTTTAGATAAATACATGTCTGAAATACAAATAACTTTTTTTCCTAATTCTAATGCCATTTGGTATAATTCAAAACCAGTATTTCTTCTTGTACAAAATCTTATTTCATATTCTATTTCTTTTTGCTTTGTTTTTTCTAATATCTCTTTATCTATATGATATTCCTCTTCCATTGTTTCATATATTTCGTCTAGAGTAATATCCTGGCATTTTTTGTCTTCTTTTTCTTTCTTAACTCTTGTTTGGATTTCGCTAAATATTCTAATCTTAGTAAAATCCATTCCTGTACTATTTTTTGTAAACTTTCTAAATTCTTTATCAACAACAGAAAACAAATCTGTTGGATTTAAAAATGGTCTTACTACTAAAGTATCAAAAATATCAAAACTTACATATTTTATTTCTTCTTTTGCTATATTTCTTTTAATTCTTTCCAAATTATCATTCCATACAGACTTTACACATTTAAAATAGTTTTTGTCCAACATTTCTTTATGATTTTTACCAAAATTCTCTAATTTAGTTTCTACTTGTTTTTTTGCACTTGATCTTTCGGCATCATCAATTAATTTTTGATACACAAAATGTTTCCATTCTTCTATTTTACTAAGTAATTCCTCATATATATTTTTGTTTTTAAAAATTTCTTCTAATATATTAAATACCTTTATTACTTCATCTGCGTTCTTTAAAATATCTTCCTTTTGTCTATCTTTTTTATGCTCTATATAGAAAATATTGTCATTATCAATTTTAGTTACTTTATTAGCATAAAGGAATAACATTGTAGATAATACAAATTCTGCTGAAAAATTAGCATAATCCTCAAATTTCTTTAAATCTTCTAACGCTTTGCTAAATATATCTTTAGAATAAATTTTGTTCCATATTTTATTCCAAAAAGGATTTAGTCCTCCTTGTTCAAAAAATTTAATAAAACATTCTTTTCCTTCTATCGGTTTTAGAGGTTGCTCCATTAAATTATATATATCTTTATCTCCATTTTCTTGTTCATATACAATATTTCCGATTACTATATCAGAATTATTTATTAAAGCATTATTTAAAGCATTTCTATAAAAATCTATTGAAGCATAATTATCTGCATCTAAAAATGCAATATAATCACCACTTGCTTTTTGTGCTCCTTGTAATCTTGCCTTAAATTTTCCTTTTCTTTCTTCATTCTTTATATAAATAATTCTATTGTCCTTTTTTGTATATGATTCTACCAATTTGTCACAATCTTCTTCTGGCTTATCACATATAATTATAATTTCTATATTTTTATAAGTTTGCTCTACTAAACTTTTTAATGTTTTTTCTAAATATTTTTCATTTTTATAGTTCGGAACAATTATGCTTATTTTTTTATTAGCTATCATTCTATACATCCTTTCACTATTATTTATTTTTAAACTTTGGTCATTATACCATTAGATATATGGCTTTTCAAGTTTATTACCTAAATGTCATATTAGTTTTTATTAATCCAGGTATATATAAAAATACTATTAACATTTTATTTAATAAACCTTTAATTTTTGCTAAAGATGGTTTTACTTTATTAAGCACACTAAATAAAATATAGTGTTTTATAACATATAACCTCTTTTTAAAAGGTACACCAACCATATCTTGCATTGTTAAAATTTCTTCAAAATATTTTAAATACCCTTTTGGATTTTTCTTAAATAAACTTTTTATATTTTTTGAATAACCATCTTTTTGGTACTCACATATCATTAATGGCTCATTAAAACATTTTATTCTATAATTTAAATCCATTTTATGATACATTCTTGCTTCTGTTATAAACTTTTCATTTCCTTCTAGTTCATAACTATAATCTTTCCTCCTATCTGCAAAAAACACAATTGCTTTTTCCCCATCTTCCAAATCCTTAAAATATAAATCAAACATTGTTGTTTTCTCTGTAATAAAATTATTACCTATATTATGTCCATTTTGATCATACTTTAAGAAACATAAGCCATATAAATCCTTTTCGTATTTAGCTTCTTCATATGCATTTTTTATATAAAAGAATGCATCATCTGTAAAATAATCATCAGAATCACATTCAACTATTAAATCACCTCTAACATATTCCATCAAATGATTTATTGCTGCCATTTTCCCTTGATTAACTTGCTTTAAATATTTTATATATATATAGTTATCATCTCTTATTTTACTTATGACTGCTTCAGTCTCATCATTTGAGCCATCATCCATAATTAACCATTCTACATCTATTCCAGAATTTAAATTTTTTAAAATACTCTCATAAAGTCTTATTATTAAATTTGCTCTATTATAAGTCGCTGTTAAAATTGATAATTTCATTATTTTGCCTCACATTTTCTATATATTAATCGTTTTTACTTCCTCTTCTAATAGTTTTTCTAATCTCGTAATAATTTTGCTATTATCATATTTTACTTGATTATTAGAAAAACTTTTTTTATTCTTTCGTATTATTTCTTTAAGTTCTGCAAATATAGCTTCTTCCGAATTTTTTACAACTACAGAATTATCATAATTTTCTATAGCCTCTCTTGCTGCCGTATCTGTAATTATTATTGGCTTATTTAATATTTTAGCTTCTTCTATAACCATTCCATATCCTTCATATCTAGAAAGTAGGCAGAAAAAATCACTTTGCCTCATATATGGATATGGATTCTCTCTTTTACCTAAAAGATGAAATGTATCTCCTACGTTTAATTCTTCGATTTGATGTTCTAATTTTTCTTTTTCTGGTCCATCACCTATAACATAAAAATTGTGTTTTAATCCTTTGTCTATTAATTTTTTATGTACATTTATAATTCTATCTATTCCCTTTTGCTCAGTTAATCTTGCAACTGTTAAAAAATTCATCCATTTTGTATCCAAATTATCTTCTATTTTTTCTTCTGAACCTTTTATTACATTTTCTGCATCTATATAATTATATATAACTCTTTTATGAACAGGCTCTAAATATTCATTTCTTACATCTTTATATATATTATTAAATTTTTCTTTATTATCTTTACTTACAAATACTAGAGTCTGATATTTTCCATATGTTTTTTTATCTATTGCAATTTTTAATTTTGCCTTTATATTTTTTCCAAACACTTTTGTTATATCATTATGTATCCATGCAATTTTTCTTGTATTTTTATTTTTTACACCAAAGAGCCTAGTTATTGGACCTTCTAGGAAGGCAATTTCTATATCATAATCACCCTTTATATATTTTTTATAAAAATGTTTTTTAAATAACAATAACTTTAATGGTATCCATTTCTTTTTTAAATTTGTCATATCATCAAATTTAAAATCATAAATTGTTTTTAATTTAACTTTTGGACTTAGTTTTTTCTCGAATTCTCCTTTTCCATATATAGTAAGTATTGTAATATCATACTTATCACTTAATTTATTTGCTAAATCAACTAAAACCTTCTCAGCTCCACCTAAAGTTAAACCTGTTATTCCAAACAATATTTTTTTCATTTAACTCTCCTTTTTTAATGCCACAATTTTATTAATAAGTAAAGTACAAATAACTGCAATTACTGTTGTTGTAGACATATTAAAAAATACATATCCTGAAAATACAGAAATTGCAAATGCTAAACCTATTCCTAATATATACATAATATATTCTGTATCTATAAATCTAATTTTCCTTATTCCAAAATATAAACCATAAATAAATATCGCAAAAAATGACCCAAAATACAATAATAATCCTAAAATTCCAAAATTAAATAAAAATGCTGGTATATCCATTTCTAATATTAACTCTCTATATTGGTTCATATATCCATTTCCAAAAATTATTAACAAAGGACTTTTCTGATTTTTTACTAAAACTGCATTATAGATTAGTTGTTGCATACGTTGGTCATTATTACTTATTCCCCACTTGTTAGCAATATCATATAATTCCAAGATAGATTTTTTTTGTGCTTCATTCATATATGTATCTTCTATTTGATTATTATCTATTTTTTCTTTAATCTCCATTAAACTACCTGTAATATGTGCTTCCTGACTTGTTGATTCATCAACAATATCTGATTCAATCTCTTTTAGGTGTTTTCTTCTTTCTATTGTATTTGATCCAACAAGTGAAACTATAACTACAACTATAATTATTGCGCCTAATCCTCCAAGTATAAATTTCTTATTTATTTTATCTTTTTTTATTAACTTTCCTACAATCTCTGCAAAAACAAATACAACCAAAGCTATTATAAAACCAAATAAACCAACTCTTGTTCCAATCAATGTAGTTAAGAATATTCCCATTATAATTATTTCGCCTATAATTATTTTTCTATATCCCTTATCTCTAAATGTTAATAGAACAAACATAGAAAGTATTAATACTGCACTAATACTATTTCCTGATTCAAACCAACCTTTTATTCCCATTCCTTCGATATATGTAGATGATGAGGTATCAGTTATAATTGATAATATAATTGATGCTAAATATATAGAAACTGATGAAATTATAGCTTTTTGTAATTTTTCTTTATTCTTATCTCTAAAAGTATAAGCATAAACAAATAAAATTATTATCATAAATGTATAGTTCATTATGTACTGCATTTCGTGAACAACATTACTATAACTACTACCTGTATTTACAGTATTAAACAATAATAAATGAACTAATGCATAAATTCCATAAGTCAATGCTATTAAAAATATTTTTATTTTATATTTACTCTTTATAAAAATATCTATAATTGCTATTAATGGAATTATAGGTCTTAATATAGTAGATGGTGAAATACTTGTATTAAAAGTATTTCTAAAAACAAAACTTATTATATCTAATACAGGACATAATATTACAAATATTACTAATAGAGTTTCTATATTTATACTTATTTTCTTTTTTACTTTATTATCTAGTTTTTCCATATTGTTCTCCCCATATTGGTAAACTTTAGTCTCTTTAAGCAAATTTTTCTTGTATTTTCTTTCTTATAATCTTAATTCTTCCTAATTTTGCATATAATTTTAATGTCTTTTCATTAACACTTAACATATATTTATTTTTTAATCCATTTTCTTTTAAATATTTATTTTCCTTCCAATTTGGAAATGTTGCATTAAGCTTTTCCCATGCATAACTAATATTTTTTTGCCTTTCTTCTTTATTTTCTATCATAATCATTCTTAACATTGAGCTACATAATAAATATCTTGCATAATTATATTCTAGTTCTTTTTCGTAATCTTTATAAATATTTTTTTCTTTATAAAAATTTATTACATTATCTAAAACAGTTATAATTTCAGCTGTTCTTCCTGTTTGTGTATTAGATATTGAGTTTTCTCTTTGAACATAATGTACAAATGGCTTTTTTACTATTGATATACTATTTATATATGGTACCAGTTTATAAAAAAACTCTACATCTTCATATCTAAGACCCACAGGAAATCTAATCATAGTTTTTTCTAATAATTCTCTTTTTATAAGCTTATTCCAAGCAACAACTCTAGCATTTAATAACATATCTTGTCTATTCTTATATGTTCTTCCTTTACTTTCTATTGTTTCCTCTGGATATTCCCACAAATAATCACATTCTACGATATCTGCTTTATCCAATTTTGCAGTTTCATACATTTCTTCATACATTTCTTCTTCTATATAATCATCAGAATCTAAAAAAGCAATATATTCACCTGTTGCATATGGAATAGCATAATTTCTAGCATCAGATAATCCTCCATTTTCCTTTTCTAAATATATAATTTTATCTGGATACTTATTTTTATATTCCTTTGCTATTTCTTCTGATCCATCTTTGCTTCCATCATTTACCAAAATTATTTCGATATCATCCAGAGATTGGTTTATTAATGACTTTATAGATCTTTCTATATATTCTTCTACATTATAGAAAGGCACTATTATACTAACTTTTTTCATAATATACTCCCTTTTATTCTACTTTTTGATATTTAAATTAGTAGAATCCTATTTCATATTTATGTATAGTTTTATATTTACTGTTAGTAAAATTTTTTTAATTAATTGCTTTATATTTCTTACTTTAATATTTTTACGCATTTTTCTTTTTTTAATATTTTTAATATAATCCATTTGTTCATTAGCTTTTAAATTCTTAGCTTTTAGAATTATAGCATTTGTATAATATATCTTTAAATTTTGTTTGGTTATATCTTCAAGTGGTAAATTATCTATTTGTACCATTGCATCATCATAGTTGCTTAATGCATCATATGCTTTTTTTACAGTCTTTTCATAATTTTCATTTCTTGTAATACTATTATAACTTTGAACATAATAATAACCATAAAAATTTATAGATACCATTGTTTTTGCTAAAACAATAACAAATGGCATTAGTCCAAAATCTTCGTGTTCTCTTCCTACTTTGAATTGTAGATTATTTTTTGTAAATATTGATTTTTTCATTAAATATACACATGGTGAATCTAATAATACATCTGTACCATATAATTTATTAAATCCATCTTGTCCAGTTGTTTTTTCAAAATTAGCTCCAGGAACTAATTCTAGTACATTTCCATTTTCATCCACTCTTTGTAATTTAAATTTTATAAGATCTATATCTAAATTAACATATTCTTCTAGTGTTTTTAATAAAGCTTCATCTATATAATCATCTGAATCCAAAAACATTATATATTCACCTTGAGCTTTTTCTATTCCAAAATTTCTAGTATCTGCAACTCCTGTGTTTTCTTTTGAATAATAATTTATTAATTCTGGATATTTATCTTTATATTTGTTTATTATTTCTTCTGAACTATCTGTAGATCCATCATTAATGACTACTATTTCTATATCTGAATAATTTTGTTCTAAAACTGAATCTAAACATTTATTTAAATATTTTTCTGCATTATATACAGGAATTATAATACTAATCTTTTTCATCTAATTCACTACCTTATTAAAATAATTTTTCCAATTTTTTTATTATATTTTTATTATATTCATTGGCATCAAATTTTCCAGTTATATTATAACCTTCCTCTATAAATTGTTTCATTGCTTTATAAATTTCTTCTTTATCCTTCTTTACTACAATTCCATGCCCTTTTATTTGTTCATAATCAGATACATCTGTTGTTATTATTGGTTTATTTAAAACAAAAGATTCCAAATAAACCACAGGATATCCTTCATAATCAGATGATAATATAACACAATCACATATTTTATAGTAAGGATATGGATTTTTTTTCCTTCCTAGAAAAATTATCTCTTTTTCTAGATTTTTTTCTTTTACCATTTGTTTATATTTTTTACTGTCTTGTCCATCACCAATAAATATTATTCTAAATTTCTTTTTATCTTGTTTCAATTTTTCTGCTGAATATATTATTCTGCTTAATCGTTTTTGTCTTTCATCATGTCTTCCAACATTTAAGAATGTGATAACATTTTCTTTTTTTATATCGTTTATACTTTCTTCTGCTTGATTTAATATCCTTTTATCATTTACTAGATTATTACATACAATAACTTTATCTTTTAATTTTGGAAATGCTTTTAAAAAACTTGTACTTCCTTCTTTAGAAACAAAAATTATTTTTTTAAATTTTTTTATTTTTCTTTTCTTAAAAAATTTTTTCATTTCTTTTTCATTATTATTATATAAAGTTAAATAATCAGCATGTCCCCAAATAGCATTGTTTTTTGAGCCAACTCTTGCTATAAAACTTGCGGGAATTGAATATGTTGCAAAACTTGCTGAAAAATCAAATTTATTCTTGTATTTTTTTATAAATTTTATCCTTTTAATTATATTATTTATCTTTCTAATTAATATATTCTTATTATTTGCTGGTGTGTATTCTATTACTTTAATATTTGGAGAAATTTTATCTAAAAATACACCTTCTTTTTTTTCCAAAGCAATTGTTATATCATATCCTTGCTCTAGCAAGAAATTAGTTAATGTTATTAAAGCTGTTTCTATACCACCTAAGTCTAAATTATATGCAGCAAATAATAATTTTTTCATATATTATTCCTCATTTCTCCTTTTTTCTTATGTCATTTTATATTAAAACTATGTATGTGTCAATTAAATTGATACAAAGAAAGGATCTATAAGAAATTAATCTTAAGACCCTCTTTTTTAATTATTATCTATAAAATCTTCTATTAATCTAATCATATGAGCTGTTTGACTTTTAAATTCTTTTGGCTTAAATCTTTTTGCCCTTTCCAATGCTTGTTGCAGATCATTTAATTCTATTAATCCTATTAAAAATCCTTGTTTATCAAATGAATCCACTATCTGTATTTGATGATCATTTACATGTTCATTAAATTGGCTTAAACGTGGTATCGCTATAACTTTTTTCCCTAGTTTTAATGCCATAACAATGGATCCAACTCCACCATGAGTTATAACTAAATCTGCTTCTTTCATTATTTGCTCCAATTTATTATATGGCATTAAGCTATAAATTTCCATTTCTTTTGATTCAAACTTAGTTCTTCCAACTTGTACAATCACTTTTTCCTTTATTACATTTTTATCTATTAACTCTTGAACCTTTTCTAGTAAGCGATGGAAACTATTATCCTGTGTTCCTAGTACTATTAATATCAATATATTGAACCTCCTAATTTTGCTTTTGGATATATTTTTAACATTTCTTCCCATTGAACGATAAATAAATCTGCAAATTTATATATTAATTTTCCTGTTGCTGTTTTAGAATTTCGGTTTGCAAATGTTTCTATATAAATAATTTTTCTTCCAAATATTTTTCCAAGTATACACATTGGTCCTGCATTATGTGTTCCAGTAGTTACGATGTATTTAGGTCTATATTTTATAAAATAAAATACTGTTAAAATACAATTCCAAAAAAATTTAAATGGGTACACAATTGGATGTGATCTTGTTCCATATATCATATAAGAAATTCTTTTTCCATATTCTTTTTTAAATCCCTCTGTAAACTTATCTTTTTCTGTTATTATATGATAATCATACTTTTTAAACATTGGCTTTAATTGTAATAATTCGCTAAAATGACCTCCTGTGCTAGATATAAAAAGTACTTTTTTCTTTTTCATATTAGCCTCCATATGATTTTTTATTTATTTTTTTCCTTATCTTTTTGTAATTCTACATATCTTTTAATTTTCATTGTTGTTGTTTTCTCGAATTCGTCATGTTTAATCTCTAGTTTTTTAATTGCTTTATAAGAAGTTAAACTCTTATTTACTTCCTTTATTTTATTCCATATTATTTTTTTAATTTCTTCTTCGTCTAGGTCTTTTCCATGTAATTTTTCTATTTCTTCATAATTTGGAATTACTTTTGCTGTAATAATTAATTCTTTTTCTCCTTCTACTTCTTTACCATAAACCATACTCTCAGATATTTCTGGAATCTTTGATAGTAATAATTCTATTTCTTCTGGATAAATATTTTTTCCATTTTGTGTTACTATAACATTTTTACTTCTTCCTGTTACATATACATATCCATCTTTATCCATATATCCAATATCACCAGAATTAAACCATCCATCATGAACAACTTCTTTGGTTGCTTCCTCGTCTTCATAATATCCTAGCATTAAAGTCTCACTCTTTATCCATATTTCTCCTTCTCCATTTTCGTTTGGTTTATGTATTTTAATTTCTGCACAATTTACAGGAAGTCCTACTGACCCTACTCTTGGATCACATTCTGGAGTAAGTGCTGCTATTGGCGCTGTCTCTGTTAATCCATAGCCTTGTAAAAACTCTATTCCAATATCTTGAACCCATTTTCCTATTTTTTTATCTATTGGAGCTGCAGCAGAAACTATTATTCTTATTTTTCCCCCTAAATTATCATATATCTCTTTAAATACTTTTCTTTTAATATCTATTCCAACACTCTTTAATGCATTTGTAACATGTATCATCGAATTTACTAATCCTGCTTTTCCGCTCTTCTCTATAGATTGATTTATTTTCTTATATAAATTTTCTACCAATAAAGGTACAGCAAGCATTGCTGTTGGTTTAGATTCTTGCATATCTGGTACAATATATCTTAATCCACCACAAACTGCAATTGATGATCCATTTGCAAATGGTAATAATGCTCCTATTGATGATTCATATGTATGGTGTAATGGTAGTACTGAGAAAAATCTATCACTTTCATATATCTTTACATATTTTGAAACAGCATTAACATTTGCAGCTAAATTTCTATGACATAGCATAACTCCTTTAGCTTGTGAAGTTGTTCCAGATGTAAATATCAAAAATTTGAATTCTTCTGGATCTATTTCTACATCCATATATTCTGTATTTCCTTCATCAGTTAATTTTTTTCCTTCTGCTATTATATGTTCTATTCCTACATCTCTTCCTTGTACACCATCTTTACTATTCATTTGAATAAAATATTTTACCATTGGAAGATTGTCTTTTATTTTTTCTATAGAATCTTTTTTCTTTGTTGAATATATTACTGCTGTTGCATGAGAACGTTTAATTACATTTTCTATTTCATTATTTGGTAATTCTTTATCGATAGGAACTGCAATTCCAACTCCACATAAAATTGAAAAATAAGATACATACCAATAATATGTATTTTCTCCTATTATTACTATTCTTTCATTTTTTAAATTTAAATATTTTAAAAGACCTGTTCCTAAATTTATTACATCATTTCCAAATCTTTCATATGTAAATTCCTCAAACTTAGCTTTATGGTCATGCTGTGGTCTTTCTAGAATATATATATTATTTTTGTATTTTTCTATTGATCTTTTAAATATCTCTTTTACCGTTTTATAATGTGTTTCTTCATAAAATTTTTTCTTACTCTTTTTATCTTTTATTTTATCAATTTGATCATAATTTACTTGCATTTCTTGTATGTTTTCTATTCCTTCCATTTTCATTTTAGGAAATTTAAAATCTGGCATTTTAAAATCTCTTAATATTCTCATAATACTATCACTCCTATACTTCTATATTATGTCACAATTATCAAATTTTGTAAATAATTTTTATATTTCTATACTCACCTGTACAATTGTATTTTTTCTTCTTCTGTGTTAGAATAAAAAAGCATAAATTGAAAGGAATGATAAGAAATGGCTTTTTTTGAGCATGATTTTGAAATTGGACTTAGGGATATTGAGAATCCTAATTTTTTAAGTAATAAAGCTATTTTAGCTCTTTTTGAAAATATAGGTTCATACCATTCTGATAGTATTAATTTTGGATTAAATGATTTACCTATAACACATTCTTCTTGGGTCTTACTTGGCTGGAAAGTAAAAGTTCTAAAAAGACCTATATATGGAGATAAATTACATATAGTCACTTGGGCTAGAAATGTAGAAAAATTTTCTACATATCGTGATTTTGAAGTCTATAACCAACATAATGAATTAGTTATTATTGCTACTTCTAAATGGGTCTTAATAGATACTATAACTGAAAAATTAAAATTAATACCAAAAGATATAATTAATTTATATAAACCTGATACAAAAGTTGCTTTTCCAGAAAATGAAGCTTTACTTTCAAAATTAACAGATACTGATAATTATATCTCAGAAACCATATATACTGTTCAACGTTCACAAATAGATTTAAATAACCATATGCATAATTTATATTATCTTGATATGGCTTATGAAGCATTACCAAAAGAAGTATACGAAAATAATGTATTTAATACTTTTGAGATCTCTTATAAAAGACAAATTAAACTTCATAATACTGTAAAATGCTATTATTCTTTTGAAGAAGATACTCATAAAATTATTATTAAAAGCCTAGATAATAAAACAATTCATGCAATTATTTCATTAAAACCATAAAAAAATAAACCGTGGCAGAGCCACGGCTTATTTTTTATCATTTTAATAAATCATATATATTCTCAAAAGCATATCCTTTTTCTTGCAATCTTTTTATTAACTCTGGTAATAGTTCATATGTTTCTTTTTTTGTTCCAGTATCATGCATTAAAATAACAACACTATTTTTATTTCCAATAGTACTTTCTGCATAATTAATCATATCATCTACATTGCTTAAACCTGCAGCATCAGCTGTTAATGCATTCCAATCTAAATGAGCTATATTATTTTGATTTAATAAATTTATTGCCTCTGTCTTTATATCATTATATTTTCCTCCAATACTTCCGCCTGGAAATCTAAATAATCTCGAATTATATGTCTGATCACCAATTGCATTTTTTATTGCTGTTTCCGTCCTATTATATTCATCAATTACTGCTTGTGCTGATGAATAAATATTTCCATACACATGTGTAAAACCATGATTTGCTATATAATGTCCTTCCTGATATGCTCTTTTTACAATTTCTGGATATCTTTCCGCATTACTTCCAAGCACAAAAAATGTTGCTTTTATATTATTTTGTCTTAAAATATCTAATATTGGTATTGTTACAGATTTTGAAGGACCATCATCAAATGTTAAAAATACCCTCTTATAATCAGAACTATATATATGTGTTATTTCATTTAATAATTTCTCTTGCTTTACATTATCTGAAAAATATAATTCGTGTACAGCTTTATTTTTATCTAATATTTTGCTTTCCACTAGGCTTAATTTTTTATTATAATTAAATATAATAAAAAATATTGATGTACTTATTAATGATATAATCAAAATTAATATAATTGAAATTAACACTACTTTTTTTATATTTAATTTTGGCTTTATTTCTATTAAATCTAATGTCATATTTCTCACCTATAAATTTTCTTTATGCATTATACATTATTTTTAATCATTTTACAATTAAAATATAATCTCAACTTAATTATATCCAATAAGAAACCGTGGTTGGAAACATCATTCCCTTTCCACGGCTATATTTACTTATAATAATTTAAAAATTTAAACTTCATCTTTTGTTGTATTTATTTTTAATAGTTTAAATATCTCTACAATAACTATTGGAGCAATTATCAATAAAATTGCTTCTATTAGATTACCCATTGGTAATACTGGTATACTGAATATATGTCTTAATGCTGGAATTAGTAATATTATAAGCATCAATGCAGCAGATACTCCTATTGCTAATAATAACATTTTATTATTAAATGGATGTGTTTTAAATATTGATTTTTTATTATTTCTAATATTAAATACATGTACAAGTTCTGAAAATGCTAATACTATAAATGCCATTGCTTGACCAATCTCTACTTTTACTTCTTGTGGCTCAACATATTCTGCTCCATTTGCTAAAGCCTCGTCTAAATTTTCTATCTCTTCTGCAGAATATAATGTTCCATCAACTCTTACCATTGTAGGTAAATTCTCTTCTGGTGTTGCAAGACCTATAATAAATGCTGCAAGTGTTATTAATCCAATCATTATTCCTTGATATATAACCCTAAAACTCATTCCTTTAGTAAATATACCTTTTTGCTTTTTAGGCTTTCTTTTCATAACATCATCTTCTGCCGGATCAACAGCTAATGCTAATGCTGGAAGAGAGTCTGTTACTAAGTTTACCCATAATATATGAATTGGAAGTAATACTTCTATTAGTCCAATATCTATACCAAATGTACTTCCAAGCCAAGGAGTTATTAATATAGCTATAAATAATGTTATAATTTCTCCAACATTACTTGATAATAAAAATTGTATAGCTTTTAATATATTATCATATATACGTCTTCCTTCTTCTACAGATGAAACTATTGTTGCAAAATTATCATCTGTTAATATTACGTCTGCTGCTTCCTTAGAAACATCTGTACCAACAATTCCCATTGCACATCCAATATCTGCTGTCTTTAATGCTGGTGCATCATTTACACCATCACCTGTCATTGCTACGATTTCTCCATTAGCTTGCCATGCTTTTACTATTCTAACTTTATGTTCTGGTGAAACTCTTGCATATACAGAATATTTTCTAACATTTTTGGTTAAATCTTCGTCAGACATTTCTTCAAGTTCTGAACCTGTAATTGCTTCATCTTCATTTTCTAATATTCCAAGTGACTTTGCTATTGCAACAGCAGTAATTTTATGATCGCCTGTAATCATAACAGTTTTTATTCCTGCAGTTTTACATTTATCTACAGCAATTTTTACTTCTTCTCTTGGTGGATCAATCATTCCAACCATTCCAACAAAAATCAAGTCATTTTCCATATTTTTCATTTCTTCATCTGTTGGTTCATGATCCAATTCTTTATATGCCATAGAAAGTACTCTTAAAGCATCTTTTGCCATTTCTATATTGTATTTTTCAATTTCTTTTTTATAATTTTCTAAATCATAATTTATCTTGCCATTTACAATATATGAATTACATCTAGCAATTAATTCATCTATACCACCTTTTGTATATACTAAATACTTATCTCCGACTTTATTTACAGTTGTCATTAATTTTCTATTTGAATCAAAAGGTATTTCTTTTACTCTTTTTAATTCTAATGTTTCTTTTACATTAAAATTTATTTTAAATCCTAAGTCTATTAATGCTGTTTCTGTAGGATCCCCTGTTAGTTCTTTATTCTCGCCTATTTTAGTATCATTACATAATGTACATACTTGCATTAATTTTGTAATCTCATTATCTATATCTTTTATTTCTTCTACTTCAGAAATTTTATTGTTTACAAAAACTTTTTGTACTGTCATTTTGTTTTGAGTTAATGTTCCTGTCTTATCTGAACATATAACAGTTGCACTTCCCAATGTTTCTACTGCAGGAAGTTTTTTGATTATTGCATTTTTCTTTACCATTCTTTGAACACCAATTGCTAAAACAATTGTAGATACTGCAGCTAAACCTTCTGGTATTGCTGCAACAGCTAAACTTACAGCAGTCATAAACATATCAATTACATTTTTACCATATGCAATTCCAATTATAAAAATAACTATACAAATTGCAAGAGCTGCAATTCCTAATGTTTTTCCTAATTTATTTAATTTTATTTGTAATGGTGTTTCTGTTCCTTCGGTATCATTAATTATTTTTGCAATTTTACCAACTTCAGTATTCATACCTGTTTCTACTACAATACCTTTTCCTCTACCATAAGTTATAAGAGATGATGAAAAAAGCATATTTGTTCTATCACCAAGACTGACTTTTTCATCTTTTATTGTTTCTGTATTTTTATCTACAGGAACTGATTCACCTGTTAATGATGCTTCTTGAGATTTTAAATTTGCACTTTCTACTATTCTTAAATCTGCAGGTACATAATCTCCTGTATCTAGAATAACTAAATCTCCTGGTACTAATTCTCTTGATTGAACCACACTTATTTTTCCATCACGCATAACTTTTGAAGCATGTGCACTCAATTTTTGTAATGCTTCCAAAGATTTTTCTGCTTTGTTTTCTTGTACAACTCCTATTATTGCATTAAGAACAACAACTATTAATATTATAATAGTATCTGTTATTCCTTCTCCTTCTGCAATTCCAACAGCTCCAGAAACTATAGCTGCAATTATTAAAACAATTATCATAAAATCCTTAAATTGTTCTAAAAATTTTACAAATAAAGATTTTTTCTTTTTTTGTTTTAATTCATTCATACCATATTTTTCGTAATTTGCCTTTACTTGTTCTTCTGTTAAGCCTTCTTTTACATTGGTTTGTAATTCTTTTTCAACTTGACTTATCTCTTTATTAAACCAATTCAATCTTCATCTCTCCTTTTCATTATTATACACAAAAAGCAAGACTTTAAAAAACTTTTTGTGTTTTTTAAAAGTCTTGCTTACCTAAACAGGTTACTAACCAGAATACTTCGCGGTTGTTGATTAGTAGTTTACAAGCTACTCCCTTTTAAAAGTAGTTGTATTTTATCATTTAATTATTTTTTTTTCAATATTTTATTAAAATATTTTTATTTTGCCCATAGAATTAATCTTGCTGAACTGTTTTGAGAACATGTAGCAAGAGTTATTTCTGGAGCTCCGGCTGTATCTCTGTAAAAATATGATGTATCTTGTTGAGATGTTTCATATTTATTATATATAGTGTATTCAACAGTTACACCATATAAATCTGTTATATATACTTTATCTCCTGCATTTAGATTTTTATTTTTTGAGAAAAACAATCTATTTAAATAATTATGTCCTGCAATTACTGTATTACCAGGTTCATTGGGTCCTGGACCATATTCAACACAAACTCCTTTTTCTAAGGCTTTTTTAGAAAGTGTAGATATAATTGGATATTTTATGCCAGTCTTTGGAATACTAATATAACCACTAACATCATATCCATAATATTTATTTGCTGTTTTTTTAGTTGATGATGTTCTTGAAGTTTTTACTTTAGTTGCTTTTTTAGATTGAGTAGTACTTGTATTAGTTTCTGCAATATCTGTTTCTTCTTCAGCAACACTTTCATCAGTTATTACATTTTCTTCCACATTTTCTATTTCATTTGTAAACTCAGCAATATATTCTTCAGAATCATTATTTATTATTTTGGCAGAAATAAACTGATATATTATATATCCTACTATTCCTATTAATATTATAAATAATATTATGAAAAATACATTTAATATATTTTTATATGCTTTTTCAGCAGACATTTATTTCCCTCCATGTATAATTACTATATAAATACAAAAAGTGAATTGCTAACCTACAATCCACCTTTTGTTTATTTCATCCAATTATAATTGGTTACGTTCAATTTTTATTTATTATAGAATAGCAAAAATTTATGTATTATTCTGCAAGTTTTGCCCAAATGATAATTCTTGCTTTACTATCATCTGTACAAGTTGTTAATGATATTTCTGGCTTTCCACCTGTATCCCTATCCATATAATCAGCATCTTCTGGTTTAGTTTCATATTTATTATATATTACATATCTTAATCTAGTTCCAGAATTATCTGTTATATAAATTGTATCACCTATCTCTAATTTATAATTATTTGAAAAGAATTGTCCATTTCTATAATTATGTCCTGCAATTACTGTATCTCCTACTTGATTAGGTCCTGGTCCATATTGTTGTACAACAGCTGTATTCATAGCTTTTGGTCCCATATCTTTTAATATTGGAAGATCTACATTTGTTTTTGGAATTTCTATTGCACCTACAACTTCAAAACCTTTAAACATTTTCTTTTGATTTCCACTTTCTGTACTCTCAGTTGTTTCAGTTGGAGATTGATTTACGAAATTTAATAATTCATTAAAGTCACCTGTTGCTACATTTTCTTGAACTGTTGTAACATTATTAGTATTAAAGTTTTCTTCCATATATTTTGCAGTATCTTCTTCTAAGAAATATTTAGTATACATTTCGTAACCTAAAAATCCTAATAATCCAACAATTCCTATTATTACAATTATTAATAATACAGTTAATAATTTACTATATTTACTATCTACAAACATATTTATACCTCCAATTACTTTTCTAAAGTATATTATACCACATTCTGATATTTTTTCCTATACTTTATGTAAATTTTTTCTTTTGTTTTAACACATTTTTGTTCCTAGTTTTTTTCCTCCAATTAAGTGAAAATGTAGGTGTTTTACTTCTTGACCAGCATCTTCTTTGCAATTATTTATTATTCTATATCCTGTATCTGCAATTCCTTGTTCCTTTGCAATTTTATTTATTACTAAATGAATTTTTGCAATAAGATTTGCATCTTTTTCTGTTATTTCACTAATATCATTAAAATGTTTTTTAGGTATTACTAGTATATGGACTGGTGCTATTGGATTAATATCTTTAAAAGCCAATATTTCGTCATCTTCATAAACTATTGTAGATGGTATCTCTTTATTTACTATTTTACAAAACAAACAATCTTCCATTATATAATTCCTCCATATTAATTTAGTTTTTTATTGGTTAAAGCCAATTATACTTTAGAAACGAAATCAAAGATTTCGACCATAAATTATTTTATTAATACTGCCTTTATTCTTCTTATTCCTGATGAACTTGATTCTTCTTTTTTTATTTTAAATCTACCTAATTCTCCAGTATGCTTTACATGAGGTCCTCCACAAATTTCTTTACTAAAATTACCTATTGTATAAACTTTTACTCTATCTCCATATTTATTTGTAAATAAACCTATTGCTCCTGATTTTTTTGCATCTTCATAGCTCATCTCTTCACATGTTACAGGTAAATCCTCTTTTATTTTTTCATTTACTAGATCTTCTACTTTTTGTATCTCTTCTTTTGTCATTTTTTGAGGATGTGTAAAATCAAACCTTAATCTTTCTGTAGTTATATTAGAACCACTTTGTTTTACATGCTCTCCTAGAACCTCTCTTAGAGCTTCATGCAATAAATGTGTTGCTGTATGATATGCAATAGTTTGTTCATTTTGTTCTGCAAGACCACCTTTAAATTTTTGCTCACTTCCCTGTCTTGATTTTTCTTGGTGCTCTTTAAATAATTTATTAAATCCTTCCATATCTACTTTTATATTATTCTCTTTTGCTAACTCTTCAGTTACCTCTGGAGGGAATCCATATGTATCATATAATCTAAATACTGTTTCAGAATCTATAATATCTTTTCCTTCTTCTTTTGCCTTATTTGTTGCTTTTATGAATTCTCTTTCACCATGTTCCAATGTTTTTACAAATTTATTTTGTTCTTCTAATATAACTTGTTTTATTGTTTCTTTATTTTCTAATAATTCTGGATACATTTCTTTAAGATTTTCTACATTTAATTCTATTAAATCTTCTGTTTCATTTAGATTTATTTGTAATTTATTTAAATGTCTTATCATTCTTCTTATTAATCTTCTTAATATGTATCCTCTATCTATATTGCTTGGTCTACCACCATCTGCAATTATCATCATTGAAGCTCTTAAATGTTCTGCAACTATTCTTCTACTTTGAATATTATCTACTTTTTGTAATTTTTCTAACTTGTCCATAATAGGAGCAAATAATTCTGTTTCAAATGGTGTTTGCTTTCCTTGTAACAACATTGTCATTCTTTCTAATCCAAGTCCTGTATCTACATTATGTTGTTTTAGCTCTGTTAATTTTCCATCTTTATGTTTAAAATATTTCATAAATACATTATTCCAAATTTCTACATATTTACCGCAATCGCAATCTGGATTACATCTTTCTGAACATTTTGGTTTTCCTGTATCATAAAACATTTCTGTATCAGGTCCACATGGTCCTTCTTCTCCTGCTATCCACCAATTTCCTTCTAGGAAATATATTCTTTCCTTAGGAATACCTGCTTCTTCCCAATATTTTGCTGCTTCTTCATCTCTTGGAGCATCTTCATTTCCAGCAAAACAAGTTACAGATATTTTTTCTATTGGAATATTTAACTCTTTTGTTAAAAATTCAAAACTCATTTTTATTGCTTCTTCTTTAAAATATGCACCTAATGACCAATTTCCTAACATCTCGAAATATGTTAAATGTCTATTGTCACCAACTTCATCTATATCGTTTGTTCTTAAACATTTTTGGTAATCTGTTAATTTATTTCCTTCTGGGTGCTTCTCTCCTAATAAATAAGGTACTAGTGGTTGCATTCCAGCTGTTGTAAATAATACAGATGGGTCATTTATTGGTATTAATGGAGCACTTGGAATTATTTTATGTCCATGCTCCTCAAAAAATTTTAAAAATTTGTTTCTTATTTCTATCGCTTTCATTTTCATTCTCCTTCTTATTTTTACGCATTTAAATTATATTATATTATGTATTAAATTGCAAGATTTATCATTTTTTGTGTATAAATTAATTTTTTCTAGAAATACTAATTTTAGACAAACTTAAAAGGAGGAAAAATATGAAAGCAACTGGAGTAGTAAGAAGAATTGATGATTTAGGTAGAGTTGTTATACCTAAAGAAATACGAAAAACTTTAAGAATTAAAGAACGGAGATCCTTTAGAAATCTTTACAGATAAAGAAGGAGAAGTTATTTTAAAAAAATATTCTCCAATTGGTGAATTATCTGAGTTTGCTCTTGGATATGCAGAAACACTTGCTAAAACTACTGGTCATATTGCTTGTATTACAGATAAAGATACTGTAATTGCTGTTGCAGGTGGTTCTAAAAAAGAATACTTAGAACAAAGTTTAAGTAAAGAAATAGAACAAATTATGGAAGATAAAGAAGTTTATAAAAGTGACAAAAATAATAATTTATCTGTTCCAATTGTAAAAAATGATAAAAAGGATAAAAAATATAATTCTCAAATTGTATATCCAATAATTTCTAATGGTGACTCTATTGGAACTGTAATTTTACTTTCTAAAGAAGCTTCTACCAAAATGACTGACGTAGAAACTAAAGTAGCTCAATCTGCTGCTAGCTTTTTAGGAAGCCAAATGGAAATTTAAAATTTATATAATTTATTATAACTTTGGTATAAGAATCTGGATCTTTATCTGGATTCTTTATTAATCCTTAGCAATCGTTAATATACCTACTTTTTTCGCTCCTTTTTCCTTAAGTTTTTTACTACATTCATTAGTTGTACTTCCTGTGGTAAATACATCATCAAATAATAATACTTTTTTATTTTCTATTTTTATTTCATTTTCTATATAAAATGCACCTTTAATATTATTATTCCTTTGTAATTCATTTAAACTACTCTGTGGCTTTATATTTTTTTGCTTTTTTAATATATCATTTTCCATAACTATAGTATTATCTCTTTTCGATAATTCTTTTATTATTAAATATGTTTGATTATATCCTCTTTCTCTTTTCCTATATTTATGCAGTGGTATTGGAATAATCATCTCATAACTTTTAATATATTTCATAACTTGTAAGTTTTTAAATATAATTTCTGCAAACATATTATATAAATATGCTTTTTCATAAAATTTATATTTTATAATCTTTTCTTGTATTATTCCCCCATATTTAAATAAATACATATGCTCATCATAATAAATTCCGTTTTAAAGGCAAAAAACATTTACGATTTGGATTTATTATCTTATTTAATTTTAATTCACACTTTTTACATATTGGCTCATTACAAATTTTATTACATATACCACATGTTTGTGGATATAGAAAATTTAAAGCTTTTTCTAGCAAATTCATATTACCTCCTGTTTTTATTAGATATACAATTATTATAAAAATGGTACCATTATGGTATTATTTAGACATAAATTGTATAATCTCCTATTGGGAGTTGACATATAGTACTTGTAAACAACGTCAAATTTGAAAGGGGAAAATATGAGAGTTCAAATTAATATGCCTAAAATGAAACGGAAAAAGAATATTAACGGAGTGTACTCCACCAAAGAAATCTCAGCTTGTATAGCAGAAGGTTGTAAAAGATTAGATTTTAGAATAAAAGAGATCGAACGAAAAGAACAGCTAAGAAAATGGTATGGAAGGTACTAATGTATTTTCTTAGTCATATAAGTAATTTTACCATCAAGAGACATACAAAATTATAGATAGTTTCATTTTTGTATGTCTCTTGAATTAATTTTTTATGCTATTTAGAAATCATTTTTAGTTTATATTCTAAGCCAGTATTTCTTATTTTTGTATCTGCATTTTTTATCATGAATTTTACTACATTATCATTTCCTATTAATATTAATAATTTCTTTGCTCTTGTTAAGCCTGTATATAATAAATTTCTTGTAAGTAACATCGAAGATGAGCCACTAACAACCATTATTACTACATCAAATTCACTTCCCTGTGCTTTATGTACAGTTATAGCATAAGCATGTTCTATTTGATCCATATCAGAAAATGCATACCATGCTTCTTTTTCGTCATCAAAAATAATTTTTATTTGTTTATTTAGAAAATCTATTTTGGCTATTTTGCCAAGTTCTCCATTAAATATCCCTGTTCCGCTCTCATGAGTTAGACTTAATGTACCGTCTTTTTCCCAATATATATCATAGTTATTTTTTACTTGCATAACCCTGTCGCCTTCTCTAAAAATAACCTCTCCTATCTTTTTTTCATTTTTTATATCATCTGATGGATTTAATTCTTCTTGCAATTTTTTATTTAACTCTTTTGTTCCTAGCATACCTTTTTTGGTTGGTGATAAAATTTGTATATTCTCGAAAAAATCATAATCGCCAAAATTTTTTAGCCTTCCCTTACAAAGGGATATTACTTGTTCTAGCATTATGTCTTGACTTTTTTCTTTTATGTAGAAGAAATCATCTTTAAGACCTTCCTGTTCTTCTTTATTTAAAAAATATTCTCCATCATTAACTCTATGTGAATTAACAATTATTTTACTTTGTGCTGCTTGTCTAAAAATTTCATCTAAAAATATAGTCTTAATTCTTTCAGAATTTATTATATCTTTTAATACACTTCCTGGTCCTACAGATGGTAATTGATCTGTATCTCCTACTAATATAAGCTTTGTTCCTAAATATATTCCATTTAATAAATAATTCATTAAATAAATATCTACCATCGAAGCTTCATCTACAATTATTACATCTGCATCTATTGGAGCAACTTCATAATTCATAATAGTAAATTCATTATCTTTTTCTATTTTGCCTATTTCCAATAATCTATGTAATGTTTTTGCTTCTTCACCAGTCATTTCTGTCATTCTTTTGGCAGCACGCCCTGTTGGAGCACATAAAACAACTTTTTTTCCATAACTTTTATATATATCAATTACATTTTTTATAATCGTTGTTTTTCCTGTTCCAGGACCACCTGTAATTATTACTACATTGTTTGAGTTTACAGCTTGTATAGCCTCTTTTTGTTTTTTAGAAAGACTTATATTACTTGCTTTTTCTATGTTTTCTAATTCTTTATTAAAACTTGTTATCTTCTTTATATTTTGAGCTGAATCTAATAATATTAATTTACTAGCAATATTAGCTTCTGCATCATATATATCCTTACTATATACCCATCTTTCATCTTCACGTTTTTCTATTACAATTTCTTCTTTAACATTTAGATCTATTAGACAATGTTCTATATCTTCATCTTCTACTTTTAATAAATCTTTTACATATTTAATTAAATTAGATTCTAATGTACAACAATGCCCATTATATGTAATTTTTACTAAACTATATTTTATTCCACACTTTATTCTTTTATAATTATTAACCTCAAAACCATTTTCTAAAGCATATTTATCTAGTTTTGCAAAATCTACTCCTTTTACTAAATCTATTAATATATATGGGTTTGAATCTATCTCCTCTATTGTTTGTGGTCCTAATTGTTTATAAACACTTTTAGCATTTGCAGGACTTATTCCGAAATTTTCTAAATATCCTACAATTTGCCAAAGTTCCCAATTTTCTACAAAGCTCTCTGCCATTTCCCTTGCTTTTTCTTTTGATATACCTTTTATTTGAGTTAATTTTTCTGGTTCAAATTTAAATATATTTATAGTATCTTCACCAAATGTTGATACTATTTTTTTTGCTGTTGCAGGTCCTATTCCTTTTATCGTTCCATTGGACAAATATCTTTCTAATGAATCCAATGTTTTAGGCATTATTTTTTCAAATGTTTCAACCTTAAATTGTTTTCCATATTCTTTATGTGTAACAAAATTTCCTATTACTTTTAAATAATCTCCTTCTACTAAAAAAGGCATATATCCAACTATTGTTATTGAATCCTCATCATTTTCTAAAATTCCTATTAAATAACTATTTACTTCATTTTGATAAATAATCTCTGTTAGTTGTCCTGTTAGTTCCACTTTTACCCTCTTTTCTATATATTACTGTGATTTTATCATATCAATAAAATATTAACAATTTTATTTTGAAATTTCATCCATTATTTCTTTACATTCATTCCAGTCAGAAGCTTTTATAAAATTATAATCTTTTGCCAGTTTAGATATTATTTCATATGTATCATCAGTTGAATCTAAATCGACCATAATTATTCCTTTAGTCAATTCTTCTTTTCCATATAATAATTTACAAATTATATTTCTTGTAAAACACTCTATTCTATCTGCTTGATTTTTAGCTGCTACTATAACATATATTCCGTCCTGTTT
The DNA here is from genome assembly GCA_944392945.1 of uncultured Clostridia bacterium. Lineage (GTDB taxonomy): Bacteria > Bacillota > Clostridia > TANB77 > CAG-508 > Merdicola. The sequence goes on along the minus strand of CALXYJ010000001.1, from coordinate 84,798 downwards.
AAATTTTGTACATGCAAAATAATATCTTATAGTTTTAGCTATTTCTATTAGACCATATAATGCCAGTGTCCATAATATTGCATTAGGTATAAATTCTTGCATATTACCACCTTCTTATATAGTATATGTATTTTTATTTAAAATGTTAAATAAGAAAAATTTCTTACTATACAAAAAAGCACCTTGCATATAACAAAGTGCGATATATATATAAATGAAGAGGGCTAATCTTCTTATATAATATTTTTATTTTCTAGTTTTTCCGTCTAGTGCATCTAAATTATCTAATGCTTTTCCCGTTCCTAAAGCAACACAAGAAATTGCATCTTCTGCAATCATAACATTTATTCCTGTTTTTTCTTGCAATAATTTATCTAGTCCATCTACTAAACATCCTCCACCTGTCATATATATTCCTCTGTCACTTATATCTGCTGCAAGTTCTGGTGGCGTTTTTTCTAAAACAGAATGTACAGAATCTACAATCATCATTGCTGGTTCTATTAGTGCTTCTAACATTTCGCTAGAATATACTGTTATTGTTTTTGGTAAACCGGTTGATAAATCTCTTCCTCTTATATCCATTTCTACATCTTGAATTTTTGGATATACACATCCAATATTTATTTTTAAATCTTCTGCTGTTCTTTCTCCAATCATTATATTATGTTTTCTTTTTATATATTTTACAATTGCTTCATCTAATTTATCTCCTGCAACTTTTAATGATGTACTTACTACAGAACCTCCTAGTGATATTACAGCAATATCTGTAGTTCCTCCACCAATATCTACAATCATATTTCCACATGGTTTTGATATATCTATTCCAGCTCCTATTGCTGCTGCTATTGGTTCTTCTATTAAATAAACTTTACGAGCTCCAGCTTGTGAGGCAGCATCTATTACTGCTCTTTTTTCTACTTCTGTTACTTGAGAAGGTATACATATCATAATTCTTGGTGCAAATATAAATTTTCCACACACTTTATTTATAAAATATTTTAACATTTTTTCTGTTACAGTATAATCTGATATTACTCCATCTCTTAATGGTCTTGTAGCTATGATATTTCCAGGTGTTCTTCCTAACATTCTTCTAGCCTCTTGACCTACAGCGAGAACATCTCCAGAATTTCTGTCTACAGCAACTACAGATGGTTCTCTTAGAACAATTCCTTTACCTTTTACATATGCAATTACTGTTGCAGTACCTAAATCTATACCTATATCTTGACCAAAACCAAACATTGATATTCTCCTTTTCTTTTATTATTACAAGTCTGTTACAATTATATTACAAAAGAACTGAAATAGCAATAAAAATATTTATATATTTTATAATATTTTTATTGCTATTTAATATTACATTTTTATATTAAAAATTTCAAGTAATTTTCATTAAAATGGGAAAAGTCCAAATAAATATCCTACTGGCATATAATATACGACTATCAATCCTCCTGCTATTAGTGCAAATTTCTGTGTCTGTGTTAATTCTATATCTATAGGATTTAATAAATAGTCTGGTGCTGTATCAGACATCGAAATTTCTACTCTTTCCGTCCCTTCACATCTATATTTTATGATAAAATATTGGCTTTCATCTGGCTCTAGTTTAAATATTTGCGCATAACCTGTATTTATATTATTATCATATTCTGAATAACAGTCTAATTTTATGTACTTATTTTCTATGGTTGATCCAGTTGTATTTGTTATACAGCCATAAATATAACCATTTGCATTTGTTGCCTTAGAATCTATTATTTCTATTTTTGGGCTATCAAATAATACTGTACAATCTTTAGGCTTATACATAGATATTATTAATAATTTTGAAACTATAGATACAAATATAAACAAAACTACTAATAGTAATATATATTTAAAATATGTTTTTAATTTACTCATTCCATACTCCTTTTATTATTATTTTCCCCTATTTATAGCGTTCTTGCACTTATATTATATATCAGTATACATAATTTGTAAATGTTTCTTTAAATAAATTCTCCATATTTTTCTAGCATGTATTTATAATTACTATTTATAATACTTGCTAAAAATATTACATCATCTTCATCTATTCCTAATTCACTTACCATATTATATTGACCATTAACATTTAACATATTCTTAAACAATGTTGAGTCTTTATCTTGATATATATTAATAATATTAACTATATCTGAATCTTTAATATTAATATTTAGTTTATTTCTTATTAATTTTATGTTTATATATTCTAAGATTGCAGCCAATTTATAATATGCTTCTTCATAGTTTTCTTCATCCATTAGTTTTTCTATGATATTCAACTTTTCTTTTATATTTGTGTTTTCACTTAATTCTTCTATATTTTTTAGATACATAATAATTTTTCTCCTATCTTTCATCATGAATTTTATCTAGTGTTTTCTTATCCATTCCACTTTTTACTGCAATTGTATGTGCAAATCTTTTATTTTTCATTCTTATTAATGAACTTGTTAAATCTTTTTTATGTTCACTTATATATTTTTCTTGTTCAGGTGAGGTTTCATCCAATATTAGTACATTTTCTGTTTCATAAAGTGGATATGCATATTCTATACCACTTAATGCTGTTATTAATTCCTGGCTTTTTATATGTACACCAATTTGTGAATAAAACGGAATATCTATAACAAAAGCTTCTCTTTCCTTTCTAGTTCCAAATTGATTATAAATAACTTCTTTACTTAATCCAAAAGAATATTTTCGATTTCTTTTTACCATTGGAATTAATTCTTTTATACTATTTTCTTTTATAAACATCATATTTCTATATGTATTTACTAATTTTCCATATTCTCTTTTTTCTAATTCTTTTAAATCCTTTTCCTCTATACCAAAACGTTCTAATGTTTTTTTACTCTCTTTAATTTCACTTCCAGCTATTTCTGGATCAGAATTAAAATATATGCTTAAAGCTTTAGTTAATTTTCCAAAAAGGACTTCATCAAATATCGGATTTTGGCGCCCATTATATTTTATATCGTTTTGCTTGCAAAATTGATTTAACATTTTTTTAGCTAGAAAATTACATGCATGTCCTAATTTATTTGCATAAAACATTATAAGTGCTTTCTGTGTTATTTTATCTTCAATTGTATCCCCTTTTGCAGAATATGCTACATCAGATAAATCAAAATCTTCTCTTAAATGTAATCTATATTTCTCTGGCTTCTTACGTTCACTTCTTTCATACTCTTTTTTATAATCTGGTTTTATTTTCTTCAAAATCTCTATTATAAACTCTAATTTAGTTTCATCATCTAATAACAATAATTCTGAAATTTCTAAATTCTCGGAATATTTGTCTAGCACTTTTAATTCTCTTGATTTTTTCTTTCTATTTTTTTTATATTTTATGTTACTATTTTTTCTTTCATCATTATCTTTTTTTTGTTTTTTATTACCATCATTTTCTTTTTCATAATTTCTTCTTTTTCTATATTTATAATTGCTTTTTTGTCCAACATGATTTTCCTTGTAACTTTTTTCTTCACTTTTATCCATTATATCACCTCTTATTTTTTAAAATGAAGGGGAACCACCGGCTCCCCCTCTTCTACCAGAGCTTTATTTAATCAACAGAATTCGTGATCCTGTTGACTTTTTCTAAGTAAGAGAGCAACAGCTCAATATTCTCCAGCTCCTCATTCTCGTAATCAGTCACCGCTGATTTTATTTTAAGGAGCTTCGCACACGCTGCTAAATATTTCTCTTCTTGCTCCGGCGGAGGAGAAATCTTAGTAAAGTTTGAAATCTTCACTAAGATCTCATTAACGAGTTTCCTTTCTTTTTTAGTCATTGTCGTTTTCCTCCCTTTTTGTTTTACATTTTTTATTATAACATATTTTTCTAATTATGTAAATTTTTATAAATTTACAATTTTTAGCACAGAAAAGCTCTAAGTTATTTTTCAACAACTTAGAGCTTTAGCATAATTAATTTTTAATTTAGTTATTATTAAATTGTAATTATTCCTCCAACTGTTTTGTTTACAACATATTTTTCTTTATTCTCATGTATAATTTGTGGTCCTCCACATAAAACAGCTGTATCTCCTTTTTCTAGAGTTCCTTCTTCTAATAATTTTTCTATTCCCTTTGTTATTGTATCATCTATATCCTTTCCGTCTCTTACTAAAATTGGGAATACATTCCATACTGGTCCTAATTGATTATATACTTTTTCAGAATCTGTTATAGCAAATATAGGACAAGCTGGTCCATATCCTGCTAATCTTGTTGCAGAATTTCCTGTATGTGTATAATCTATAATAGCATCTGCCTTAATATCTCTTGCAGTTACACATGTTGTATATGCAGCATGTGATTCTATATCTGCATATTCAATTTTCCAATCTTTTTTAGTAAATCTCTTCCAATAATTAATTGTTGGTTCTACACTATTTGCAACTTTTACCATTGTATTTACACAATCTATTGGATAATCTCCCATAGCTGTTTCTCCAGAAAGCATTATACATCCTGTACGATCATATATAGCATTAGCAACATCACTTACTTCTGCTCTTGTTGGTAATGGATTATTTGTCATACTTTCTAGCATTTGTGTTGCTGTTATTACTAATTTTCCTTCTTCATTACATCTTTTTATAAATCTTTTTTGAACAACTGGTACTACTTCAAATGGTACTTCTACTGCCATATCACCACGAGCTACCATTATACCATCACAAGCTGCTAAAATTTCTTCAAAATTGTCTATACCTTCTTGGTTCTCTATCTTAGCTAAGATTTTTACATCTTTTCCACCATTGTCATCTAATACTTTACGCATTTCTGCAATATCTTCTTTACTTCTTACAAAAGATGCAGAAACATAATCAAATCCAACTCTTGCTCCATTTGCTAAATCATTTATATCTTTTGGGCTTAGGAATGGTATTTTTACAGAAACTCCAGGAACATTTATACTTTTTCTAGATCCTGCTGCTCCATCATTTAATACAGTTCCTACTATATCCTTATCTTTTATTTCGTCTACTCTAATTTGAATTTTACCATCATCTATTAAAATTAAGTTTCCAGGTTTTACATCTTTGTATAAATCCTTATATGATAGAGAAGTTCCTTCTTCATCTCCTAATCTGTCCTCATAGAAGAATGTGAATTTTTGTCCTTCTTTTAATTGAACTTTTACATCTCTTCCTGCTTTATTTAATGCTGTTCTTATTTCTGGTCCTTTTGTATCTAGCATTATTGCAACTGGTAAACCTAGTTGTTTTCTTATCTCGAAAAATCTCTCGATCTTATCTGCTTGTTCAGCATAATCTCCATGAGAAAAATTAATTCTTGCAATAGCCATTCCAGCTTTTATTAATTCATCCATTCTATTTTCTGATGCTGGACCTATTGTACATACAATATTTGTTTTTCTTAAATTTCTTTTTTTCACAATAATTACCTCCTAGAATTGACACTGGAAGTTATTATATCATAATTTTTTTGCTATAACAATACATTTTTCAACATTTTTATTATTTATTTAATGCTTCATCCATAACTTTGCTTAGATATTTCATACTATTTAAGCACTGATCCATTGTATTTCCTGTAGCACCTATTTCCATTATTGTTGCTGCTTTTGCAACATGTTGATTATATCTAGAGTTTCTTACCATTATTGGTTTGAATAGTCCTGGATACAATTCGTTCCCCTTCTCTACGATTTTTACAGCAAATTTTAGATTTTGTACCCATTCACTATGTGTTAAACCTCCTCCATCTGTTCCAATTACAAACATTATTTGTGCTACATATTCATCTCCTATCTTTACTGTAGGAGCATAAGAACCACCTTCTCCTACTGCATCTCTATGTAAATCTATTACTATTTGAGTATTTGGATTTGTTGCTAAATCATTTTTTACACTTACTAATGACCTATTATATGATCCACTATAAGCAGGATAATCATGATATGTCTCATCGTGAATTACATTAAATCCATAATTAGTAAGATTATTTTTTAATTCTCTTCCAACTCGAACCACGGAGAAATTTAAGTCAGTTGTTCTATAATTACCTGTTTGGGTATATTCAAAACCAGGACTTGGAGTATAACTTTCACAAGTATGTGTATGATATATTATTACATCTTTTTTATCATCAAGTTCTATACTTGGTGTTAACATTTCTTGTGTTAATTCATATTTTGATTCATTTTTTATTTTTACTCCATTATATTCATTAGTATATTTACTATTTATATTACCCCCAGATACAACTTCTGTAGTTAATCCTGTTTGTGCCTCTTTTACAGTAGAAGTAATTACCTCATTTTCATTACCTTTATCTTGATTATTTGTAGTATTTTCTGAAGCTATTTCTTCTTTTTCTTCATTATTACTTACTATATATTTACTCATTTGTAATTCTGAACTTAATATTTCTTCTATATTATCTCTATCCATACTTTTAAATTCTTTTAATGAATTACCATTTGTTGCAATTATTGTATCTTCTATAACAGGAATAAAAGATATATTTTCTAATTTATCTTTTATTACCAATATTATCTTTATTATAATCATTATCAAAAATGCTATTATAACTAAAGTCATAATAGCATTTTTTGCTTTTATTACTTTCATATTTACCATAAATCTTTTCACCCTTGTAATATCTACTTAATAATATATATTCAGATTTTATGAAAATATGACAAGTATTTATATTAAGATATAGCAATTTTTATTTCTTTTGCATCCATATTAATTTCTTTTTCTTCACCAGTTTTCATATCTTTTAGTTTAATTTTATGATTCTTTATTTCATCATCTCCAATTACAATTACATATGGAATTTCCAATTTATCCGCATATTTAAATTTAGCTTTTAACTTTTTATCATTTAAATAGATTTCTGTATTAATTCCTAAACTTCTTATTTCTGTAGCTAACTTTATAGGTTCTTCTAAGTTCTCTGTTATTGGTATTATCAAAATATCTGATATTGATTTTTTATCAGCTTTTATAATATTTAATTCATTTAATTTATAAAATAATCTTGTAAGTCCAATTGAGATTCCAACTCCAGGTAAACTTTTATCTGTATAGTATTCTGCTAAATTTTCATATCTACCTCCAGAACATACACTTCCAAGTTCTCTATAATTATTTAAAAATGTTTCATAAACAGTTCCTGTATAATAATCCAATCCTCTAGCAATAGTTAAGTCAACTTTGAAATTTTCCTCTGGAACACCGAATAACCTTACATTTTTTATTACTGACTTTAATTCTTCTACTCCATTTTTATATGTTTCATTATTTATTCCTAAACTTTCTAATTTTTCTAATTTTTCATCAGATGTTCCATCTATTTCTATAAAGTTCATTATAAATTTTATTTGATCCTCTTCTACAGATAATTTTCTTAATTCTTCTATAACAGATTCTTTACCTATCTTTTCAATCTTATCTATTATTCTTAATATTTCTGTAGAATTATCTTTTTGATTTACTCCCTCGAATAAACCATTTAAAATTTTTCTATTATTTATTTTAATAGTAAAATCATCAAAACCTAATTCTTTAAATATACTGTAGATTATACTTGGCATTTCTGCATCATTTATTAAATCTAATTCTCCATCACCAATAATATCTATATCACATTGGTAAAATTCTCTATACCTACCTTTTTGTGCACGTTCACCTCTATATACTTTACCAATTTGATATCTTCTAAAAGGAAAACTTAAACTTCCATAATTTTTAGCAACATATTTAGCAAGAGGAACTGTTAGATCAAATCTTAATGCTAAATCATTATCTCCTTTTTGGAATCTATATATTTGTTTTTCTGTTTCTCCACCAGCCTTTGCAAGTAATACTTCTGCTGATTCTATTATTGGAGTATCTAATGGTAAAAAGCCAAATCTTTCATATGTTTTTTGTATTTTTTCTTTCATTTGATTAAATAAAATTTGTTCATTTGGTAATAATTCCATAAAACCTGATAAAGTTCTTGGTTCTATTTTTGGCATATCTATCTCTCCTTACTAATCTATATTTGGTTTTGACTCAAGGTATATTGGTTTTTCATCCCCTATTCTTGTTGGTTTTCCATGTCCTGGATATACTATTGTTTCGTCTGGCAATATTAATAATTTATTTATAATTGAATTCATAATATCATCAAAACTACTTGTAGGTAAATCAACTCTTCCCCATGCACCTTTAAATAATGTGTCACCAGAAAAAAGCATTCCTTCTTTTTTACAATATAACGAAGTTCCATCATTCGTGTGTCCAGGTGTAAAAATAACTTCTAATTCTATATCCCCTACATGTAAAATATCTTTATCGTCAACAATACTATCTTCTTTTAAATATATTGGAGGAAGTCCTAAATATTCATCCAATATTGGAATTCTATTTGCTAAATTTTCCCTTCCATTTCTATGAATTAGAACTTTTCCTCCTTTTATCCTCTTTAGTTCATTAACACCATTAATATGATCTGCATGGCAATGAGTTAAATAAATATATTCTAGATTAACTTCTAAATTGTCTAAAATTCCTACTATTTTATCGATTTCACCTGCAGGATCTATTACCATTGCTTTTTTTTGTATTTCGTCTATAAGTATATAGCAATTAGTTTCTCCAACAAATCTCATAGGAATTTTTAATCTTTTTAATATCATTTGAATCTCCTTTATTTTTTTCTTGTTACCTCATACACACTATCAACTTTTCTTAATTCTTTTAATATCTTATTTAATTCATCTATATTCTCTACTTCTATTGTTAGTTCTATTGTAGCAATATGCTCCTTTGTAGCCTTAGAATTTAAAGCCATTAATTTTGTTTTTAAATTACTTATTACTTGAATTATATCTGCCAATAATCCTGATCTATCATTTGCATATATAAGTATATCCACATTATAGGCTGCAGTCTTTTCTGTATACCAATAAACATCTATTATTCTATCCTCATCTTTTAATAGATCTTTTACATTTACACAATCTGTTCTATGAACAGAAACACCTCTTCCTTTAGTAATATATCCTATTATATTATCTCCTGGAACAGGATTACAACATTTTGAAAGTTTCACTAAGCAATTATCTATTCCTTTTACAACAACTCCTGTACTAGATGGCTTTACATTTTTCCTTTTACTTGTTAGTTCCTCTATTTTTTGTTCTATATTATCTTCCTTATGACTTTTTCTATATTCTTCCAACATCCTAGATATTACTTTTACTTGTGATATCGCACCAAAGCCAACACTTGCATACATATCTTCCAAATTCTTAAATTTATATCTATCTAATGCAGCATTTATATAGTCTTGCTTAAATAATTCATCATGGCTTATTCCTAATCTTTTAATTTCTTTGTCTATTAAATCTTTGCCTTTTTCTATATTATCTGCTCTTTGTTCCTTTTTAAACCATGATTGTATCTTACTTTTTGCCTTTGTTGTCTTAATAAATTTAAGCCAGTCTCTACTTGGACCCTTTTGTGAGTCTGATGTCATAATTTCTACTATATCACCATTTTGCAATTTAGTAATTATTGGCATCATTTTACTATTTATCTTACATCCAACCATGTGATTTCCAATTTCTTCATGAATACTATATGCAAAATCTATTGGAGTAGCATCTCTTGGAAGTACCAAAATCTTTCCTTTAGGTGTAAATACATATACTTCATCCTCAAATAATTCTGTTTTTAATGTATTTAAAAATTCTTGAGGATCCTTCATGTCCTGTTGCCACTCTAAAGTTTCTCTAAGCCATGCTAATTTATCTGTTGTAACAGTAACAACTTGTTTTCCTTTTTTTCCATAATTTGCCTCTTTGTATGCCCAATGTGCAGCAATACCATATTCTGCTATTCTGTGCATCTCCCAAGTACGAATTTGTACTTCAAAAGGAGTTCCTTTTTCTCCTAATAAAGTAGTATGTATTGATTGGTACATATTTGGCTTTGGAACAGCTATATAATCTTTAAATCTTCCTGGCATTGGACTATACATTTCGTGAACAACACCTAGTGCTGCATAACAATCTTTTACTGAATTAACTAAAATTCTTAATGCAAACAAATCATATATTTGGTCAAGTGTTTTATTATCTCTTTTCATCTTTCTATAAATTGAATATAAGTGTTTTGCTCTTCCTGTAACTTCAGCATCAATACGTTGCTTTTTTAATTGCACTCTTATGTCAGCCATTATTTTTTCTATGAATTGAAGTCTCTCTTCTCTTTTTTTATCTATTCCTGCAACTAATTCACGGTATTCTTCTGGGTATAAATATTTAAATGCCAAATCTTCTAATTCCCACTTTAATGAATAAATTCCTAGACGATTGGCAAGTGGTGCATATAATTCCATTGTTTCTTTTGCATTTGCAATTTGTCTATCTCGCCTTAAATATTTTAAAGTTCGTAAATTATGTAATCTATCTGCCAATTTTATAATTATTACCCTAATATCTTTTCCCATTGCGAGGAACATTTTTCTGTAATTTTCTACCTGTCTTTCCTCTGTACTTGCTTGATATCTTAATTCTCCAAGTTTTGTAACACCTGCTACCATATTTGCGATTTCTTCACCAAAATCTCTAACTAAATCTTCATGTGTAACTTCTGTATCTTCAACAACATCATGTAATAAAGCTGCACAAATAGTAGCTTCATCCAAACCTATATCAGCTAAAATATACGCAACTTGCACAGGATGAATTATGTATGGCTCTCCTGATTTTCTGCATTGAGTTCCATGCTTTTCCTTTGCATAATTATACGCTTTTACTATTAATTTTGTATCAGCCCATCTTTTTTTCTGCTTTACTAAACTAATTATATCTTCTATTGTCTTATTTTGTACTTCTGACATACATATTCCCCCTTTTAATAGCTTTTCCTTAAGTCCTTAATATTTATTTGTATAGAACTAAATCCATTATAGCTATTAATTTCTAATGTTCCTACAACATCTATTTTATCTCCAATTCTATATTCATCTGATAAATATCCAAAGTCAAATCCTATTGCATTTATAACAAAATTTTCATCTTTTAAACTAAGTTTTAAATGTCTACCTTCTGAAAGTGCTCTTATAGAATCTATTCTTAAATTTCTTATTAAAAATAAAGGTACTCTATTTGCTTCACCAAAAGGTTCTAATATATCTAAACTCTTGACTAAATCCATATTTATATCTTTTAATTTTAGTTCTGCATCAAGATAAATTATAGGCACTAGTTCTTTTATATTTTTCTCTTTAGCAATTTCTTCAAATCTTTCTTTAAATTTTTCAAAATTTTCTTTTTTTAAAGTTAAACCAACAGCCATAGAATGACCACCAAATTTTTCTAGTAAGTCATCACATTTGGTTAAACTTTCGTATAAATCAAATCCTTGTATACTTCTCCCTGAACCTTTTGCTAGATCATCCTCAAAACTTAATAATATACTTGGTTTATAATATTTTTCTGTTACTTTTGATGAAACAATTCCTATAACTCCATGATGCCAATTATTACCACCAAGTACAATTGAATTATTATCTTCTAAATGTTCTTCTTCTATTTTTTTAATAGCTTCTTCATAAATAGCTTTTTCTGTGGTTTGTCTTAACACATTATATTCATTTAAAGATTTAGTTATTTTAACAGCTTCATCTAAATTTTCTGCCAAAAATAATTTTAATGCTTCTTCTTCATGCCCCATTCTTCCACATGCATTTATTCTTGGTGCTACTCCAAAAGAAATTGTGTTAGAATCTATTTCTTTATAACCAGAGCTCTTTATTAGTTCTCTTAATCCCAAATTTTTAGTTACCTTTATAAGCATTAATCCTAATTTTGCTATAGTCCTATTTTCTCCTTCTAATGGAACTATATCAGAAATTGTTCCAACACATACTAAATCTAAATATTTTAGATATTCCTCTGCTTTAATTTGTAGTTTTATAGAAATTGCTTGGATTAACTTAAATACCACTCCAACACCTGCAAGAGCCTGAAAAGGATAAGTATTATCTTTTCTTTTAGCATCTATTACAGCTAAAGCTTCTGGTATGTTTTCTCCCACTTCGTGATGATCAGTAACTATTATATCCATTCCTAATTCTTTTGCATAATTTACTTCGTCTATTGCAGAGATTCCACAGTCCACTGTTATTATTAAATTTGTTCCCCTATTTTTTATAATTTCTATAGCACTTTTATTTAAACCATATCCCTCATTTAATCTATTTGGTATATATGTATCTACAATAGCTCCTCTTTCTAATAAATATTTCTTTAGAACAGTAGTACTTGTTATTCCATCTACATCATAATCCCCATATATTAATATCTTTTCTTTATTCTTAATAGCTGTTTCTATTCTGTTTACTACAATATCCATTCCTTTAAATAAAAAAGGATCGTGAAAATCATCTCTAGTAGGCGTAATAAAAATTCTTATATCTTCATCATTTACAACTTTTCTATTTACTATTATTTGACTAATAATTTTATTTAAATTAAATTTTTGACATATTTCTTCTACTAATTTTTCATCATTATTATAAAATTCCCATTTTTTAGTCATTCACTTTCTCCTCATATTATACATTTTGTACAATATTGTATAACATTTTCCGCATTTTTTAAAGAGGTTTACAAAAGATTATTTTATATAAGTGAATATTACTGTTATTAATGTATATATTGCTAATAAATATAGTTTTGATACTATTAATTTATAACAAGTGTATTTTATACCAATATCATTTAATTTTTCATATTCTTCTACTATCGCTTTTGTTTCTTTTACCTTTTCTTCTTCTAAATATTCCTTTGCTATATATTTTGCTTTTGTCATAGCTTCTATTTCTAGGTAACTTCTAATTACATAAAAAATAATTATTAAAATTAATGTAATTGCTATAAAAAATGTATATTGTGTAATTATTCCAAAGATTGTTAATATGATTATTATTAGCCAAAAAAGATTTAATAAATTGGCAAAAATATAATTAAACCATAATATCTTTTTATTTTGTATTGAATGAACACATTCATGAGCAATGGTTTGTATCCTTGTAAAATATTTATTATCACGATTTAATATTATTTTATTTGTTGCTATAAAATAAAAACAATTTGTTTTTTCTTCTTCTTTTATTGTTACACTTTTATTATTTAGCTTTTTTAAAATTTCTTTGCATATTTCTATATTTGACTTAAGTTTTTGTGTAATATTATTTAATTTTTCATTATTGGCTATATCAATTATAGCTTTTTTGTTTTTTCCCATTACTAATTTTAATACTACTATTGTAATTATAATTATTACTAATAAAACTATACTTTCCATAAAAAAAATAAGGATATATTTAAAATATATCCTTTCCTCCTACCTTATAAAATTTAACCTATAACATCTTTTATTGCTTCACTAATTATTTTATTTATATCTGTTACCATTACACTGAATCTCATCTCTGATTCTAAATAATTTTTAGCAATTTCATTTTGATATAGTTCGGTATATAAATTTTGTAACTTTACGCTTAGTTCCTTTGAATTTTCTTCACCTTTTAATATTGCTTTTTGAGTTTCTACTCTTAATTTGTCAAATTCATCTATTTTACTTTTTATTTCTGCGTTAGATTCTATTTGTTGTTTTGAATTTTTATATACTTTATATTCTTCCGTTTGTTTTATCTCTGAAGCTAATTTATTTGCTGTATCATATATATTTATCATATCTTTCCTCCTAAGAACTTAAGCATATGCGTGTCTCTTCTTGAAACTTAATAAGTTTGTAATTTCTCCCGGTGTATTTTTTGCTTTTTTTGTCTTTTTTGCTTTTTCTTGTTCCAATTCTCTTCTTTGTTTTTCTGCCATTGTTTGGCAAATTGCTTTTTGATATATAAAATGTGTATCTTGTGCAATTTTAGTCCAATTATATTGTGATTTTACTTTTGCTTTAGCTGCTCTTGATAATTCTACACATAAACCTGGGTTATATAATAATTCTAATATTGAATCTGCAATTGAATTTGGATTTCCCGCATAACTTTTCATTCCATTTTCTCTATGTTGTACTATATCGTTTAAACCACCAATATCTGAAACTACTACAGGTGTTCCTGACAACATTCCCTCTAGTGCAACTACTCCGAAAGGTTCATATGTACTTGGGAAAACAGCTACATCTGCACATTTATACATTTTGGTAACTTGCTCTAAATTTAAGTATCCTGTAAAATATACTTTATTTTCTATGTTTAATCTTCTAACTTCATCTCTTAATTCGTCTATCATTCCGCCTTTTCCAGCTATAATTAATTTTGAGTCATGGTATCCATTTAATACTTTAGGCATTGCAGCTATTAGGTTTTGTACGCCTTTTTCATAAACTAATCTTCCTACATATAATATAATTTTTTCATTATCTGCAGCATATTGTCTTCTAAAATTATAATCTCTTTCTACTCCATCATATAAATTTAAATTAACTCCATTTGGTACAACATTTATTTTTTCATATGGTAAACCAAATAATCTTTGAATCTCACTTTTCATATAATTACTATTTACTATAACTTCTGTTGCCTCATAAGTTAACATCCATTCTGTGTCATTAATATATCTTTGTACTTCATCATGTATTCCAGAGTTTCTTCCTGATTCTGTTGCATGTATTGTTGCAATAATTGGTATATTAAAAGAATCTTTTAGTGTTTTTGATGCATATGCAACTAACCAATCGTGAGCATGAATTACATCAAATGGGCCTTCTTTATTTATTATTTCTGTTGCTTTAGATATAAGATTAAAGTTTAGTTGCATAATCCAATCTATAAAGTTATTTGGATTTATCATATAGTTATTTACTCTATATACTTTTACTCCGTTATCATCCTCAAAATCTTGAACATTTCCTTCTTTATATGTAACTACTGTTACTTCATGACCATCTTTTATTAATCGATGTGACAAATCATGCACTACTCTTGAAATTCCTCCTACTACTCTTGGTGGATATTCCCATGTTAGCATTAAAATTTTCATTTACAAAGCCCCTTTCGATATACATTTTCTTTAGTAATTATTCCACATACTAGTTTATATTGTATATAACTTTTCGACAAATGTAAATAAGTTTTTTGTAAAATATTGAATTTTTTTTTGGAATTTTTTCTATTTTATTCCAGCACTTTTTTTATGTATTTTTAATAATATGTATAGATATAAAAAAATTTTTTGGAGGTGTTTATATGTGTGGAATTGTTGGATTTATTGATTATAAAAGAAATGTTAAAAATCCAATTTCTGTCTTAAATAAAATGAATGAAACTCTTACAAATAGAGGACCTGATGAAGAAGGAAAATATCTCTCTTATCCAGCATATTTAGCTCATAAAAGATTAATTGTAATAGATCCTGTTCGGTGGTAAACAACCAATGCTTACTACATATAATGAAAATGAATATTCAATTGTTTATAATGGTCAGATTTATAATACTAATGAATTAAAATCGACTCTAGAAGATGCTGGCTTTACCTTTGATACAACATCTGATACGGAAGTTTTGTTAAAAGCCTTTATTTTCTATGGATATGAGGTTGTTAAACATCTTAATGGTATTTTCGCTTTTGCAATATGGAACAAAAATAAAGAAGAATTATTTTTAGCCAGGGATCATTTTGGAATAAAACCATTGTTTTATACAATAGCAGATGATACTTTAGTTTTCGCTTCAGAAATAAAAGCTCTTTTTGAATTTCCTGCTGTAGAAAAAATCGTTGATTCTAATGGAATTTGTGAACTCTTCGGAGTTGGTCCAGCTCATACTGCTGGAGAAACTGTGTTTAAAGATATTCATGAACTAAAACCTGCTAATTTTGCAATATATAATAAATATGGTTTATTTATCCACAGATATTGGCATTTTGTAAGTAAACCTCACACAGATTCATTTGATGAAACATGTAATAAAATTAAATTTTTATTAGAAGATAGCATAAAAAGACAATTAGTATCAGATGTTCCCCTATGCGTATTTTTATCTGGTGGTTTAGATTCTAGCATAATTACTGCCTATGCAAGTAATTATTGTAAAAATAATAATTTGCCACCATTAAATACTTTTTCTGTAGATTATGTTGATAACGATAAGAATTTTGTAAAAAGTGATTTTCAGCCTAATTCTGATAACTATTATATAAATTTAATGGTAGAAAAATATAAAACTAATCATACAAATATAGTTTTAGATACTCCTGATTTGGCCAAATATCTAGAAGATGCTATGATTGCACGTGACGTTCCTGGAATGGCTGATGTTGATTCTTCTATGCTTTTACTTTGTAAAAATGTAAAGAATTATGCTACAGTATCTTTAAGTGGTGAGTGTGCAGACGAGATATTTGGAGGTTATCCGTGGTTTTTTAGGGAAGATGCTTTAAATAGTGGTACATTTCCTTGGTCGATTGCAATTTCCGAAAGACAACATTTATTAAATGCTAATATTTCTTATAAATTAAATTTAAGAGATTACATTGATTTTAGATATAATGAAAGTTTATCCGATGTACAGATTTTAGATATTGATTCTAAAGAAACTGCAGAAAAGAGAAAAATCTCACATCTTACATTAAATTGGTTTATGCAAACTCTTTTAGATAGATCTGATAGAATGTCAATGTATAGTGGTTTTGAACTACGTGTTCCTTTCTGTGATTACCGACTAGCAGAATATGTATGGAATATTCCTTGGGAAATTAAAGCATATAAAGGACGAGAAAAAGGATTATTAAGATACATTATGAAGGATATTTTACCAGAAGAAATTGTAAATAGAAAAAAATCGCCTTATCCAAAAACACATAATCCAACTTATTTAAATACTGTAAAATCTATGCTTACGAATATTATGAATGATAAAAATGCACCAATAAATGATTTATTAAATAGAGATTATATTTTAGAAATTTTGAAAACAAATGGATCTGCTTTTACAAGACCTTGGTTTGGTCAATTAATGACAGGTCCACAGCTTATGGCATATCTTTGCCAAGTAAATATGTGGCTTGAGAGATATCAGCCTAAGATTGAGATATAAAAAAGATTTGAGGTTGCAATTTGCAACCTCAAGTTTCCATATTTTTTACCAACCATATATAGAAAATGGTTCATTATTTAGATAGTTTTCTATCCCTTTTTTTACATATGGAATTACATTAATTGGTAATTCATCTAATTTATAAAACTTTAATTCATCACACTTGTCTTTTTCCATAATTTTAACCTTACCATCATATTTTTTACAAGTAAGAAAATAATCTATGCTTTCTCTATCAGATGTTTTTCTATGCATAACATGAACAATTTCTAAATCTTCTTCCTTTATTTTTATTCCTGCTTCTTCTAGTGCTTCTCTTTGCATTGCTTTTATGACACTTTCATTGTCATCTATGTGACCTGCAACAATACTATAATTCCCATCTTCATATCCTGTATTATATCTTCTTTGTAATAATATTTTTTATCTTCTATTAATATTAAATGTACCGCTGTTACTACTTTAAATCTTTCCATTTCTTTCTCCTTGATATTTTATTTATTTTTTTTAGGCAATTTATTACTGTCAGCCATTTTTTTACTTTCTGATTTAACTCTTCTCTCTAATTTCTTTAAATCTTCTGCTGGTTTCAAATTTTCAGGTTGTATACCTCTTTTATTTAACATATTTCTCACACTTAAATTATTATCTACATGCTCATCAGTTATGCTTTCTTCTCCATACATATCTTTTTCAGTTACATTGTAATTCGTCATTTCTGTGGCTAGATTTTTTGCTGCAATTGTTAATGTCGGTAAAAAATCTGCTAAAGGTCTATTTTCTTTTACTCCGTATTTTGCTTTCATCTGCATTGTATTTAATCCACCAAATAATGCTGAATCACCTTTTGAACGTATTCTTGCAAAACCTAAATCATCTACTCCTCTTTCGTAAATATTTTTAGATAGTTGTTTTTCGGATTCTTTTAGTTTTTCTCTTGCTTCTAATCGATTCATTAGTCTTATCCTGTCTTCAATTATTTCTTGTTTTCTAGTTTGTACTGCAAAATATGTTTGAGCAAATGCTATTTCTTCTTTTTTAGAATCTCCATTTTGAGCAATTAAGTAACAAGCATATCTTGTTAGCATATAATCTTCAACTTGTCTTTTAGCACCTTTTCCTAAGTCTATCATTTTGCTGACCTCAGCAAAATGATCACTTGCACTTATACCAGCACTTTCACAAGATATCATAGCTTTATTTATTACCTCTAAAAAATTTCTCCACTGTGTATATCCCAATTGAATCTGCAAATCTCTTGCATACCAAAATTCTATATTGTCTTTTTCTTCTGTATTGATAATAGAATCAAATTTTTCTTTTAATTCTATTAGCTTTGATTTTTCAAATTCCATAACTATAACTTTCCTTGTAATATTACTCATAATAACATATTTACGCATTTTATTATTTTATTTTTTTAATATATTTATTACAATTCATATGATATTACTGTATTATGTATTTTAGAACATTTGTTTGCAATTGTCAAGTATTTTTCTATTATTTATTTTTATCTAAATCATTTAGTTTTATAATGAGGATTTTTTCCATAATTTCTTAAAAAGTTGGTCCTTTTTTCTCTCCATTTATAAATAATCTTAATATATCAAAACTTATTCTTAATCTATTCGCTTGTTTATTCCATTTCTTTTTCTATCTTTTCCATAATTTTATTTAATATTTCTTCCCTATCTATATGTGTGTCAATATATTCAATTCCATATTTTGGGCATTCTAATTTTAACTTTTCATTAGTCTCTGCCCATTTTTCTGCATGAGCATCTAAATCCTTATCAGAAATTTTATAACTCCAGTCTTTTTCTTTATCATTTTTTCTACACAAATCAATTATTCCTTGTTTATCCAAATCCCCATGTCCTAGACATATACAATAAACATTATAATTATCTATGAGTTCTTTTATATATCTTGGTTCTAATTGACCTGATTCAAGTAAAATCACATGATTTTCCGTCTTTATGTTAACTGTAATGATTTTAACATAAAATACATAAATTTTCAATCATATCAATCACATTTTTATCATCTTTTGCAGAAATGTTATTTGTATTTAAAGAATATATATAATCTTTTTCCTTATTAAAATCTACATTCAAAAATTTAAAAATTAATTGTGCTGTATCTAATGCATTCTGTGGATTGCCATTTCCTCCACCTGTTAATACTAATATTCCTCTCTTTTTCTTTAACTTTGCTTCTTTATTTAAAAAATATTTATTACTCCAAATCCAATTTAATCTAGTCAATAAAGCAAACATTGGTGGAGTCACATTATACATGTATACAGGTGATGCAATTACAAGAATATCATAATCGTCTTTATATACTTTTTCCATATCGTCCTTAATTGAACACCCTTCATTTTTCCAACAATATCTACAATCAATACATGGCTGTATCTTAGAATCATATAAAAATATTTCTTCTATCTCTTGATTAAATTTACTTTTTAATTTATTTACAATATATGATGTATTCCCACTTTTATGTGGCGAACCATTTAAAATCAACATCTTCATAGATTTACCTCTTCTAATTTTGTTATTCTTTTATATTTATCAAACTGATTAAACTTATCTTCTCTATCCATTAAGATTGGTCTTAATAATTTAGTATTTGCAACTTCTAATAAATCTGGATTATCATCTATAAAAATTGCTTCATTTTGTCTAATATTAAAATCATTTATTGCATAATCAAAAAATTTACCATCCTTCTTTAATTCAGCATATTCAGAAGAAATATATATTTTTGAAAAAAAATTATATATGTTCCATTTTTTTAATATTCCATATACACATGGCCAATTATCTGATAATAATATTAATGTAGTTTTACTACTTTGTTCTCGTAAAAAATCAAATACATCATCATACATAATATATTTATCTTCATTATATACAAAATCTTTTGCTAATTTTTTAGAAATTTCTTCTGTATTCTTTACTATTTTTAATTCATTCATTACATTAAAATAAAATTCCTTAAATGCTTCATATTCCTCTTCTTTTGTAATTATCTTTTTAGAAATATTTTTATTATATTTATTAAATAAAACATTTAGTCTTTTTAAATCAATTTTATTTTTTCCTATGATTTCATAAAAATTTGATGTTATAAACCAGTTTCCTGTTTTTGGTTTTCCTAAAACAAGCCCAAAGTCTAATATTAAATATTTTTGTTTATTTTTATCTTTCATTTTTCATTTTCCTCTATTATTTGTTCTATTAAGATAACAGAATTGTCAAAATTTTTATAGATTTCTATTTAATATTTTCTTTTAATTTTTCTAATGCAATCCTTCTGCTACTTATATTATTTTTCTCTTCATTACTTAATTGTGCTAATGTTCTTCCATCTTCTAATTCAAATATTTCATCAAATCCAAATCCATTATTTCCTCTTGGCACTTCTGCAATATATCCTTCTAGTATTCCTTTAAATACTTTTTCCTCACCATTTTTATTTACATATGCAATACATGTTATAAAATCTACTTTTCTTTTTCCCTTTGGCATACCTTTTAATTGTTTTATTAGATAATTATTCCTTTCTTCTTGACTTGCATTTTTACCTAAAAATCTTTTAGTTTTTACTCCTGGAAAACCGTTTAATTCTTTAATACATATTCCACTGTCATCTGCAATACATGGGATATTTGTTAATCTATAGATTTCTCTTGCTTTTTTTAATGCATTTTCTTCAAAAGTATTGCCATCTTCTTCAACATCTATATTTATATTCATTTCTTCTAATGTTTTTATATCTTCATTTTCCAATAATTCTTTAATTTCTTTTACTTTTCCGTTATTATTACTAGCTAATATAATCATTTTTCCTCCTAATAGGGATTTAGGAACAGTCCTTAAAATTCCTAAATCTCTATAAAAAAGTTTCCACAATATTTTATAAATTTAATTAAATCATCATATTTTATAGAAATTGTCGCTGTATTTCTATTTGGATGAATTAATACTTTGTTATTTTTTAATTCCTTATCAAGCACTACTGTTACTTTTTGCTCTTTATCATTTATTATTCCTAGTGGAGTTACAGCTCCTGGAATTAACCCTAAATATATTTGTAAATCATTTTCATTTGCGAAAGATAATCTTTTACTATTTATTTTGCCTGGTAACATCTTTAAGTCTGCTCTTTTATACTCTGGAAAAATGTACAAAAACAATTTTTTCTTTACATCTTGTAAAAATAAATTTTTACATCCAATACCTTCTAGGTCTAAAAATATTTCTTGCATTTCTTCAACAGTATATACTGCTTTATGCTCTTTTATATCATATTTTATATTTAATTTATTTAAGACATCTAATATATCCACCCTATACGTCTCCCATTTATATGGATTTTTAAGACCATCTACTAAATCCCTATATTTCTTTTACATCATCTTCTATTAGGTAGCACATTTCTTCATGCATTTCTACATTTTCAGTTATTTTATTTGTATCTAATTTTATATATTTTATAGTTCCATTTGCGAGTACATTTCCTTCTAAATCCATAATTTCTGAGTCTACAACTAAAAATTTGTTATTATTCTTTACAACTACACCTTTTCCTATTAAATCTGTATTATATGGTACTGGCTTTCTATATTTGGTATCTAATGACATAGTTACTCCAAATTCTTCCTCATTACCTTCTTTAGCCCATAATGCTCTTAATCCCATTTCATCTAACATTGCAGTTATTAATCCACCATGCACTCTTCCTGGATAGCTTTGATGCTCTTCTCTATATCTAAATTTTGTCATTACACTTCCGTCTTCCATATTATAAAATTGTGCATGTACACCATATTTATTGTCCATTCCGCATATTGCGCACATTTTACTATTTCTTTGTTTGCTTATAACTTTCATTTTTACCTCCTAAAAGGAATTTTAGTGCTGTCCTCTAATTCCTATCCATTATAAAATTTTTTATTTAAGTATTTCTCTATTATTTTTTTTGTTGGAATACAAGTATTTTCTGGCATGTCATTTATTGCAAACCATTCATATTTTATAAGTTCTTCCGTTTTTGGTAGTTTTATATCTCCTGAATATTCTTCTGCAATTAATCCAAATGTCGCATATTGTGCATATTTATTTACATCATTTTGTACGCAAATTACTTTTATTTTGCTTACATCTAAATTGCTCTCTTGTTTTGTTTTTCTAATTCCTGCCTCTTCTATTGTTTCTCCAAATTTTACTTTACCACTTGGAAGTGTCCATGTACCTTCTAATCTCATGTCAGAATCTGCTTTTTTTTCATCATCATTTCTAAGTAACATTAATATTTTATTTTCTTTATTTTTTATTATTATTCCTACTCCTATACCTATTTTTTCCATAAATTCTTCCTTTGCATTTTTTCTATATTTTTTTATATCATATTTTTGATATAAAATCCATTTTTTATGTATAACAAAGTTAATCTACCTAAAATTCACATTAAATATAATATCTTTCACAACTTCTCCAGCTATAATTAAACCAGCAACAGAAGGCACAAAAGATATACTTGAAGGAGTTTTATAATCTCCATCATTTGGTTTTATAGGCTCTTCTTTTGAATAAACTACTTTTAATTTTGATATTCCTCTTAAGCGTAATTCTTTTCTCATTACTTTGGCAAGTGGACATACTGAAGTCTTATAAATATCGCTTACTTCAAATTTTGTTGGATCTAATTTATTTCCTGTTCCCATTGCAGAAATTATTGGAATTCTATATGCATTTGCCTTACATACTAATTCTATTTTTCCAGTCACTGTATCTATTGCATCTACTATATAATCTAAGGAATTGTCTATTAGATTACTTCCCGGCATAAAAAATTCTGTAGATGTTTCTACTTTTACTTCTGGATTTATACTTAAAATCCTTTCTTTCATTACATCTACTTTATTTTTTCCCACAGTATTAATATTTGCATGTATCTGTCTATTTATATTTGTAGTATCTATTGTGTCATTATCTACTAATAGAAAATTTCCAACCCCTGCTCTGGCTAATCCTTCTACTACGAATGAACCTACTCCACCAATTCCAAATACTGCAACTTTTGATTTATTTAATTTTTCTACATTTTCTTTTCCAATCAATCTTTCTTCTCTACTAAAAGCGTCGTACATTTTTTCCTCCTATTATAAAAGATGCACTTTAAATTGTGCATCCTTTAACTGTATCATTATTGCATTTTTTCTTTTATTTTCATTAATGTATTTAATGCATCTATTGGTGTTAATGTATTTAAATCTATTTTATCTAATTCTTGTGCAATTTCTGCTAACTTGTAATTGTATAAATCAAGTTGTCCTGACTGAACTTGTTTATTTTCCTTTTCCATTTTCTTACTACCTAAAATGCTTTTTCTTTCTAAGCTTCTTAGAATTTCGTTTGCTCTTTTTAATACTTCCTTTGGAACACCAGCCAAGCGAGCAACATGAACTCCATAGCTTTCATCAGTTCCTCCTCTGACAATTTTTCTTAAGAAAATAACATCTTCACCTTTTTCCTTTACTGCTACAGAATAATTCTTTACTCCTTCTAGTTTATCTTCCAATTCTATTAATTCATGATAATGTGTTGCAAATAATGTTTTAGCTCCACATTTAGTTTTATCAGAAATATATTCCGCAACCGCCCACGCAATTGATAAACCATCATATGTAGAAGTTCCTCTACCAATTTCATCTAATATTACCAAACTATTTTTTGTTGCTTCTTTTAAAATATCTGCAACCTCCATCATTTCTACCATAAAAGTACTTTGGCCCATACTTAAGTCATCTGATGCACCAACTCTTGTAAAAATTTTGTCTACAACCCCAATATGAGCTTCTGTTGCAGGAACAAAGCTTCCTATTTGAGCCATTAAAGTTATTAATGCAACTTGTCTCATGTATGTAGATTTTCCAGCCATATTTGGTCCTGTTATAATTGACAATCTATTTTCATCATTATCTAAATATGTATCATTATCTATAAAACTTCCTGTTGGAAGCATTTTCTCTATTACTGGATGTCTGCCTTCTTTTATTTCGATTACTCCACCATTATCCACTATAGGCATGCAATAATTCATATCATCTGCAACTGTTGCAAATGAGCAGAGTACATCTAATGTCGCAATTATCATAGCTGATTTTTGGAGTCTCTTTACATTTTTAGCTATTTCTTGTCTAATTGCTGTAAAAGCTTCATATTCTAGATTTATAACTTTATCTTCTGCACCTAATATTTGGTTTTCTAATTCTTTTAACTCTTCTGTTATGTATCTTTCACAATTTGTCAAAGTCTGCTTTCTTATATATCTATCTGGCACCTGTCCAAAATTTGATTTAGTAACTTCGATATAATAACCAAATACTTTGTTAAATCCAACTTTTAGATTTTTTATTCCTGTTTTTTCTCTTTCTGTAGCTTCTAATTGTATTAGCCAATTTTTTCCTTCTGTAGTTGCTGTTTTTAATTTATCTATTTCTTCATTATATCCCATCTTTATTAGTCCACCTTCTTTAACAGTCATTGGTGGATCTTCTACTATTGATTTATCTATTAATTCATAAATATCTTTAAGCTCATCTAGATTATTATATAATTCTTGTAACATATCAGAATTTGTATTTTGTAATACTGATTTAACCTCTGGTAATTTTGATAAAGAATTTTTTAAAGATATCATATCCCTACCATTAGCATTTCCATATGATATTTTTCCTGCTAATCTTTCTATATCATATACCTTTTTTAAGCTCTCTATTATATCTCCTCTAAGCATTACATTTTCTTTTAATTCCTTAACTGCATTTAATCTTTTATTAATTTCAGAAACTTCTATCAGAGGATCATTTATCCATCTTCTTAAATGTCTTCCTCCCATTGAGGTAGAAGTCTGATCCAACACCCATAAAAGTGTACCTTTTTTGCTTTTATCCCTCATTTTTTCGGTTAATTCTAGATTTCTTCTTGCATTTATATCTAGTGACATATATCGTGTAGTTTGATACATAATTATTTTATTTATATGCTCTAAACTTGTTTTTTGGGTTTGTTTTAAATATTCTACTAATGCATTTATACTTGCTACTGAAAAAAGTCTTTTATCTATATCTTTTATTGGATTTTCATCATTATCTACTAAATTATAGTTCTCGGTTATTTTACTAACATCTTCTGAAAAGAACTTATCATTAAACTTTGTAAAATATATTTCAAATCTTTCTTTTATCTTATTTATCTCTTCTGTACTATCATACATCATGCTATTTACAACTAATTCTGCAGGTGAATATCTAGCAATTTCGTCTAAAACTAATGGGAAATTATTATTTTCTTTTATTTCCGTGCTATAAAAATCTCCTGTAGTTACATCACATACAGCAATTCCATAATAAATTCCTTTTTTTACTATTGACATTATATAATTATTTTTCTTTTCTTCTAACATATTAGATTCTATTACTGTACCTGGTGTAACAACACGAATTACTCCTCTTTTTACAATTCCCTTTGCAGTCTTTGGATCTTCTAATTGTTCACAAATTGCTACTTTATAGCCTTTTGCAATTAATTTAGAAATATAAATTTCTGCTGCATGATGTGGAACCCCACACATAGGCGCTCTTTCTTCTTGTCCACAATCCTTTCCAGTTAATGTTAACTCAAGTTCTCTAGATACTGTTATTGCATCATCAAAGAACATTTCATAAAAGTCACCCAGTCTATAAAAAAGTATACAATCTTTATATTCTTCTTTTGTTTCAAGATATCTTTGCATCATTGGTGAATATTCTGCCATTTATATTCCTTACCTTTCTTACTTTATCTATTTACTTCATCTTCATCTGGATTTTCATTTTTTCTCATTTGTTGATATGACTTTAAAGTTTTGCCAGCTCTTCTAATAGAACTAACTGATACTCCTAATAAATCTGCTGCCTCTTTTTGCGTTACATCTAGTGCTGATACATCATCCAATAATTTTTTTGCCTTCTCAAATTTTTTCTCTGCTTCTGTTTTAGCACCAGAAATAATTATTTCTCCTTCGTCAAATTCTTCTAAAGTTTTATCAATTAAAGTTCTTTCTAAAGCATTAAAAAGTGATCTTTTTGATTTTTCATTTTCCCTTTGCATAATTCTTTTAGATTGTTCCTTAGCAATAGAATATAATATATTGTATTTTTTATCTCCTTTTAATTTTTCTAATTCTCTACTTATTGTTCTTCTAGGAATTCCGTATGTTCTAGACATATCTGTTTGACTTGCTTCTAATGCAACCATCTCTACAAACAAAGCTTTAAAGTTTATATTAGAGTAATCAGGATGCTTTTTTGCTTCATACTCTATATATTTTCTTCTTAAATCTTCATCTTCTGTATGATTGATAAAATCAACTACTCTTTCCCTAAAAGTTTGTAGATCTATTTTATCTCCTTTTTCTACAACAAGCTCTTTGGCTTCTTCCATTGTTTTAACAGATCCTATACAAAGGCCTTTTATTGCTTCTGCTAATTTTTTCTCATCTATTCTTTTTTGTTGATGCTCACTTTTACTATGTGATAAAACCATTTCTAATTTCTTTCTTTTTTCTGAACCTTCTGGAAATATTTCTTTACACATTGTAACAAAAGTATTTCTATTTATCCCATAAATCTTCTCACACTCACGTATAGATTTTCCGTTAATGACATCCAAAAACATTGCATCAAATTGTTCTTTCATTTTACTTTTCTCCTTTTAAATACCACATATGCTCTGAAACAATTTTTAGATCTATTATTTTATTTATTAAATCTTTACTACCTTCAAATATTACAACCTTATTGCTATCAGTTCTTCCAGTAAGCATATTAGGATTATTTTTGCTTGTGCCTTCTACCAAGACTTTTTGAATTGTACCAACATATTTTTGATTATTTTCCTCTATTTGACTTTCTACCAATTCTTTTAATCTATCAAATCTTTTATGTTTTATTTCTTCTGGAATTTGGTTTGGCATTCTATCTCCAGGAGTTCCAACTCTTCTAGAATAAATAAACATATATACCTGCTCAAACCTTACCTTTCTTACTACATCCAATGTATCTTCAAATTCTTCGTCTGTTTCCCCTGGAAATCCAACTATTATATCAGTTGACAATGTTAAATTTGGTATTTTATTTTTCATTTTTTCTACTAAATTTAAGTATTGTTCTTTAGTATATTTTCTATTCATCTCTTTTAATACTTTTGTATTCCCTGATTGTAGAGGTAAATGAATTAATTTACACACCTTTTTACAGTCTGCTATAGCTTCAATTACATCATCTGTAAAATCTTTTGGATGTGGTGATACAAATCTTATTCTTTCTATACCATCTATTTTGTTTACAGCTCTTAATAATGTAGCAAAAGAATTTACGCCTTCATATTCTTCAAATTCTATATTTTTCTCTTTTTCTACTCTTAAATATGAATTTACATTTTGTCCTAATAATGTTATTTCTTTATATCCTTCTTTTGCTAAATCTTTTATTTCATTTATTATATCTCTTGGTTTCCTACTTCTTTCTCTTCCTCTTACATATGGCACAATACAATATGTACAAAAATTATTACATCCATTCATTATTGTTACAGATGCCTTTATATTACTATCTCTTTTTATTGGTAATCCCTCATAAATTTTTCCATCTATATCTATAACATCTTGAACTTTTTCCCTGTTTTTTAGAACTTTAAATAAATCTTCTGGAAATCTATATAATGTATGAGTTCCAAATATTATGTCTACATATGGATAGCTTTGTTTTAATTTATCTGTAATGTGTTTTTCTTGCATCATACAGCCACCAATAGCTATAATTGTTCCATTTTTCTCTTTAATTCTTTTTAATTCTCCCAATTTTCCAAATAATTTATCTTCTGCATTTTCTCTTACACAACATGTATTAAAGATCGCTATGTCTGATTCTTCAAAATTGTCTGTCCTTGTATATCCCATCTCCTCTAAAATACCACATAATTTTTCTGAATCATTTTCATTTAATTGACATCCCATTGTTAATATGCAATATTTTAGGTTTGCATTATCATTTAACTTACTTACCTCTGCTATATATTTTTTTTGTTCTTCTATTTCTTTCACTTTTAATCCTCCTAGCCCCTATATTCTATATTATTTACGCTATTTTTTCAAGTAGAATTTATCTTTAGGTTTATTTATTAGTTAATATTTACATGATTTATTTTTAATATAAAAAGCGAACTTAAAGTAAAATTTAAGTTCGCTTTTTATATTTGTATTAAAATTCTAATTTATTCTTAAAAATAATAGAAAAAAGAAAATTATAATATTATAATTTTCTTAAATATCTTATTGAATTCCATATTTTTTCTTAAATTTATCTGCTCTACCACCTGTTGTATCTTTTCTTAAATTACCTGTCCAGAATGGATGACATTTTGAGCAAACATCAACTTTTATTGATTCTTTTGTTGAATTTGTTTCTATTACATTACCACAAGCACATGTAATTGTTGCAGCTGTATATTTTGGATGTATTCCTTCTTTCATTTATGTTCACCTCTTCCTTTTATTCGTAAAATGCTGTATATTATCATATCATATATTTATTTTTTTTTCAAGCCTTAATTTTCTATTTTTATTCATTTGTAGTATTTGATTGTTCTTTTTCTAATATATACTGCCCAGATGTCTCTAATTCTTCTTTTAATGATGTTTTATTTACTAACTTAATCATTATGTTAAATAAACAAGCTATTACTAATATTATTAAACCAATTCTCTTCCAATATTTAGCTAGCATTTGGGCATCTCCTTTCTTTTGCTCATAGTTCTATTATACTATATTTTATCTTTTTGTCAATATTTTTCACTTTTGTTAAGCTACTTGGTATCTTTTTACTGTTTTTGTAAAAAATAATATAAGGTGATTTATTTATGAAAAAGAAAATTATTATATTTTTCCTTATATTATTTACAATGATCTGTTTTTCTGGCTGTAGTAAAGATAATGAATCTACAGAGGTTAATACTATAGATGTTAATAGAACATCTTATAGTATAGAAAATATTAATACAGAAAATTCAATTAATATAAATAATATAGCTTCTAACAATATCATTGCAAATGATACAACAAATACAATTACTGAAAATAATACTACTACCCAATCTACTTCTTCGGAAAAATTACTATCTGAATTTTCTACAAGAATATATTCAAAAGATTCTGCAAGGCAAAAAAATCTTGAAATTACATCTAACACACTAAATGGAACAATTGTTAAAGCAAACGAAACTTTTTCTTTTACTAAAACTGTTGGTCGTTCTACCCCAGAGAAAGGTTATGAAGAAGCAGATATCTATGATTCAGATGGTAATAAAATTAAAGGCTATGGTGGAGGAAATTGTCAAATAAGCTCTACCTTATATAATGCTGTACAAAAAGTTCCTTCTTTGCAAATTGTTGAACGACATGAACATAGCAATACCGTTCCATATGTAAAAGAAGGACATGATGCTGCTGTTGCATATGGTAGTGTAGATTTTAAATTTAAAAACACAAATAATTTTTCTATTAAAATCGTAGTTGAAACTTCTAAACAATATGTAGTAGTAAAATTAATGAAAATTTAATATTCATATATCCTCTCTTGTTAGAATATATTTTAGGAAAGGAGGGGATAAAAATAAAAGCTTTACTAAAAAAACTTTTTATTTCTATAATTATATTTACTTTAATTTTAACTCCAGTTTCTTGTTTAGCTAATGATTCTTCATATATCTGGTCATCACCAGAATTATTAACAAGTGTTGACTCTAGCAGTCAAACTCAATTAGAAAATAATAGCCTAAATCTTGCCTGTGAAAGTGCCATATTAATCGAACAATCTTCTGGTAAAATATTATATGAGCATAATATTCATGAGCAATTAAGACCTGCAAGTGTTACTAAAATTATGACAATTCTTTTAATTATGGAAGCAATAGATTCTGGAAGATTAAACTATACAGACCAAATACCATGTAGCGAGAATGCAAGCTCTATGGGTGGTTCACAAATATGGCTCGATACCAAAGAAACTCTAACAGTAGACGAAATGTTAAAAGCTATATGTGTAGTTTCTGCTAATGACTGCACTGTTGCAATGGCAGAATATCTAGCTGGTTCTGAAGAAAATTTTGTTAAACAAATGAATGAAAAAGCTAAGGAATTAGGAATGAATGATACTACTTTTAAAAATTGTCATGGTATTGATGAAGATGGGCATGTTTCATCTAGCTATGATATTGCACTTATGTCACGCGAACTATTAATGAAACATCCAGACATAAAAAAATATACTACAATATATATGGATTCTTTGCGTGATGGTAAATCTGAACTTGTTAATACCAATAAGTTAATTAGAAATTATAGAGGTGCTACAGGATTAAAAACAGGATCTACTTCTCTTGCATTATATAATTTATCTGCATCTGCAACTCGTGATGATTTATCTTTAATAGCTGTTATTTTAAAAGCTCCTACAACTAAGGATAGATTTGCAGATGCTACTAAATTATTAGATTATGGTTTTGCTAATTACTCTTTTAAATCTTTTGCAAAAAAAGGTGATAGCATAAAAGAAATACAAGTTTCTAAAGGTGTATCCTCTTCTGTAAGTGCAATACTTTCACAAGACGCAGGAACTATACTAAAAAAAGGTGAAGAAGGTAATATTGTTCAAAATATTACTTTACCAGATACTATTTCAGCACCAGTAAATGAAGGAGATAAATTAGGAGAAATTTCGTATTCTTTAAATAATGAAATATTGTCTACAGTAGATATTGTAGCAAAAAATTCTGTAGAAAAAATTGATTTTTTTAATATGACAAAACAAATTTTTAATAGCTGGTTACCTTAATAAATAAGTTTAACTTTTTATAAATTACTTAATTAATATAAAACTAACTCTATAAACATCAAGAAAATTATATGGGACTACATTTTTTGTAGCCCCATATTTATTGTTAATATATCTCTTACTTTTCTTGCTTTATTTTTCCTGTTTTATAAGCTTCTAATAATTTATTCAAATCTTTAATTTGATCTTTTATTCTTTTTCCGATATCTGTATCTGATATTCGTTTTCTTTCTATTTTCTCTACAATTTGTTTTGTAGAATGAATATCTGTCTCATTTTTTATAGCATCTTCTGTTGATGTAAATGGTTCGTGTGCAGTTAAAATTAATCCATAAGAATTATATATTAAAGTATAGCCTGCAATTCCTGTTGTTTTTTGATAAGATTTAGAAAGTCCTCCATCTATAATTAATAATTTTCCATTTGCTTTTATTGGGCTCTCACCATCTTTTAATTTTACAGGCATATGCCCTCCAATAATTCTTCCTTCTTCTTCATCTATCCCAAACTCTTTTAATATATTCTTACATACATTTTCATCTTGGGCATACATATAAAATGGATTCTTTATTTCTTTTTTTAGATTTTTATCTTCTAAAAAATATCTCTCAAAAGTTTTCATTGCATCTTTGCAGAAAATAGGAGAATTTTTGCCACACCATAAATACCATAGAAAATCCATAGCATTTGTCTTTTCTTCTCCTTCATCCGAATAATATGCTTTTCTTGCTATTTCATCTATATAATTTAAGTAATCTCTTCCTTTTAATTTTTTTCCGTTACAATTTATTTCTATTAGTTTTCCAAAATTATCCATTGGTATGCATCCATGTATTAATAAGTTTTGATTATAAATTTTATAAATACTTCCCTTTGTATATAAAAAATTTACGTGCTTTTGCAATTTTTCACTATTTTTAAAACTTTTTATTAATTTATCTACAACTTCTTTTTCTTTATAACTTAATTTGTATGGATTTTCTGGATCTATTGTTGGAAAATCATTATCCAATAATTTATACTTCTGTCCCTTTATCTCTATAAATCCTTCTTCATAATTTATTTTATCAAGTAATAATCTATCTTCCATCTCATATTCAGGGTGTTTCTTTATTATTTCTGATTCCAACTTAAACTGTATTATTGTAGCAGCTTTCTCCATTTTTCCCATCAATTCTGTATCCAGTATTCCCTCAAATTCTTCCATATGTGAATGGAACATATTTCCTACTTTACTAGGATATTGCTCTTTTGCAAATTCTGTCATGGACCTAATATTTATTCCATATCCCTCTTCCAAAGTTGCTATATTGCCATATCTTGAACATATTCTAATAACATTCATTATACAAGCTGGATTTCCGCATGCGGCTCCCATCCATACAATATCATGATTTCCCCATTCTATATCTATTGAATGATATGTCATAAGTTTGTCCATTATAATATCTGGTCCAGGACCTCTATCATAAATGTCACCTATAATATGAAGATGATCTATTGATAATTTTTGGATTAATTTTGTCACTTCTATAATAAATTCATCGGCTCTTCCTAAATCTATTATAGATTCAATTATTTGTGTATAATATATTTTTCCATCTTCTGATATATTATTCACTTGTAATAATTCATCAATAATATATTCATATCCTTTTGGTATTGCTTTTCTAACCTTTGATCTACTATATTTTGCAGAAACTACTTTGCATAATTTTATTAATCTATGCAATGTTATTTTATAAAACTCATATAGATTATTTTGATTTTCTTCTTTTAATAATTTTAATTTTTCTTCTGGATAATAAATTAATGTTGCAAATTTTTTTCTTTCTTCATTTGTCATAGTATATTCAAAAATTTCATCAATCTTAGCTTTTATAACACCAGAAGCATTTTGTAATATATGCAAAAAAGACTCATATTCACCATGTAAATCACTTAAAAAATGCTCTGTACTTTTTGGTAAACTTAAAATAGCCTTTAAATTTATAATCTCTGTACATACATCTTGAATTGTTGGAAATTTTTCAGAAAGTAATTTTACATATTTTAAATTTTTTTCGTCCATAATATTCCTTTTTTCTTTTGATATTACATACAAAGTTATTTAACATACTTTCTCAGCTAATTCCTTATTTAAATATTTTTTAGCATAATCATATACATAAGTTAAAGTTTCTCTAGTATCTGGATTTTCTATTTTAAATCTATTATATAATTTAGTAAGATATTTATCTTCTTTAATTTGTTGTAATGGGAATTTATAATTAAAATCATAAACATACGCAAAATGAGCTATTGCTAAATCCAAACCTGAATTTATATTTTTATAATTAATAATCTTGTCCTCCATAAATTCTCTATATATTTCTTTATTTATTGTTTGATTTTCAATATTGTCTCCATATAAAACTTGCATATCTTCACAATTTAACACATAATATATGTCTAATTTATCTGCATCTCTAATAATCTTTGTATGTAATAATTCATCTTTATCTAAATTTTTATCTATTTCATTATATCCCCTGTTGTGATTCAATATAGATTTTTTTATTATTTCATCATATTTATCATCTTTTATAAATTTTCTGATTAATCCATCATTAAATAAAATCTTTACCCCATATTCTGCATGATTAACACTGTCTTTATCCATAAAAGTATTATATATTCTAACTTGTTCAAATCTACCTATATCATGTAATAATCCTATTAATTCTGCTAATTTTATATTTTCTTCATCTAAATTTAAACTCTCTGCTATTTGTCTGGCTTTATTGCTTACTCTTTCTATATGCGAAATTTTTAGAGCAATTTTCGGATTATTGGGATTATACTTTTCTATATATTTTTTAAATTCTATTCTTGCGTTTTTTATATCTATATTCATTTGTATCACACTCCGCTCACAATTGTATCATAGAATCTTTTTTTGTCAATTTAAGTGTGATAAATTATCAATTGTCAAAAAAAATTATAAATGAAGTAATTTAACTTCATTTAATCATCCTCAATTTCATCAGAAGTAATTGTTGTTTCGTATTCTACTGGTCTTTTAACTTTTATAATTTTTTCTTTTTTTACATTAGCTTTTTCTTCTTTTTTTGAACATTTATTTATTAAATTATTAGCCTTTTCCATTAAATCAGGGACATAATCCAATAATTTGTCAACAGATGATGAATGTTCAATTGGTAATAGTTTTACATTTTCTTCTTGCACAACTAAAAAAGCAATTGGGCTTATATTAACTGCTGCCCCACTTCCACCACCAAATGGCAATTTATATTCTATTGATTCTTCTTTATCCTTTTTATTATAATTGTCTATAGTCTCACTGTTAAATTCACTACCTCCTGAGGCAAACCCAAAAGTTACTTTTGATAATGGAATTATAATTCCATTTTTTGTATTTATAGGAGTACCTACAATTGTATTAACATCCACCATATCTTTTATACTATTCATAGTTGTATTCATAAGACCTTCTATAGGATTTCCTTGCATTTTTATCAGCTCTCTTTCTTTTATTTATTTCACACATTATACTAATAATATGTATAAATTTTATATTTATTATACTTCTTAAAAGAATTTCATACTTTGTTTCTTCTGCATATGACATATCTATTTTGTATTTACCATCATCCTTATTTAACATGTTTTTTGTAAATATAACCGATAAAATTGTTGATATTATTACTGTTGCAAAAGTTATTAATATCATATTATTGCTTTCTAAATTGACCTTTAAAAATAATTCCTCTACTTTCATTATTCCTAAAATTTGTTTTATTGTATTTTTATCTAATTTTAATTTTGAATCTTTCATCTTTTTTTCTAATTTTTTTAAATTTACTTTTTTTCTTAACATTCTATTTTCTAATAAATTTATTTCAAAATATGGTATGATATTTAGAATTTTAAATACTAGCTTTACTTCTCCTTCTTCTCTTTTATTATTTTTAACTTTTAAATTATCTATTTGTAATTGCAGTGTTGTTACTGCTAGTAATAAAATAATGAATCCTATGATTATCAATAAAACGAAAAAAAATACTAGCATATTTCCACCTCTACTAGTATTTTTTCCAAAATTTATTTAATTATACTATTTTTTTCTTTTTCTCTACTATAATATCATCAAATAATTGCTCTTGTGTTGTACTTACTTTATCTCTCTTTGACATTTCTAGTAGACCACTAAAAGCTGTTACTACTTCCTGCTTATTATGTTCCTTTAAAGAAAATAATTTATTAAAAATAAATTTATTCTTCTTTATTAATTCTTTAAACATTTCTTTAACTTTACTTGTTACTGTATAATTATCTTTAATAGCAATTTTTTCTATATTTTCTGCATTCTTATTAACTTTCTCTTCATTTTTATCCAACAAATTTTTATATAATTTAGGAATTAAATCTTTTTCATACTCCTTTTCTATTTGTTGTTTTGGTAATTCTATATTTTCTTTTATTCCAAAATAAGTTTTAGAATTTTCTTCATAATTTATTTTTAATTTTTTAATTATTTCCTTATATTTTTTATACTCTATAATTCTTTGTATTAATTCTTCTTCTGTAAGTTCTTCTGTCTCTTCTTCTTGTTTTGGAAGTAAACTTTTAGACTTTAAGTAAATTAATGTTGATGCCATTATTACAAATTCACTTGCTATATCTAAATTTAACTCTTCCATTTTATTTAAGTAATCCATGTATTGATCTGAAATTTCATTTATCTTTATATCATATATATTCATTTTATTTTTATCGATTAAATGACATAATAAATCTAATGGTCCTTCAAAATTGTCTATTTTTATTGCATATTTATTTGTTTCTAACATCAACATATTTGCCATATTTACTCCTCTATTTCTATATTCTCTTTCTTATATCCTTTCCTTAACAAATAATTAATTATATCTTCCTTTTCACAAGAATTTATTTTTTTATTTATTATATTTTGAGCAGACTTTCTTTCATATTCTTCTAATTCGTCTATATGTTTTTCTACATAGTCTTCCAAATCTTCTCTATTAACACCTTTTGAATATAATTTATATATAATCTCCTTTATGGATAAATTTTTTAATTTTTGGAATTCTATAATGGTTTTTTCTATATATTCCTTATCATTTATATATCCAGCTTCTTTTAGATATTCTATACTATCTTCTAATAAATCTTCTTCTATATCCTTAAATTTTGTTCTTATTTCATTTTCTGTTCTTTTTTTATACATTATATATTTTAATATTCTTGTTTTTTGCTTATCAAATTCTTCTATACTATACATTTTATACCCTTATCTTTTTTATTTTTTTGTTTTTTCTTCTTCATCATCCACTAAAACAACTACATCATCGTCTTCATCTTCTTTTGGCTCTTCATCACCTAAACTCTTCTCGAACGCTTTTTCAAAATTATCTCTTACTTTCTTTTCTACTTCATCCATTATATCAGGATTCTCTTTTAGATATTTTTTAACGTTTTCTCTTCCTTGACCTATTCTATTTCCATTATAGCTAAACCATGAACCACTTTTTTCTATTATATCTAAGTTTACAGCCATATCTAAAATATTTCCTTCTTTTGAAATTCCTTTTCCATATACAATATCGAATTCTGCTTCTCTAAATGGTGGTGCAACTTTATTTTTTACTACTTTTACTCTTGCTCTACTTCCTGTTATTTCTCCATCTTGTTTTATATTTTCTATTTTTCTTATGTCCATTCTTACAGACGCATAAAATTTTAAAGCTCTACCTCCTGTTGTTGTTTCTGGATTTCCAAACATAACTCCAATTTTTTCTCTTAATTGATTTATAAATATTAATACTGTTTTTGATTTATTTATTGCTCCTGCTAATTTTCTTAAAGCTTGTGACATTAACCTTGCTTGTAATCCCATATGAGAATCTCCCATATCACCATCTATTTCTGCTTTTGGTACTAATGCTGCAACAGAGTCTACAACTACTACATCTAATGCTCCACTTCTTACTAAAGCTTCTGTTATTTCTAGAGCTTGCTCGCCTGTATCTGGTTGAGATACTAATAGATTATCTATATCTACTCCTAAATGTTTAGCATAAACTGGATCTAATGCATGTTCTGCATCGATAAATGCTGCTTCTCCATTTTGTTTTTGTGCTTCTGCGATTATATGTAATGCTAATGTTGTTTTTCCTGATGATTCTGGTCCATATATTTCTACAATTCTTCCTCTAGGAACTCCTCCTATTCCTAGTGCTATATCTAAACTTAAAGCTCCTGTAGGAATAGCTTCTACTTCCATTGCTTTAAATTCTCCTAATTTCATTACAGATCCTTTTCCAAATTGTTTTTCTATTTGGCTCATCGCTGCTTCTAAAGCTTTTTTTCTTTCTAAGTTTTCTCCACTCATTATTTTTCCTCCTATGAACATACGTTTGTTTTATTATATCTTATTTTATTTTTTTGTCAATACTTTTTTATCTTCTGTACCAATTTTCTATTCCATAAAAAATACTATATTGATTTGGAGTTATTTCTCCAACTAAGCTTGTACTATAGATTACATTCATTTTATTAAAATATAAACTTATATATGGAACATCATTTTTATAAATTTCTAATAATTTATTTGTATCTTCTTTTATTTTATTTTCATCGGTTGTACTTAATAAACCATTTAATAGATCATTTGTTTCTTGACTTTGATAATTTGCTAAATTACCTGAGCCAAAATAAGTAACTAAACTAGGTGATAAAGAACTATTTGTACCAGTAATTATCATACCATAATTTTTATTATTCAATGCTGTTTCAAACCTTGTTGTATTTAATTTAGAGATATTTACATGAATTCCTATATTTTCTAAACTTGCCTTTATTAAATCTGCTACTGATACTTGTGTTTGGTTATCAGAATTTACTGTTAAATTAATACTTAATCTTATTGTTCTATAATTTTCTGTTTTTTGCCAGTTTCCATTTTTATATGACCATCCTCCATCTATTAGTACTTGCTTTGCCTGGTCTGGATTATAACCTATACTACTACTATTAGAATCATATGTCCAATTTCCATAGTCTAAAGGATTGTCTGCTGTATAATATTTACCTGCAAATATACTTGTTACTATACCACTTTTATCTATTGCATATGAAATAGCTTTTCTTACTTCTGCTCTACTTAAAAAATTATCTGTTGTATTTAAAGCAATAAAATCATGTTCTCTTCCATAATATTCTTTCTTATTATATCCAATAGTTCCTAAATTATCTTCTATGTTAATATTTTCAGTTGTTAAAATATCTATATTTCCTAATTTAAAAGCATTATATGCTTCACCCATTGAAGAATATTTATTTACATGTATTGTTTCTATCTTTGCATTTTTTTGCGAAATATTCCACCAATTTTTATTTTTCTCTAAAACTATTGTATTATCAGAATTAGATTGTATTTTATACATTCCTGTACCTATTGGTGTATTATTTTTATCCGTATTTTGAATATCTTGACCAGAAAAATAGTTACTAGATACTATTGGAAATATTAAATTATATTCAAAAAATGGTATTACAGTATCTAAATTTAATCTTATACTATTATCATCTATTATATCTACACTTGTAATATGTTGCACATTATAACTATATATTGATGGAATTTGCTTTAAAGTTTCTATTGTATATTTTACATCTTCTGCTGAAAAGCTTGTTCCATCTTGCCATTTTACATTATTTCTTAATCTAATAATATATGATGTATCTCCTGATTTTGCCCATTCTGTCGCTAAACATGCTTTTAGTTTATAATTTTCATCTAATTCAACTAATGGCTCAAATATTAATTTTGTTACCTCTTGAACATTTCTATTATTACTTACTAATGGATTTATATTATCAAAACTTACTATTTCTAATCTTAAATCTGTAATTATTGAATTAGTTTGAGTTGCAATTTGATTTGTTGCCTCATTACTATTTTGATTATCATCTTTATAAATCATATATATTGCTATTCCAACAATTATAATTACTGCTATAAAAAAGATATATTTAATAACATTTGATTTCATTTTTTCTCTCCAATATTCTTAAATTTACTTCTTTATAATATATTAAATTTATATTTTTTTCAAGATTTTTTAATATATAAACAATTTATTATAAACTCATCAAAAAAGGAGGCCTTAGCCCCCATTTTTTATTGAATTATTTTCTTGATTCTATTATTAATTTCATACCAGTTCTGTCTTCTCCTTCTACCTGAACTTCTGCAAATGCTGGTATACACACTAAGTCCACCCCAGATGGTGCTACAAACCCTCTTGCAATTGCTACTGCCTTTACAGCTTGATTTAATGCTCCTGCACCTATTGCTTGCATTTCTGCCTTGTTATTTTCCTTTACCAAACCTGCTATTGCTCCTGCAACTGAATTTGGATTTGATTTTGATGAGATTTTTAAAACTTCCATTTTTTGCCTCCTATAATTTATTTTTTATTTCATCTTGTGACTGATATATTTATATTATATTTGGAAAATAATGTAAAGATATTTTACCATTTTTTAGGAAGTTTATATCGCGTAATCTTGCATGTTTCGACATTTATTTAGTATTTATTCTAATTATTTTCTCTGTTCGATTTGTTTCATCATTTATCTCGAATATACATGCATTTATCATTGCTTCACCATCTGCTAATTTATATCTCTCTGGAAGTGATGTTACAAATCTTTTAAATGAAACTCCAACATCCATCCCTATAACAGATTTTTTTGGCCCTGACATTCCAATATCTGTTATATATGCAGTTCCTTTTTCTAATATTTGTTCATCAGCTGTTTGTACATGTGTATGTGTTCCATATACTATAGTAAATTTTCCATCCATATAATATCCCATCGCAATTTTTTCTGCTGTTGCTTCTGCATGAAAATCTAAAACAAAAATATCTACTTCATTTTTTAGTTTATTATATATGTCACTCGCTACTATAAATGGATTTTCTGATAATATTCCCATTGATGTTCTTCCTATTAAATTTATAACTGCAATCTTTTTATTATTTCTATTAAATATGCTATAGCCATTTCCTGGTAAACCTCTACTATAATTTGCAGGTCTTACAATTTTTTCATCATCTATAAATGCAAAAATATCCTTTTTACCCCAAGTATGATTTCCCATTGTTATTACATCTGCACCAGAATCAATTAAAGAATCAAATATTTTTTTTGTTATTCCCATACCTCCTGCTGAATTCTCTGCATTAATTATGGTAAAATCTATATTATATTTTTCTTTAATCTTTGGCAATTCTTTAATTACTTTTTTTACTCCTATCTCTCCAACAATGTCTCCTATTGCTAAAATATTCATAATATACCTTCTTTCTAATATGCTATATTATATAGTAGGTTTATAGTTATTTCAAGTTTTTATCTTTAACCAATCATCTTACATTCGCCATAATTATCTATCACATAAAAAAGGTAGCATTTCTGCTACCTTTTTTATCTTGCATAATCTATTAATCTTGTTTCTCTTATTAGGTTTACTTTTATCTGTCCTGGATAATCCATTTCCTTTTCTATTTTTTCTGCAATTTCTCTACCTAATATAGTCATTTGACTATCAGAAATTTTATCTGGTTTTACTATAATTCTTATCTCCCTACCAGCTTGGATTGCATAAGATTTATCTACACCATCAAATGAATCTGCAACAGATTCTAATTCCTGTAGTCTCTTAATATATGCTTCTAAAGTTTCTCTTCTTGCACCCGGTCTTGATGCTGATATAGCATCTGCAGCTTGTACTAAAACTGCTTCTATGGTTTGTGGTTCAACATCTCCATGGTGTGCTTCTACAGCATTTATAACTGCTGGACTTTCTTTATATTTTTTTAATACTTCAACACCAATTTCAACATGTGTACCTTCCATATCATGGTCTAAAGCTTTTCCTATATCATGCAATAACCCAGCTCTTCTTGCAAGCTTAGGATCTAAGCCTAATTCTTCTGCCATAATTCGTGCTAAATTTGAAACTTCAATAGAGTGATTTAAAACATTTTGACCATAACTTGTCCTATATTTTAATTTTCCTATTAATTTTACTAAGTCTGGATGCAATCCCATTACTCCTGTTTCTAAAGTTGCACGCTCTCCTTCTTCTTTGATTGTTTCTGCCAATTCTTCTTTAGCTTTCTCAACCATTTCCTCTATTTTAGAAGGATGTATTCTTCCATCTTCTATTAATTTTTCTAGAGCAATTCTTGCAACTTCTCTTCTTAATGGATCAAAACCTGAAAGTACTACAGCTTCTGGAGTATCATCTATTATTAAATCTACTCCTGTTAATGTTTCTATAGCTTTAATATTTCTTCCTTCTCTACCTATTATTCTACCTTTCATATCATCGTTTGGAAGAGAAACTATTGAAACTGTAGTTTCCTGAGAATGGTCTGCAGCACATTTTTGTATAGAATATCCAATAATTTCTTTAGCCATTTTATCTGCCTGCTCTTTAAATTGTTGTTCTTTCTCTTTTATTAAAATAGCTTTTTCGTTAGTTATTTGTTCATCAAGTTCTTTTAACAATTGTTGTTTTGCTTCCTCTGATGTTAAATTAGATATTCTTTCTAATTCTTGTTTTTGCATAGAAATAATTTTTTCAAGACTTTCTTTTTCTTCTTCCAATTCCTGTCTTTTTGATTCTAATTCTTTTTCCTTTTTTTCCAAATTATCTGACTTCTTATCTATGTTTTCTTCTCTTTGGAATAGTCTTTTTTCTTGACTTTGTATTTCGCCTCTTCTTTCTTTAATCTCTTTATCTAATTCATTTCTTGCGTTCATTATTTCTTCTTTAGCCTTAAATATTTCTTCTTTTTTCTTATTTTCAGCATCTTTATTAGCAAGTTCTAGAATTTTTCTTGCTTCTTCTTCGGCACTTTGAATTTTAGATTCTGCTATTTTTTTTCTATAAGCTATACCTATAAAAAAGAATATAACAGCAGAGATTATAATAGAAGCGATAATGATTAATGTGTTCATCATAACCCCTCTACCTCTTTCTATTAAATTTTCAATGTACAGTGTAAATATATATAAGGAAAGTTACTTTGACTAATATGTAAAATATTCTATAATATATTAATAAAGAAACTTATCCTTGTTGTTTCAGAAAAATCTTAGGATTTTCCCTACACAATAAACTTAAAAAATATATT
Source organism: uncultured Clostridia bacterium (assembly GCA_944392945.1). Classification (GTDB taxonomy): domain Bacteria; phylum Bacillota; class Clostridia; order TANB77; family CAG-508; genus Merdicola. The sequence continues at coordinate 42,461 of CALXYJ010000001.1, read as the reverse complement.
TTTACTCACAATATAATTTTAACTTTAAAGCGCACTACTGTCAAGTTTATTTATGTAAAATATTATATATATCTTAAAATTTCCAGTTTATATTGATTAAAAGACTTGTTTTTATTTTATTATCATCAAAGATAAACTTACTAATTCTTTTATGTTTGTAAAATATGCTATCTGTTCCAATTGCCATACCAAAAATGAACTTTAAGGAACGTCCCTAAAGTTCATCTTCATTTTTTTATCTTGTTTTATTTTTTATTTCTTCTTGCATTTTTTCTAAGAATTTATCTACATCAACTTGTCCAATATCTCCTTCTTTTCTAGATCTTACAGCAACTGCATTTGCTTCTATTTCTTTATCTCCAACAACTAACATATATGGTACTTTTCTTAATTGTGCTTCACGAATTTTATAACCTATTTTTTCGTTTCTATCATCAACTTCTATTCTTATACCGGCTTTTCTGTATTTATCTTCTATTTTTCTTGCATATTCTAATTGTGCATCAGAGATTGGTAATATTTTTGCTTGTGTTGGAGCAAGCCATAAAGGTAAAGCTCCTTTTGTTTCTTCAATTAAAAATGCCATAAATCTATCTGAAGAACCTAAGATTGCTCTATGAATTACTACTGGTCTATGTTCTTTTCCATCTTCCCCAATATATGTTAATTTAAATCTTTCTGGTAATAAGAAGTCTAATTGGCAAGTAGAAATTGTTACATCATGTCCTAATGCTGATTTTATTTGTACATCTAATTTTGGACCATAAAATGCTGCTTCCCCTTCTGCCTCGTAAAAATCAAGATTTAGTGCTTTTAATGTATCTCTTAATTGGCTTTCAGCACTTTCCCACATTTCATCATCATCAAAATATTTATGCTTATCATTTTTATCTCTTAATGATAGTCTAAAACTATAATTTTCAAATCCAAAATCTTCATATACTGATAAAATTAATTTAACAACCTCAGCAATTTCAGATTGAATTTGTTCTGGAGTTACAAATAAGTGTGCATCATTTTGACACATTTCTCTAACTCTTTCTAATCCACAAACACTTCCACTTGCTTCATATCTAAAATCATGTGCAAGCTCTCCAATTCTTATTGGTAAGTCCCTATATGAATGTAATTTATTTTTATAAATTAACATATGATGTGGACAATTCATTGGTCTTAATACCATTTCTTCATTATCCATTTTCATTACTGGAAACATATCTTCTTTATAGTGATCCCAGTGTCCACTTGTTTTATATAAATCTACATTTGCAAGTGATGGTGTATATACATGTTTATATCCAAGTGCAATTTCTTTATCTTGTATATATCTTTCTAATATTCTTCTAATTGTTGCACCATCTGGTAAATACATAGGAAGTCCTGAACCTACAAGTTCATGAGTCATAAATAAATCTAATTCTTTACCTATTTTTCTATGATCTCTTTCTTTTGCTTCTTCTAATAGATTTAAATATTCTTCTAATTGTGCTTTTTTAGGAAAAGAAATTCCATATACCCTTTGAAGCATTTTATTATTTTCATTTCCTCTCCAATAAGCTCCTGATGCTGATAATAATTTTACAACTTTTACTTTTCCAGTACTCATTAAATGAGGTCCTGCACATAAGTCTACAAATTCACCTTGTTTATAAAAAGATATCTCTTCTCCTTCTGGTAGCTCTTCTATAAGTTCTACTTTATATGGTTCATTATTTTCTTCCATAAACTTTATAGCTTCTTCTCTTGGTAATGAATATCTTTCTATTGGTAAGTCTTCTTTTATAATTTTCTTCATTTCTTCTTCTATTTTTTCAAAATCTTCCTCAGAAAAATGTTTATCTGTATCAAAATCATAGTAAAATCCATTTTCTATTGCTGGTCCTATTGTTAATTTTACATCTTTATATAATCTTTTTATTGCTTGTGCCATAATATGTGATGTTGTATGCCAATATGCCTTTTTGCCTTCTAAATCTTCATCCTGAAATGTATGAATTACTAAATCGCAATCTTCATTTATTTCATATCTTAAATCTTGCACTTTACCATTAACCTCTCCACAAGTTGCCATTCTTGCTAGACCTTCACTTATTTGTTTTGCAACATCTATTATAGATGTTCCTTTTTCTACCTCCATAATAGATCCATCTTTAAGTTTTAATTTAATCATATATATCCCTCCTATTTATTATTGGTTAAATTATTTTTAAAAAAATCTATAATCTTATTATCACTATAAATTTTGTACTATAATATAAAAGGATTTTCCACAAAAAAAACACTCCTATAGACTTTATAGCCCATAGGAGTGCTTTACACGGTTCCATCCTAATTTTTACTTAATTTGATTATATCGTTATCAACGCCATAGGTTATTAGCCTAGGTGCTAAAAAAGGTAGTTTTTCAATTAGTTACATTTAAATTAGCTTTCAGCCTATGACTAATTCTCTCTAAAAATAATCTCTAATTTACTTTTCCTCTTTATTGCATATATATTTTATACTTTTTCAAGTTCTGCATTCTGTTTAACTTCATTAATTTTAATATCTCTAACGTGGTCAATCTTCTCCCACTTAGTATCTCTTTTGAATAATACTTTAAAGTTTATAAGTAACCACGAACCTAGGAATAAAGGATAACATATTAAACCTTTTATCATAGGTTTAATTGGTCTTCTATCCAATTTCATAATTATAATTCCTGTTAGTATTGGTAAGAAAAATGTTGGTATTATATATCTTGCATAATTTAATAATAAATCTGATGTAGTCATACCATTGTTTAAATACATAATTGCATTTATTAATAGTAATATTATTGCAATTATAAACATTGGTATACTACCTAAAACATATAATAGTCCATCAAAATTCATTAAAGTTTTATATTGTTTTACACCTTTTGCAAGCTCTTTAGTGTATTTTTGAATACATTGAATATGTCCAACACTCCATCTTGTTCTTTGTGACCAAGATTGTCTAAAACCTACAGGTTGTTCATCATATACTATTGCATCTGTTGCCCAACCTAATTTTCTGCCTTTTATAATTCTTTTTAAAGAAAACTCTATATCTTCTGTTAAGGTTTGTGTATCCCAACCATTTGGTTTTATTACATCAAATTTTACCATAAAACCTGTACCATTTAATAATGGTGATAGTCCTAAATTATATCTTGCTAAGTGGTAAAAACGGTGCATTGTCCAATAAAAGATTGCATATCCTGCTGTTACCCAACTATCTGTAGGATTCTTTATATCTCTATATCCTTGAACTACGTCTTCACCTTGACATAATTTTTTATTCATAGCTTTTATGAAACCTTTATCTACAATATTATCAGCATCAAATACAAAGAAAGCATCATATGGAGCATTTTCTTGTATTTTTTGTTGTAAAAACCATTGCAATGCATATCCTTTAGTTTTCTTTTCACTATCGAATCTTTCGTATACAATAGCACCTTTTTCTCTTGCAATCTTTGCAGTATTGTCGGTACAATTATCAGCTATAACATAGATATCATATAAATCTTTAGGGTAATCTTGATTTTTTAAACTTTCGATTAAATTGCCTACAACGGCTTCTTCATTATGTGCAGGAATAATAGCCATAAACCTATGATTTTTATTAATTAATAAAGGTTTTTCTTTTAATTTTACAAGCGAACAAATACTTATCATTAATTGATATAACCAAAATATAGTAAGTACCCAAACTAACGCTTGTTGAACTATATATAAATATTCCATTTTTTCCCTCTCTTTTTATTATTTATTCTATATTATTCACTACAATTTTAATTATACTACCTTTATCCTATTTTTGCAACTTTTGACAAAATTTAATAAATTCTTAATATTTTATTCATTTTCCTTATTTTCTTCTACATCTTTAATAGATAAATTAATTCTATCTTGATCGTCTATTTCTATTACTTTTACCTTAACGATATCTCCCTCATGTAATACATCTTCAACATTTTTTATTCTTTCTTTTGATATTTTTGATATATGAACTAATCCTTCTTTTCCTCCAGGTAATTCTACAAAAGCTCCAAAATTCATTATTCTTGCAACTTTTCCTTCATACACTTGTCCAACTTCTATTTCTCTTACTATATCTTCTATTATTTGTGCTGCTCTTTTAGCATTTTCTTCATCTGAAGAATATATAAATACTTGTCCGTCTTCTTCTATATCTATTTTTACTCCGGTTTCTTCTATTATTTTATTTATTGTCTTACCACCAGTTCCAATTACATCCTTTATTTTTTCTACTTTTATCTTCATTGTACTAATTTTTGGTGCATATTTAGAAATTGTTGCTCTTGGTTTATCTAATTGTTTTAACATTACTTCTTCTAGTATATATTTACGTGCAATCCTTGTTCTTTCAAATGCTTCTTTTATTATTTCATATGATAAACCATCTATTTTAATATCTACTTGTATTGCTGTAATTCCTTTTTCTGTTCCACCTACTTTAAAGTCCATATCTCCGAAAAAATCTTCTATTCCTTGAATATCTGTTAGCATTACATAATTATCTGATCCATCTGGTGCTGTTACAAGTCCTGTAGAAATACCTGCTACTGGTCTTTTTATTGGAACTCCAGCATCCATTAAAGCTAAAGTACTTGCACAGATACTTGCTTGTGATGTTGAGCCATTAGAAGATAGTACCTCTGAAACTACCCTTATTGCATATGGGAATTCTTCTTCGCTTGGAAGAACTGGAACTAGTGCTTTTTCTGCTAATGCTCCATGTCCTATTTCTCTTCTTCCTGGTCCTCTTGATGGTCTAGCTTCTCCAACACTATAGCTTGGAAAATTATATTGATGCATATATCTTTTGGTTTCCTCTGTATCTATTCCATCTAAAGTTTGTTCTTCAGAAATCATTCCTAATGTTGCAACAGATAATACTTGTGTTTGTCCTCTTGTAAATAATGCGCTTCCATGTACTCTTGGAAGTAAACCAACTTCACATGAAAGTGGTCTAATTTCATCAATTTTTCTGCCATCTGGTCTTTTATGTTCATTATATATCATTTCTCTTACACATTTTTTTTCTAAATCATGTATACTTGTTGCTATATCTGGCATAATTTCCTCAATTTGTTCTTCTCCAACTTTATTTGTATAATATTCTACTATTTCATCTGTTAATTTATCTATATTTTCGTCTCTTACTTCTTTATCTACTGCTTGTACTGCTTCATACATTTTATCTTTAAAATTTGATTCTACTTCATTATAGATTTCTTCATCTACAGCAAATGATTTATATTCAAATTTTGGTTTTCCTATTTCAGCTTTAATATTACTAATAAAATCACATATCTTTTGAATTTCAACATGTGCTTTTTTTATAGCTTCTAACATTATATCATCAGGTATTTCGTCTGCCCCTGCTTCTATCATTGCTATTTTTTCTTTTGTTCCTGCAACTGTAAGTGTTAATCTACTATTTTTTCTTTCTTCTTCAGTTGGATTTATTACTATCGTATCATTTACATATCCAACTGCAACTGCTGCGGTTGGTCCTCCAAAAGGAATATCTGAAATTGATAAAGCTGCTGAAGCACCAATCATTGCACATATTTCTGGTTGATTATCTTGCTCTACAGATAATACTGTTGCAACAACACATACATCATTTCTAAAATCTTTTGGGAATAATGGTCTTAAAGGTCTATCTATAGCTCTTGATGTTAATATTGCTTTATCACTTGGTTTTCCTTCTCTTTTTGTATAACTTCCTGGTATTTTACCAACTGCATATAATTTTTCTTCATAATCTACTGATAATGGGAAAAAGTCTATTCCATCTCTAGGTTCTTTAGATGCTGTAACGTCCACTAGAACTACAGTATCCCCATATCTTACTAAAACACTTCCATTTGCTAAACCTGCTAATTTTCCAGTTTCTAATGTAAGCTTTCTTCCTGCTAATTCTGTTGAATAAGTTTTATACATTTCTATCTCTCCTCTAATATTAAATTTACTTATTTATTATTAGATGTAACCTCTATTCTAAATTATTATACATAGTTCAGAATACAAGCTACTTCTAAAGTAAACTGTGGTCGAAAGCACTTATTTCGCACCCACAGTTATAATGGGCAAAGCCAATAATAAATAAGTATTTATATACCATTTTAGGGCGTATTAATAACGCCCTAAAGTTGTATACTATTTTCTTAAACCTAATCTTGCTATAAGATCTCTATATCTTTGAACATCTTTTTTAGCTAAGTAATTTAATAAATTTCTTCTTTTACCAACCATTTTTAGAAGACCTCTTCTTGAATGATTGTCTTTTTTGTGAACTTTTAAATGTTCTGTTAATTCATTAATTCTTTCTGTTAAAAGAGCTACTTGTACTTCTGGAGAACCAGTATCTTTTTCGTCTCTTTTATAAGTATTAATTACTTCTTGTTTTCTTTCTTTTGTCATTTTTTACACCTCCTATAATATTTATTCCTTAAACTGAGCTAAAGTTAGGTGTTTTTATCCTGTAGCTAAGTAAAAGGTCATCTTGAAGTATTGTACTATATTTAACTTAAAAAATCAAGTGATTTAATTATTAATATTGCCATTATTTCATTATTTATTTATAATGTGAATGGTGATTTTATGCTTTTATCATATCAAATAGATAAAAATGATCATTATGACAATGTTCTTCATGTTTTAAAAGATAATTTTTTATTATCAGATAGATTAATAACAAAACTTAAGAAAAATAATAAAATTTTTTTAAATAATAATCCTACATATACTAAAAAGAATGTTGTACTAGGTGATGTTATTTCTGTATTAATTGATTTTGAAGAAGATAATTCTAATATTGTAGCCACAGAAATGAATTTAAATATTATTTATGAAGATGAATATCTATTAATATTAAATAAACCTTCTGGAATTGCAATTCATCCTTCTATTTTACATTTCGATAATAGTTTATCCAATGGAGTTAAGTTTTATTTTGATAAATTAAATTTAAAGAAAAAAATTAGAATTGTAAATAGACTTGATAAAGATACTTCTGGAATTGTTATTTTTGCTAAAAATGAATATATTCAAGAATGTTTAATAAAACAAATGAAAACTCATGATTTTAAAAAGGAATATTTGGCAATAATTGAAGGAGTTTTAGAAAATACATCTGGTACATTGAATTTTCCAATTGCTAGAAAAAAAGGCAGTATTATAGAAAGATGTGTAGATCCTAATGGTGACACAGCTATTACACATTATGACGTAATTAAAACCTGGACAGAATCAAATAATATCAATTTTTCAAAGCACTTAGACCTTTCATTAGTTCATATTATATTAGAAACAGGTAGAACTCACCAAATTAGAGTTCATTTTAGTTATATTAATCATCCTATTTTAGGTGATAGTCTTTATGGTCATTCTTCTAATTTAATTAATAGACAAGCATTACATTGTTATAAAATTACATTTATTCATCCAATTACAAAAGAAATTTTACCATTTATTGCACTTTTACCAGAGGATATGCAATTTTAATTATTAATCATGACTTTATATGTTAGTTCAACATAAAAACAGAAAAAGCGGTTTCATACCGCTTGGTTTCATACCGCTTCTTCTGTCTTTTCAGATATAAATTTCAAATCCTTTAGACGTAAACGCTGCTATCTGTTCCAGTCTGTCTACAATTTCTCCTGTGCACGAACTTAAGATATTCGTTACCGTTTCATTTACCTGATCTTCGCCCCTTACTTTGGTATCCTTTCCGATAGTTATTGAATAGTGCTCATAATCATTTGCATAAAACACTTTTTCTCCAATTACCACCTTTTCACCGTCTATTTTGAAGGGGAAAATATCTGTCTTTACTCCAAAACCATGTGGAGAAAGGCAAACTTTTTTACCACCAATTTTAAAACTCTTTTTCCAATCAGGATATACCAAATAAATATCCTTACCCGGCGCTGTCAGCAACGGATATAACCTGCAATGCCAATGGCAACCTATAGAAATCGAATTTATTGTTGGCATACCATAATGAATGGATGAAACAACTCTTTTATCATAATAATCGCCAAGAACTAGTCTTGCAAAGAAATCATTTCTTTCCATATTGTATTTTTCCAGCTTTTTATAAATCCTAAAAAATCTTTCGGCACTTTGCCCTGAAATGTATCGAAGATATCTTCCATTTTCGATTGTTTCAGTGGCAATCTGATCATAAAACCAGTTACCAGTCATAACAAACAGACCCTCTTGCATGTTGTTTTGTTGATATTCATTAGCTGATGCATGAAGTACCAAATATTCTCCTCTTTGTAAGCAATCGGTTCCATCATTGTACATAAGAGAGACTAAATGATTACCTTTTGTGTAATTCCAGTTATATGATCTGTTTCCGAATGCCTCCAGAACTCTTTTCTTAAATTCCAATGGATCAATTATATTGTTTAATCTATATATTGATACCCCACATACATTCATTGTGGTATCTACAGGGATAAATGGCACATCTGTTTCCCAATGTGCAAATATACCTGTAGGGAATCCTCCGCATAACCGATATGCATATGGTGGAATGCTAAGATCTGGCATAGCATATATTTCTGCTTTCTTTTTGGTTCCAGATAATTTTGTAGCTACCTTACTAAGAAGCTCTTCTGTAGTTTTTAGCTCCTCAATAAGGTATTTTTGTGTCCGATCCGGATTTTTATTTAATACCTTCATCTCTTTACCCTCCATAAAATAAATTATTACTAATGGTTCTCTGCTGCTTTTAGGGCCATTATATAGCATTTTACATTTTATGTCAATTGTACTTTTAGCCATAAAGATTATTTTAAAAAATATTTACATCAAAAAAGAGTTTTAAGAAACTTAAAACTCTTTTTACACATTTTTATTTAAGTAAATCTATAAGCCGGGTTCTGTCGTGGACAGTCATTTATCTATTCCATATGTTACCATATGGCTCAAGCCACCAATAAGAGGACGACGAGCAGTCTTGACCCTCAAGCTCGGTGTTGCTCCAGATGGGGTTTACATTGACCAAATATGTCACCATATTTGCGGTAAGCTCTTACCTCACCTTTTCACCCTTACCCATACGGGCGGTTATTTTCTGTTGCACTTTCCTTAAGGTTTCCCTCACTGGACGTTATCCAGCATCATTGCTCTATGGAGCCCGGACTTTCCTCGTACGCTGTCTTTCGACCTTGCTATACGCGACTGTCTAACTTACTCTTATCTATTTTAACATTTTTCGACTAAAAGTCAAGTTATCTATTTAAACCTAAAAAAATCTTAATTGATATTTTTTCCTTTATAATATTATTAGTTCTTCCATTAAATTTTTATATTTTATTAAAAGTAAGTCTTTATCGTGTGTATCAACCGCATTCCTAAATTCTTGTAATAGAACATATGCTTTACTTATATTATAATCCTTTTCAGATTCCTCTGTATTATTTATAACTGGTTCAAAATTTTTTATAGCACTATCTAAATTTGCTTTTATATCATCCCAATTTTCAAAATCTGTATTTATATATGCATGTATAACATCAACTTTAGTTCTTGATACTGCTAATTGTTTTTCATCATTAACTATCTTTTCTAAATAAATTGGAATATACTCATATAATTTATATAAATTATTTAATGTTTCTACTCTATTTTCATTTTTTATATATCCCAAGCAAATATTTATAAGATCACTAAATTCTGTTAATTTTGTATTTTCTACATTTGCCTTATATAAATCTACAATTATTGATGGCCAAATATTATTTAAATTTTCTATTTGTAATTTTAAATTTGCCCAGTTTATCTCTCCATTTGAATTTAATATCATATTAGGAACCATTGAATATTGAACTACATTATTTCCTATATCTTGAGATGATGTTTCTTCATTTTCTTCAGATAATTCATTTAGATTTTCTGTTTTTTCTAATTTTGCATCATATTGTTTTAAATCTATATCATTAATACTATTTAACATCAACATAATATAGTTATCTAAATAATCTATTTCTGACATATTTTTGTCTTTTAATTGTTCCTCATCAGTTTTTTGTTTTGAACATCCAGAAATAGAAAAAATCATAATAATTATACAAAAAATTATACTTAAGATCTTTATTATCTTTTTCAATATATTTCCTCCAATTGAATTTTTTTATATTATTTCCAAATATTTCATTTATATACTGCATGTATAAATAATTTTTTTATACAAATAATATTTTTTAAAGGAGTATTTATGTTAGTAAGTGTAAATTTATATAGTACAAAATCTGGGGAAATAAAAAAATTTTTAGAAAAATTTTTTGAAGAGCCTATAAATTTAAATGATGATTTATATTGGACAAAAAAATACAACAATCCCATAGAGATTGTTGATATTATTGGTAGTTTTATTGACAATAACGATAAATATAGTATTGGTATGTGGATTTCTTTAGACCCAGGAATATTAATTAATATTTCTGACTACAATGCCGATCTAATTATAAGATATATGTTTGAACGTTTTCCTTATTAATTATTTTTCCATAATAATTGTATTTGGTCCATCATTTATTAATGATACCTCCATATGTGCTCCAAATATTCCTTTTTCTATTTTTTCTATACCATTTTCTTTACATTTTTCCATAAAATATTCATATAACTCATTTGCTTTTTCCGGTTCTTCGGCTTCTATAAAGCTTGGTCTATTACCATCTTTCGTATTTCCATACAATGTAAATTGTGAAATAACTAATAAACTTCCTTGTACATCTTTAATTGATAAATTCATTTTTTCATTTTCATCTTCAAAAATTCTTAAGTTACATAGCTTTCTGGCTAAATAATCAGCATTGTCTCTATTATCTCCTTTTTTTACACCTAATAAAACCATATATCCTTTATCTATTTTTCCTACAATTTGATTATTTACTTCAACCTGAGCTTTTTTTACTTTCTGAATAACTAATTTCAAATTCTACACATCCTTCTATATTATTCAAATTTTTTATCCCTAGTCATCAACATATTTACTGCTTCCCTTGGATTTAAATTATTATATAAAATATCATATACAGCATTAACTATTGGCATTTCTATATTATGCATTTTTGAAAGTTCATAAGCAGCCTCTATATTATCTATACTCTCTATTACCATTCCAACTTCTTTTCTTGCTTCTTCTATAGTTTTTCCTTCACCAATTAATTTTCCCGCTTTTCTATTTCTACTATGTTCACTTAAACATGTTACTATTAGATCTCCTAAACCACTTAATCCATATAAAGTATCTTTTTCTCCACCTAATGCTGTTCCTAATCTTGTTATTTCTCCAAGACCTCTTGTTATTAGTGCTGCAAAAGAATTGTCGCCAAGTTTCATACCTGCTGCAACACCTGCACAAAAAGCAATAATATTTTTAAAAGCTCCTCCAATTTCTACACCTCTTACATCATATGATGTATAAATTCTAAATTCTGGACTCATAAATGTATTTTGTATACCAAATAATATATCATCATCTTTTGATGCTATAACCATAAGAGTAGGAATTCCAATTGAGACTTCTTCTGCATGGCTTGGGCCAGATAAAACCCCTATTCTTGCATTTGGCATTTCTTCTCTTATTACTTCATCAAGAGGCAATAAACTTTCTTTTTCAAATCCTTTTGAGCAAATTATTATTGGTTGATTAGTTACATATTTTTTATATTCTTTAACTGTATTACGAGTAAATTTTGAAGGAGTAACATGTAAAATTATATCAGAACCATCTACTACTTCTTTATAATCCATAAAACATTCAACACCTTCTGGTATTGTTACATTAGGTAAAAATTTACATTTTCTTTCATTATTTATTAAATCTGCCTCTTCTTTTGCAAAAGACCATATTTTTATTTTATGTCCTAGTTTAGCTAGATGTATAGCTAAAGCTACTCCCCAGCTTCCACTTCCTATAATTGCAATTGTTTTCATTTGTTTCACTCCTCATTTAAATGTTTATATTATTTATTATAAACTTTTTATTTAAAACTTATTTTATTTTCTGAACCATTTAATATTCTTTTTATATTTGTTCTATGATTAAAAATTACTATTACAGCTAATATAACACTATATATAAAATATCCATTTCCTATTCCAGAACTTGGAACAATATAATATTGTCCACCTATGAATAGAGTTAATACTGGGTACAAGATTGCTGCTGCTATTGATCCCATAGAAACAACTCTAGTTAAAGCCATTAATACTAACGCAAATACTAAACATATTAATCCAATTTGCCAATTAGTCATTAATAATATTCCTAAAGATGTTGCAACACCTTTTCCTCCTTTAAAACCAAAGAATATTGGAAAAGTATGTCCTAGAACTACTGCAACTCCAGCTATTTGTACTAATAAAGCCCTATTTGTATCTTTTAAAATATTTCCTACAATTATTGCTATTACAATAGCTACAAGACCTTTTAGCACATCACATATTAAAGTAATTGCTGCATATTTTTTACCTAAATTTCTTAACATATTGGTAGTACCTGCATTTCCACTACCTTTTTGTCTTATATCATATCCAGCTTTTTTCTTACTAATTAAAATTGAAAAATTTATACTTCCTATTAAATACGCAATAATTGCAATTATAATATATTCCATATATATTCCCCCCTATTTAGTTTCTATAGTTTTACCTTTTTCTCTTACAATTAACCTTATTGGTGTTCCTGTTAATCCAAATTCATTTCTTATTTGATTCATTAAATATCTTTGATATGAAAAATGAAATAGATTTTTTACATTTACAAATATTACAAAAGTTGGCGGTTTAGTTGAAGCTTGTGTTACATATAATATTTTCAACCTACGTCCTCTATCTGTTGGTGGTTGTCTTACTGCAACTGCTTCATTAATTATTTGATTCAATGTTGCTGTTGGAATTCTTATAGCATTTTGATTTGCAACAATATTTATCATCTCGAATAATTTATTAACTCTTTGTCCTGTTTTTGCTGAAATAAATAAGATTGGAGCATATGATAAATATGATAATTTTTCATATATTTCTTTTCTATATTTTTCTAAAGTTCCATTTTCCTTTTCTAGTGCATCCCATTTATTTACAACTATAATTATTCCCTTACCTGCTTCGTGTGCTTCACCCGCAATTTTAGCATCTTGGTCTGTAACTCCTTCTGTTGCATCTATTAATATTAAGCATACATCAGCTCTCTCTATAGCTAATTTTGATCTCATTACACTATATCTTTCTATATTTTCATTAACTTTAGATTTTCTTCTAATTCCAGCTGTATCTATAAATACATATTTTCCATATTCATTTTCAAAATATGAATCTATAGCATCTCTTGTTGTTCCTGCTATATTGCTTACAATTACTCTATTTTCTCCTAAAATTTTATTTATTAGTGAAGATTTTCCAACATTTGGTTTTCCTATTACCGCTACCTTAATTTCTGTTCCTATGTCTTCTTTTTCCTCTTGTTCTGGAAAGTTTTCATATACTGCATCTAGTACATCTCCCAGTCCTTTAGCATTAGTAGCAGAAATTGCATATGGATCTCCTAAACCTAAATTATAGAATTCATAAATTTCATCTTCTACTTTTCCAAATGAGTCTGATTTATTACATACTAAAATCACTGGCTTTTTAGCTTTTTTTAGCATTATCGCTATATCTTTATCTGCTGCTGTAACTCCTTGTTTTATGTCTGTCATAAAGATTATTACATCTGCTATATCTATAGCAATATTAGCTTGCATCCTCATTTGAACTAGAATTTCATCATTTGATTCTGGCTCTATTCCACCAGTATCTATTAGTGTAAATTCTTTTCCTCGCCAATTTGCATCCCCATAAACTCTATCTCTTGTTACTCCAGGAGTATCTTCTACTATCGAAATCCTCTTACCTACTATATAATTAAAAAATGTCGATTTTCCAACATTTGGTTTTCCTATTATCGCGACTATTGGCTTTGCCATTGTTTTTCACCTCTGCCCCATTTTATACTATTTACATATTCAAGTCAATTCTAAGTCATAAAGAAAAAGAAAAAATATCCATTTTAAAGTGCTTTGTATGTTTTGATTAAGCTTTTGCACTTTGTTTGGATATTTTTGTTTTTATTGTAATCTTAAACTTGTTTGAATTTTTTTATGATTTATTTGTTTTATTTATTTGTGATTTGTTTTTATGAATATTTATATTGCTATTTAATGTAAAGCATTGCACGGCAACCGTATATAGACATCTTTACTCTTTGGATTATCATGATTAGATGTAATTGAATGATGATTATTTCCGTCAAATATACAAAAACCACCTTTAGATACTCTATTATTCATACTAAATTCTTCTAGGGTCCACTCTCTAACATTCCCAGCTAAATCATAGATATTATTTGATTTTGTATATTCTGTACTTCCCGTTGGTATTCTTATACCTTCTCCAACATTTTTTATTATTAAATCATTATTTGAGTTTAAATATTCAAATATTGAATTTCTATAGTTTCCCCAATTACTTGAATCCTTACATATTTCTTCTCTCTTTTTATTTCCACTCTCTACTAACCACATTAATGTTCTATCCCATTGATTCCCCCATATCATTCCAGTTTTTATATTTGCATTTTTATTGTATAATTTTTTACATTTTTCATACATTGTATACCATGTTTGATTAGTTACATCTGTATTTCCCTTTTTCACTACAAACTCTTCCTTACTTAGATCTCCAGTTTCATATCTACCTATATAAAATCCTCCATATTTCTCTACACTTTCTATCATATCATTGAATTCTTCTTCTAATTCAATCAAAAATTCGTGACTTGTTTCTGCTTTTATACTTAAAGTTTTTAAACTTGAATTTATGTCTGAACTTATTATATCCGATTCTCTATACCCTGTTTTACTTGATATTTCTATAATTTCATTATCTTCACTCCAATTTAATGGCTTTGCTCCTGTTATTTGATCTATATTATCTCCTGTTTCTGTTGTAAAATCATATAATTTTCCCCATTTCTTACCATTAGCATCTGTTCCATACATTTTACTTGCATCTGGCACTGGTACCCACACATATTGATTTCTGGTTTTTTGTGCTTCTTCTACATTTTCGTCTGTTACCTCTTCTTCTCCCTCATAAATTACATATCCCGTATCTATTTCATTTTCTCCTGCCACCTTACTTCCTACATATCCATTTGGCACTGGCACTTTGTCTCCACTCGCGTCTTCTTCTAAATGCATATGTTCATTTTCTTGTAATTCTGCATTATATGCTTTTTGTGTTCCTTGTATTTTTATGTTTATCTTATTGGTCTTAAAATAGATTAAACCTAATACAAATATTGTAATTATTAATAAAATACTTATAACTAAAATTATTTTTCTTTTGTTTTTCTTCATGTTTTATTCCTCCTTTTTTATTCATATAGCAAAAATTAAACGCAAAAAAACAGGATGTACTGCCTGCACTATTTTTTACCGTATAGTGCTACAGTCATCCTGTTTTCCACGCAATATAGAGTAGCCTCATTTGCTACCCTTTTTATTTTATTAAACGTACTTGTGTGTATACAACGCCAATGGTTTCAGCGTTTCTATCTATTTTTACCTTTTGCATATTTTTTTCTCCTAATTTCTTTCTTCTATCTTATTATATTGGATTATTTTTGAAAAGTAAATAGGAAATTATTTACTAAAATTTTGAATTTTATATTTTACAAATTCTTTTATAATTCTTTATTGTTTGTATTCTTAATTTTATCATTTATTAGACCTAAAATATTTAAATTCATATTTCAAAATTTCTTTTATAAAAAAAATTGAACTTTAAGGAGCGTCCTTAAAGTTCATTTTATTAATTATTTGATGTATTTGTTTCCTTAACTACAACTTCTTCTCCATCATAATATCCACATGTTGGGCAAACTCTATGTGGCATTACAGGTTCATGGCAATGTGAACATATTGCAAATTTTGGAGTCTCCACTTTCCATGTTGATCTTCTGTTATGTGTTCTTTGTTTTGACCATCTTCTTTTTGGTTGTGCCATTTCTATTCCCTCCTTTGACATAAGATATTTATATATCTATATAATTTTTTGCATAAATTCAGTTACTGTATTAGTATACTAGGATTTTCCTATTTTGTCAATAGGAAATCCATTAATTAGTCTATTTTTGATATCTTAAAATTATCATAATCTATTTCATATAAATATGCTGTCTCATTATTTGTCTTTATCGAAATAGAATTATCTTCCATATTTAAAGAAGCATCAAGCCCTGTTTCTTTTAACCTTTCTACTGTTGCAATTCCTTTAATTTGTTTTATTCTATTTTGATCTCCATTTGCTTCTTGCACCATAGTTACATATTCTTCTTTATTTTGCATATCATCTTTAGCTAAATTTAATGCCCTTTGTACTTGAGCCCTAAATTCATTTTCATCAAATGCATCTACTATTCTGCTCCACTTTAGACTTGCTTGATAATTTACATCATTTACACTAAAGCCAACACTTTGAACCTTTTCATTATATAAATAGTTAATTCTATCAATAATTGATTGAACCAAAGTATTAAGTTCTTCTATAGTCATTGTATTTATAGTAACAGAATTATCATCATTTAAATCTTCTATCTCTACATCTGTATTAAATTCTTTTTTACTTTTATACGAAATTTCATTAAACTTATCTCCATCTGTATTTTGCATATTTACACTAAGTTCTAAATTATCTAGTTCTATATTTCCATTTAATGTAATATTAAATATTGTTTTTCCTGTAGTAGTTTGCCCTGTTACTTCTGTATTTTCTATTGCTAAAGAATTCTCTGTGTCAGATGTTTTCCTTTCTAGTTTTAAAGTGGAACTTATATTGTTTCCATCTTTTGACCTCTTCGTAATAGTTACTACTTGTCCTGATTCTGTTATATCATTATTTATAGTATAATAATATTCATCAGTTTCTATCACAGTTGATACTAATTTCATATTTTTTTCATATACCTTAATATCTATAGTCTTATTTGGATCAGTCTGTTCTCTTTTTAATTCATCTATTTTTTCTTGTATATTCTGCTTTATTTTTGAAGAATATGATGCATCTAACTGTAATAATTGAACAAGATAGTTTAATGTTAAATCATCGTTCATAAGTGTTTCTAATAATTTTATCTTTAATGATGATAGCTCCTCCTCTGTTATTGATAGCATATACATATTATAATTATCATTATCTACACTAGTATTTTTTAGTACTGAATAATGATTCTCTGAAATTTCTGAGTTTAATACATTTTGATATGTGGACAATATTTTATTTTTATCTTCTATATTCATATTTTTATAAATATTATAATCAATTCTACTAATTTGATTTTGCATACTATCCACATTTTCTAATCCCATTTTAGTATAAATATCTTGTAAATTCTGATTTTCTACTGCTAAATACTTATATACAACTTCATCTGATTTTACTCCATATTTATTATCATTCCTTAGAACATTTAATTCAAATAAGTCTTGCTCATCATTGTATAAAAGTTTTATATCTGCTGATTGCTTTTTATCTGGTAAATTACTTTTTAAATCATATGTAAGCTTTAAATTATTAATTAATGTATCAAAATCATTTGTATCACTTTGGCTTCCATCTTCTAAACCAGTTTTTATAGTAAATTCTCCTGATTCTGTATATTTATTATTATCTATTTTTTGATAATACCTATCTAATAAATTAGAATCAAAAACATTTACAATTGATGCATTTTGATAAAAATATTTATAAAATAATTCTACATCACTTTTAAATACATCTGTTGCACTATTTAAATATATTAAAACTCCCCCAATTAGTAGTATAAGAACTAATATGATAGAAAGTACTATTATTAAAATTCTTTTTTTTCTCCCCATCATTTTATTTTCCTCCTCTTTTGTACTCTTAAATTATTCTTTGCTTAACAACTTCATATATTACAATTCCTGCTGAAACAGAAGCATTTAATGATGTTATTTTTCCTTTCATTGGAATTTTTACTAAAAAGTCACAATTATCTCTTACTAATCTACTCATTCCAAATCCTTCACTACCTATTACAATAGCTAATGGAATTTTATAGTTTTCTTGATAATAATATTTTTTAGTATCCATATCTGTTCCACATACCCAAACACCTTTATCTTTTAGTTCTTTAATTGTTTCTGTAATATTATTTACTCTTGCAATTTTCATATATTGCACTGCACCAGCAGATACTTTATTAACAGTACTATTTACTGAAGCTGCTCTTCTTTTAGGAATTATTATTCCATGAACTCCTGCTGTTTCAGATGTTCTAATAATTGAACCCAAATTATGAGGATCTTCTATTCCATCTAAAATTAATATAAAAGGATCTTCATTTTTTAATTTTGCAACTTCTAAAATTTCATCTACAGAACTATATTCAAAAGGAGGTACAATAGCAATAACTCCTTGGTGATTATTGGTTTGACTGATTTTATCCAATTTTGATTTTTCCATCTCTACTATTACAACTTTATTTGCTTTCGCTTTTGATATTATTTTATTTATTGAACCATGCTTCTCACCTTTTTGTATTAGTATTTTATTTATATCTTTTCCTGATTCTAAAAGTTCTAATACACTATTGCGCCCTTCTATTTGATCTTCATATTCTTGCATATTATCCTCCTATTTTAATTATCATCCTTAAATATTCTTCTAAAAAATTTAATATAATTTTGATATTATTAAATTCTTCTATATCTCTATACTTCTTTGCTATTTCAATTTGCATACATGGAATATTGTTTTTTTCTGCAATTGTATGTGCCACAGTATGAAAAGTTTCTGCTTTAAAAACTTTGTCTGTAGTAATATTTAATTTATATTTTTTTCCTATATCAATAAAAGTTTTAAGATATTCTGTTTTATTATTTAAATTAACTAAATTACCTGTTCCAACATCTATGTCAAATCCCTGTTCATTCTTAGCTCCATGTATGTCTAATAAAAATTTTATGTTTTCATTTTTTACTGTATTTACTATTTCTTCTTTATATGAATTGTTTTCTATATCATAATTTGCATCATCATCGCAATTTTTAGTTTTGTAGATACAATAACAATTAATTGCTTTCTGCAGAGTAATTGCAATTGTACCGGTACAACTATCTTTGCCCTTTATTATTCCATTTCTTAATTGTCTAACACTATGTGGAGCTGATAAAAATACTTTTTCTTTTCCTTTTAATATATCAAAAGATTTATTTGTATTTGCTTTAAATTCATCAAATTTATTATTTATAATTTTAAATTCTCTTTTTGTAATTTCCATTCTTACCTACACTTTATTAATAAGTTTACTTATCATCATCTAATTTTAAAACTGACAAAAATGCTTCCTGTGGTATTTCTACATTTCCTATTTCACGCATTTTCTTCTTTCCTCTTTTTTGCTTCTCCAATAACTTCTTTTTTCTAGTAATATCTCCACCATAACATTTTGCTAGCACATCTTTTCGCATAGCAGAAATTGTCTCTCTTGCAATTATTTTTCCACCAATTACTGCTTGAAGTGGTATTGTGAATAAATGACGTGGTATTACTGTTTTTAATTTTTCTATCATTTTTCTACCCCTGTCATATGCAGAATCCTTGTGAACTATAAAGCTTAATGCATCAACACTTTCTCCATTTACATATATATCTAATTTTACCAATTCTGATCTTCTATATTCCTTTAATTCATAATCAAATGAAGCATATCCCTTTGTTTTTGATTTTAATGTATCAAAAAAGTCGTATATTATTTCATTTAATGGCAATTCATAAATTAATGTAACTCTATTTTCATCAAGATATTTCATGTCTTGATAAATTCCTCTTCTATTTTGACAAATTTCCATTATATTACCAACAAATTCTTTTGGTGTTAATATTTCTGCTTGTACAAAAGGTTCTTCCATATAGCTTATTTCCTGTGGTTTTGGTAAATCTGCTGGATTATATAATTCTATTACTTCTCCATCTGTTTTATGTACTTTATATATAACTGATGGTGATGTTGTTATTAAACTTAAATCAAATTCTTTATCTAGTCTTTCTTCTATTATTTCTAAATGTAGTAATCCTAAAAATCCACATCTAAATCCAAAGCCAAGAGCATTTGATGATTCTGGTTCATATTGTAGTGCAGCATCATTTAATTGCAATTTTTCTAGAGCAATTTTTAAGTTTTCGTAATCACTTCCATCAACTGGATATAAACCACAATATACCATTGGATTTACCTTTTTGTATCCTGGCAATGGTTTGTCTGCTTTATTATTTTTAAGAGTAATTGTATCTCCAACTCTTATATCCGATAAACTTTTTATACTAGCTGCAATATATCCTACATCTCCTGCTGATAATTCTTCACAAGGGAAATATTTTCCTGGCTCAAAAAAACCGACTTCTGTAACAATAAAAGTTTTATTAGAAGACATAAGTAGTATTTCATCTCCTACTTTTACTCTTCCATCTCTTACTCTAACATAGCTTACTGCCCCTTTATAATTATCATAAAAAGAATCGAATATTAAGCATTTTAATGGTTTATTTGGATCTCCATTTGGTGCTGGAATATCTGTTACTATTCTTTCTAAGACTTCTTCTACATTTAAACCTGATTTTGCAGAAATACATGGTGCATCTTCTGCTGGAATTCCTATTATATCTTCTATTTCCTTTTTTACTTCGTCAGGTCGTGCATTTGGTAAATCTATTTTATTTATTACTGGTAAAATCTCTAAATTATTATCTAAAGCAAGATATACATTAGCCAAAGTCTGTGCTTCTACTCCTTGGCTACTATCTACTACTAATACTGCTCCTTCGCAGGCTGCAAGACTCCTAGACACTTCATAATTAAAATCAACATGACCTGGTGTATCTATTAAATTAAGAATATATTCTTTTCCATCTTTGGCTTTATATAACATTCTTACAGATTGTGATTTTATCGTTATTCCTCTTTCTCTTTCTATTTCCATATTGTCTAGAACTTGTGATTCCATCTCTCTTTCTGATAAAACACCTGTCATCTCTATCATTCTATCCGCCAAAGTTGACTTTCCATGATCTATATGTGCAATTATGCTAAAATTCCTTATGTTCTCTTGTTTTTCTTTCATAAAATCCTCCATTTTGATGTATTTATTTTATCATAGCAAACATGTAAACGCAATATTGATTTTTTAAATTGAAAAATGTTATAATACGGAAGATTATAGGAGGTTTTGTTATGGAATTTATTTTAGCTTCTTCTTCTCCTAGAAGAAAACAATTATTATCTGGCATAATTAGCAATTTTGATATTGTTCCATGTAATATTGATGAAGATGAATTTAAACAAATTGAAAAAGATCCACAAAGATTAGCTAAAAAATTAGCTTATGAAAAGGCTTATTCAATTTTTACAAATAAATATAGAGATGATAATGAATACACTGTAATAGGTTCTGATACATTGGTTGCTTTTGGAAATTTGATATTAGGAAAACCTAAAGATAAAGATGATGCTATACAAATGCTAAAATTATTACAAGGTAATTCTCATGATGTGTATACAGGTACTACTATTATTATAAAAAAAGAACATTCTATTATATTTGAAACTAGACTGAATAAATCTACTGTTTATTTTAAAAATATGTCTTACTATGATATATGCTCATATGTAGATACAAAAGAACCTTTAGATAAAGCTGGTGCTTACGCAGTACAAGGAATCGGAAAAGTTTATTTAAAAGGATATGATGGTGATTATAATTCTATTGTAGGTTTGGATACAAATACAATAAAAGAAATATTTAAAAAATATAATTTAATTTAGGAGAGATTTAAAATGTTTACTAAATATTTGGAAAAATTAGAATTTAACAAAGTTACTGATATTCTTTCTAAGTATTCTAAAACATACATTGGTAAAAGATATTGTATTAATCTACTCCCTCTTACAGATAAATCTAAAGTTACAAAGGCTTTAGACGAAACAAATGAAGCAGTGCTTTTAAAATATAAGAAGGGAAATATTCCAATTTATGAGATTTCAGAAGATATTGAACTTTGTCTAAAAATTTTAAGTAGTAAAAAAACTTTATCTATTTCTAATATATTAAATCTTGGTAAAATATTAAGATTATCAAAAGAGTTAAAAGATTATTTCTTTTCTGATGAATTAATAGATTTAAATTCTTTTAATTCTCTTTACAATTATTTTAATAATTTATATTGTAATAAAGACATTGAAAATAAAATATTTTCTTCTTTTATAGATGAATTTACCATTGATGATAGAGCTTCTAATAATTTATTTTCTATTAGAACTTCTAAAAGAAAAATAGAACAAGAAATTAAGTCCAAATTAAATACTTATATTTCTTCTTCTACTTACTCAAAATATCTACAAGAACCTGTTGTTACAATTAGAAATGATAGATATGTTATCCCTGTAAAAGAAGAATATAAATCTAATATAAAGGGATTTATACATGATATGTCAAATAGTGGCTCAACTGTTTTTATAGAGCCTATTTCTATTTTTGAACTTAATAGTAAACTTAGTAATTTAACAGTTGAAGAAAATATAGAAATAGAAAAAATCTTAATTAATTTTACAAATTTACTTTTTGATATTTTAGAAGATTTAAAAAATAATATTAGAATTATCGGTATATTAGACTTTATTTTTGCTAAAGCTAATTATTCTATAGATACTGATTCTAATAGGCCTATTTTAAACGATAATAAACAAATTAATTTAATAAAAGCTAGACATCCTCTTATTAACAAAGATTTAGTAGTTCCTATAGATATTAATCTAGGAATAGATTTTTCCACATTAGTTATAACTGGTCCAAATACTGGAGGTAAAACTGTTACACTAAAAACTGTCGGTTTATTGGTTTTAATGACTATGGCAGGTTTAAACATACCTGTAAAAGAAAATAGCAGTATATTTATTTTTGATAATGTTTTTGCAGATATTGGTGATGAACAAAGTATTCAAGAATCATTAAGTACTTTCTCTTCCCATATGTTAAATATTATTGAAATAATAAAAAATTCTACATCTAATAGTTTAGTATTATTAGATGAATTAGGTTCTGGAACAGATCCAATAGAAGGAAGTAGCTTAGCAATTAGCATATTAGAATATTTATATAAGCAAGGAACTTTAACTTTGGCAACAACTCATTATCCAGAAATAAAGAATTATGCTCTAACAAATAATGGTTTTGAAAATGCAAGCCAAGAATTTGATATAGAAACACTTTCTCCTACTTATAGACTATTAATTGGAGTTCCAGGAAAAAGTAATGCTTTTGCTATTAGTAAAAAACTTGGTCTACCTGAAGATATTTTAAAAAGAGCGAATGAATTCTTAAATTCTGATACTATTCATATAGAGGATTTACTAAAAAATATTTATGATAATAAATTAAAAATCGAAAAAGAAAAGCAAAAAATAGAAGAACAATCTAAAGAAATTGATAATTTGAAAGTTTTATTAGAAAAAGATGTTACAAATGTGCAAAATAAAGAAAAATCAATTATAAATAAGGCTAAACAAGAAGCACGAGAAATATTATTCTCTGCAAAAGATGAGGCAACTAATATTATACGAGAAATGAGAAAAATATCTAATGACCCTAACTCTTTAAAAGATTTAGATAATTATAGAAACAACTTAAATAACTCAATTAAAGAAATTTCTTATAATGATTCAAAAAAAAGCAGTATTTCTAATAATATAAATAAAGAAGATTTAAAAATTGGCACAGAAGTTTACATTAATAGATTTATGAATAATGGTATTTTACTATCATTACCTAATAAAGATGATGAGGTGCAAGTACAAATTGGAAACATAAAAACTTTTGTCCCTATCTCTGATATTTCTATTACTCATAAAAACAATATTCAATCAAATACAACTACTAAATCTTCTGCTAGAATAAATAAATCTAAAAATATTTCTCCAGAAATTAATGTTATAGGACAAACTGTAGAAGAAGCTATCTTCGTTATAGATAAATATTTGGATGATTGTAGTCTAGCTAAATTAAATACTGTTAGAATAGTTCATGGAAAAGGTACTGGGAAATTAAGAAATGGAATTCATGCTTTCTTAAAAAATAATCCACATGTAAAATCTTTTAGACTTGGCACTTTCGGTGAAGGTGAAATGGGTGTTACTATTGTTGAAATAAAATAATTATATTTGCATAAGAAGTATATAATTTTGTAATTATATACTTCTTTTTATGTGTAGAAAAATCTAATGATTTTCCTACACATAAATTACTATGTATTACTTATTTTTAGTTTTAGATTGCTGTTCTTAATTCCATTGCATGTTTTATAGAAATCTCTGAAACAATTCCACTAGCAATCCTTGCTATTTCTTCTATTACTTCTTTTTCGTTTAAATTCTTGATTCTAGTTTTAGTATTATTATTTTCTACTTCTTTATAAATATAATAATTAGAATCTCCCTTTGCTGCAATACTTGCTAAATGTGTTACAATAATTACTTGATGTTTTTTAGATATCATCTTTAGTTTCTCTCCAACTGCATTTCCTGCCTTACCACTAATTCCTGTATCTATTTCGTCAAATATTAATATTGGTACTTCGTCTGTGTCTGATAGTACTGTTTTTATAGCCAACATTATTCTAGACATTTCTCCTCCTGATGCTGTTTTTATTAATGATTTATAGTCTTCGCCGGTATTTGTCGTTATTAAAAATTCTATATCATCTATCCCATCTTTATTAAAACTTGTTTTCTCTATATTTACTTTAAATCTTGCATTCTGCATCTCTAAATCGCTTAATTCATTATTTATTTTATTTTCTAAATCAATTTTGTTTTCTTCTCTTATAGAATGTAGATCTAGAGCTATTTCATTTAGTTTGTTTGTTATTTTTTCTAATTTGTTTTTTAATTCCTTATTTTTTTCTTCCGAATTTTCTATTTTTTCTATTTGTATTTCTATATCTTTTTGATAATTTAAAATTTCATCTATAGTATTACCATATTTTCTTTTTAAATCATTTATTTCATCTATTCTTTTTTCTACATCATCCCTTTGTACATCATCAAAAGAAATATCTGAGCTATAATGACTTAAATCTATTGCTATTTCCTGTAAATCATAATAATTACTTTTTAAAGAGTTTAATGTTTTTTGATATTTTATATTTATATTCTCTATTTTTTCTAAATTCTTTATTGCTATACTAATTGAATTTAAAGCATTTTCATTTATTTGTAAATCTGCTGTTCCCAAGCATTTAGCAATCTTCTCGGCATTTATAATAAGATTATGTTGTTCTTCTAATTCCTCATCCTCATTTAATTTTAAATTAGAATTTTTAATTTCGTTTAATTGATAATATAATAAATCTAATTTTCTCTGTTTTTCTTTTTCGTCTCCATAGTTTTCTTTTAATTCTTTATTAATATTTACATATTCTTTATACAATTCATCATATTCTACCTTTTTATTTAAAAACTCTTTTCCTAAAAATTTATCTAAATATTTTATATGATTTTCTTTATTTAATAAATTTTGATTATCATTTTGGCCATGTATATTTATTATATTATTCATAAATTCTTTTAGTTCTGTTACTGTTACTAATCTTCCATTAATTTTACATGTATTTCTACCATTTTCAAAAATTTCCCTTGATATTATTATATTGCCATCAATTGCTTTTGGATGATTTGGTAAATAAATACAAACTTCTACAAAAGAATGATCTTCACCTTTACGAATCATTTCTTTAGAAAATCTTCCTCCTGCTACTATTCCTAATGCTCCAATTATTAGTGTTTTACCAGCTCCTGTTTCTCCTGTTAATATATTAAATCCTTTTGAGAAATCTATTGTGATCTCATCTATTATACCTATGTTTTTTATATGTAATGTAGATATCATAAAAACACCTCTTATTTTAATACTCTACTTGCTTCTGTAGTAATTTCTACAGAATTATTTTTCATTTTGTATAAATCTAATAAATTATTTTCATTTTTTTCCATATATAGCAGATATTCTATATTTCCTGCTGGCCCTTTTATTGGAGAATATGTAACATCTATAATTCTAAAACCTGTTTTATTTGCAAACATTACTATATTTTGAATAACTTTTTGATGTATTTTTATATTTTTTACCACGCCATTTTTATTTAAGTTATGATTCCCTGCTTCAAATTGAGGCTTTATTAAAATTACAGATTTTCCTTTTATTTTTAATAATTCATATATTTTTGGAATTACATATATTTCTGATATAAAAGAAACATCTGAACTTATAAAATCCAATTTTTCTATACTATTTGTATCTAATTCTTTTATATTTGTTCCTTCTAAATTAACTACTCTCTTATCTTCTTTCAACTTTTCCGCTAATTGTGCATGACCAACATCTATTGCATATACTTTTTTTGCTCCGTTTTGTAACATGCAATCTGTAAATCCTCCAGTTGAAGCTCCTATATCTGCACATATTTTATCTTTTAATATAATTTCAAATTTTTCTATTGCTTTTTCTAATTTTAAGCCACCCCTACTTACATATTTTAAAATTTCTCCTTTTACTTCTATCTTATCTTTGTAATCTATTATTTTACTTGGCTTTGTTATTTGTTTTCCATTTACATATATATTTCCTTGTTCTATTTCGTATTGAGCTTTTTGCCTAGTTGTAAAGAAATTTTTGTTTACTAAAGCTACATCTAATCTATCTTTTTCTTCCATTTTTTCGCTCCGTTTCTAAAACTTTTGTTCGCTATTTATTATATAATATTTACTTTTTTTGTCAAGAGTTTTTTACAATTTTTATCTCTTGACTATATCCCATTTTTATGATATAAATATTTATGTTGTTAATGGCCCGTTGGTCAAGCGGTTAAGACGCAGCCCTCTCAAGGCTGAATCATGGGTTCGATTCCCGTACGGGTCACCAAAATAAAAAGAGTACCAAAAGTTTTTTGGTACTCTTTTTTATTTTGGAATAATTTTCTATTTTTTGGATATATTATTAGTACAAGTTTATTTAAGGAGATGATTATTATGAAAGCTTCACAAATACATGAAATTTTAAGAAATAAACAAAAAGTAGATATCTATTATGATGAAAGACCTGTTTGGATTCAAGAAGTAAATAATAATATGGCTAAAATTGGATTTATAGATAATTTTGAAGAAAAAGATGTACGAATAGAAGATTTATATGAAAAAAATTTATATAACAATTAATCTTATCTTTTTCTAAATAAAAATAATACTGTACTTAGAGCAAAATAGATGTTTCTGAGCATTTTCTTAGAAACATCTATTTTTTAAATATTTAAAATCCTCTTGATGAACCTCCTCCTCCAGATGAGCCTCCGCCACCGAAAGAGCCTCCTCCAAAAGAACCTCCTCCAAAGGAACCTCCTCCAAAATGGTTACCACCGAAAACCACCAATAAAGAAAATTCCACGTCTTGCGAAAAATATCATAATCAATATAATAATTATCCAAACAATATACGAAGTTCTTGAATATATTGTTCTAGAATTTGTTGAATTTCCTAGATTATTTCCTTCTTCAGATCCATCTATAGTTATTCCGTATTCATTTTCAACTTCTTTTAAAACAGCATTAAATCCATTCCTTATCCCATCATTAAAATTATTACTTTGCAGATATGGAATTATATATTCATCTTGTATTCTACCTGTTTTACCATCTGTTAATACTCCTTCTAATCCATATCCTACCTCTATTCTGAATTGTCTTTCTTCTAATGCACATAATAATAATACTCCATTATTTTTCTCTTTGTCTCCTATACCATATTCTCTAAATAATTCTGTTGCATATTCTTCTATAGACATTCCTTCTAAATTTTTAACAGTAACTACCACTATTTGTGCACCAGTTTTTTCTTCTAATGCTTTATTCATATTTATAATATAATTTTCTGTATCAGACGATAGTAAATTAGCTGAATCATTTACATAGAATTCACTTGTCTTTGATACTATTCCATATGCAGGTGTAGATATAAATATCATTATGATTAGAACAAGTAAAATTATAAATTTACTTTTTTTATTGAACAGTATTGAAGTCAACTGTTGGTACCTCCTCACTTCCTTCTGTTGCTTGGAAGTATTCTTTATCTTCAAATCCGAACATTCCAGATATTATATTAGTTGGAAACTTTTTAATTTTAGTATTATATGATCTTACAGCATCATTATAATCTTTTCTAGCAGTAGCTATACGATTTTCTGTTCCTGCTAATTCATCTGATAAATTAATGAAATTTTGTGATGATTTTAAATCTGGATAATTTTCTACAACAACTAATAAATTATTTAATGCTGTTGTTAATTCTTGATCAGCATTAGCTTTATCTTCTACGCTTGAAGCCCCTGCTAATTTTGCTCTTGCTTCTGTTACAGAATCAATTATTGATTGTTCTTGGTTTGTATAACCTTTTACAGTATTTACTAAATTTGGAATTAAATCTGCTCTTCTCTGTAACATAGTATCTATAGTTGCAAATTTATTATCCACTTCTTCTGATAAACCTACTACTCCATTATAACTTGAAACTAATCCTATTACTATTAAGACTATAATTGCAATGATTATTAAAACCACTATTGTTGACTTTTTCATTTTATAAATTCCTCCTTATTTATATATTAATATAACCGCTACTTAAGTTTTTATTCTCATGTAGCGGTTTATTGATATTATGGTAAATAATTTAATGGATTTACTCTATTGCTATATCCTCCTGGTGCAACTCTAACCTCAAAATGTAGATGAGGTCCTGTTGAATTACCAGTATTTCCAGATAACATTATTAAATCCCCTTGTTTAACTTCTTGTCCAACACTTACTTTTAATGATGAACCATGTGCATATAATGTATATAAACCATTATAATGTTTTATTTTTATGTAATATCCATAACTATCTGATCCACCCCAAGTAGAAGTAACAACTATTCCATCTGCAGCTGCATAAACCGGTGTTCCTGTTGATACTCCAAAATCCACAGCTCCATGATATGATCCACTAGAATAATACATCGTTGCTGTAATTTTTCCACTTGTAACAGGTCTTATAAATCCTTTAGAACTTACAGTGCCACTAGAAGATGAACTTCCTGATGAGCTAGAAGATGATGAAGAACCAGAGTTAGCTGATGCTGCTTGTTCTGCTTTTTTCTTTGCTTCTTCATATTTCTTTCTTAAAGCTTCTTCTTGAGCTTTTTCCTTTGCATCAAGTTCTTTCATTTTCTTTTCATATTCTTCAACATCACTTTCCAAATCATGTGATTGTTCTGTTAATTCGTCAACTTTTGATTGTTCTTCATCTTTAGCATCACTTAATTGTTTCTTAATTGATTCTAATTCTGTTTTCTTTGTTTCTATTTCATCCAAACTTGCATTTAATTTATCCTGAGTATCTGCAATTTCTTTTTTATCATTCTCTAAATTTTCTATTAAATCTTTATCTGCTGCTGTTAAAGTTTCTATCATATAATAATTAGAAATAAACTGCGATAAATCAGCAGAAGATAAAAGCATATCTATATATGATACTTCTCCTTTTTCATATAATGTTATTAATCTTTCGTCCAATAATTTTTGATTTTTTTCTCTTTCTGCTTCTAATTCATCCAATTTTTTTTGCATTTCTTGAACTTCATTAGTTTTTTCTTCTATTTCTGATTCTAGTGAACTTATTTGTGATTCATATGAACCAATTTGACCAGACAATTCTTCTACTTTGTCTTCTGATTCTGCTTTTTGACTATTTACTTCATTTAAACTTTCTTTTGTTTCTTGTATCTTTTGATTTATCTCACTTTTTTGACTACTTATACTCGAACTTGCATATGCTGCAGATACTACATTTATTACCATGGCTGTTACTATTAATGTTCCCATTATTTTTTGAAATATTTTTTTCATTTTTATCCTCCGTTAATTATGTGTTAGTTTACTCCGTTTTGGTTTGTTACATATGGTAACGGATCTACTGGCGTTCCATTTATTCTTACTTCAAAATGTGCATGTGGCCCTGTTGCATAACCAG
Source organism: uncultured Clostridia bacterium (assembly GCA_944392945.1). Lineage (GTDB taxonomy): Bacteria > Bacillota > Clostridia > TANB77 > CAG-508 > Merdicola. The sequence continues at coordinate 12,221 of CALXYJ010000001.1, read as the reverse complement.
TTTCTCCTACCTGTAAAACTACATCTCCCTGATTAACCGTTTGACCTAAAGTTACCATTATCTTATCTCCGTGAGCATATAGAGTAGATACTCCTCCACCATGGTCTATCATAACCATATTTCCATATGCTGTATTATAACCTGCTTTTACAACCACTCCACTATTTGCAGCTAAGAAACTAGTTCCTTTAGGCGCTGGTATATCAATTCCAGTATGTAATTTATATACCCCTGTTATAGGATGAACTCTCATCTTAAATGTTGAACTTAATTTAGTATAACCTGGCACTGGCCATAACATTACTCCCCCAATGTAATTTGGATTTACTATTAAGTTATTTGCAGTTATAGATTGTATTTCTGATTCTAATTGATTTAATTGTGTTTGATATGCATCTATTTCTGATTGAATTTGTTTTTCTTGATCTGTTAACTGTGCTGTATATGAATCTTTCATAACTTTTGTATTTTGTAATATTATTGATGATTTTTCTTTCTCTTCTTTAGCATTATCAATTTGTTGTTTTTGTTCTTCTAATTTTTTCTTTTCATCTTCTATTATTTGTTGTTGTTTTTCTATCGTATCCAAAAACTCTACATTTGAATTAGTTAATATTGTCAATAAATAATAGTTAGATAAAAATTCTGTTATCGTTTTAGAGCTTAATACAACATCTAAATATTCTACTGATCCTTTTTCATACATTGTAACTAATCTATCGTCTAATAATTTTTTTTGACTATCATAATTTTCTTGAGCTTTTTGTATTTCTTCTTCCGTTTTGGCGATTTCATCTTGTAATGATACAATTTGTGAATTATAATCATTTATTTCGCTTTCATACTGAGCTATATTATTATTTAACTCTTGTATTTGTTGTAAGTTGGTAGTCAACTCTTCTTGCACAGCTTGAAGTTGCGTCATTGCCATATCTTGGTCTGCTTGTACTTGAGTTTGTTGTTCCTGCAAATTGCTGATATCTGATGCAAAAATCGTTGAACATCCCAAAGTTGCAATTAACAATATAATTAGCATTAATGTTTTTAGAAATTTTTTCATAATTTTCTCCTTCTATACTTTTAAATATCTTCGCATAGAAATACAACTTCCTAAAACTCCTATTCCAACTCCTAAAAGTACATAAACAAATACTATTAACCCAAACATATCTGCAAATGTTAATAAATTAATATCCATTGCAGATACAACTTGTGATTCTAGAATTTTTCCTGCAATTAAATTATAGTTTATTCCTAAAATAATTATTGATATTGCACCTGATATAATTCCTATTATAATACCTTCTACAATAAATGGCCATCTTATAAAACTATTTGTCGCACCAACATATTTCATTATTGATATCTCTTTTCTTCTTGCATGAACAGTAAGTTTTATTGTATTTGATATTATAAATATTGAAATTATAATTAATATTACAAGTATTACACCAGTAATTATTCTAATACCATTTGCTAAATTTATTAAAGTTGTAACAACTTCATCTTTACTTGTTATATTTTTTATTACTTGATCTGCCTCTGATTTATCATCGTTATATTCCCATATTTTATCTATTACTTCTTTACTCTTAGTTAAATCTGTTAATGTTACTACATAAGATGCTGGAAATATATTATTTTCTTCATAACCTGCTAATAAATCTTCTCTGTCTTTAAATTGACTTTTTAATTGATTTAAAGCATCTTCTTTAGTCTTGTATTCTATCGTATTTACTCCATCTATATTTCTTATATAATCTCCTACTGCTTGTGTTTGATCTTCTGAAATATCATATAAAAATACTTCTATTCCTTGTTCACTTTCTACCTGTCTCATAATATTATTAATATTTTGCGTGATTACAAAAAATATACCAAATATTAGCATTGTAAGACTCATTATAATTATAGACGCACTAGTAGATTTTTTATTTTTAAAAACATTTCTAAATCCTTCCCCTATTAGATAAGTTACAACATTATATCTCACAATTCATACCCACCTTTTTCATCATCTTTTACTATAGAACCTTTACGTATATGGATAACTCTTTTATTCATTTGATCCACAATATCTTTTGCATGTGTTGCTACAACCACTGTTGTTCCTCTTAGATTAATATCATTTAATAATGTCATTATGTCCCATGCAGTATCTGGATCCAAATTTCCTGTAGGTTCATCTGCTATTAGCATTGAAGGATTATTTACTAGAGCTCTTGCAAGTGCTACCCTTTGTTGCTCTCCTCCTGATAATTCATTTGGATACATTTTAGCTTTTGCACTAAGACCAACCAAAGATAATACCATTGGTACCTGTCTTCTTATATGTCTTGGTGTAGCTTTAACAATATACATTGCAAATGCTACATTTTCGTATACTGTTTTATCTGGCAATAATCTAAAATCTTGAAATACTACTCCCATACTTCTTCTTAAATATGGTATTCTGTTAGGTTTTAAAAATGTAGTATCTTTTCCATTTATAATTATATTTCCTGATGTAGGTTCTTCTTCCTTTAATATTAATTTAATTAATGTAGATTTTCCTGAACCTGATGCACCTACAAGGAAAGCAAATTCTCCTTTTTCTATAACAAAATTGGCATTTTTTACAGCCTCCGTGCCCGTTTCATATCTTTTGCACACATTTCTAAATTCTATCATATTAATTGCTCCTTATTTTCGATATATTTTTATTTATATCTACAAAATATAATAACAATAAATGAAATTTATTGCAATAGGGTACATAAAAAATTTCAATTATTAATTTTTCAAAACTTCTTCTATAATCGCTGTTTTATCGATTTTAAAATAATTTAACAACTCTTCTGCTTTTCCTGATTTTCCAAAGGTATCCTCTATTCCCATTCTATATACTTTTGAAGGATAATTTTCCGCTAGAACCTCGCAAACTGCAGATCCTAATCCTCCTATTATATTATGGTCTTCAACTGTTATAATCTTTTTAGTTTCTTTTGCTGACTTTATAATTATGTCTTTATCTATTGGCTTTATGGTATGCATATCTATAACTCTAATATTAATTCCTCTATTTTTTAATTCTTCCATTGCTTCTATTGCTTCTGGAACTACAACTCCTGTTGCAATAACAGTTGCATCTGTACCATTCCCTATTTGAATTCCCTTTCCTAATTCAAATTTTTCATCTGTATAAATTTTTGGTGTTGCTAATCTGCATAACCTTAAATACACTGGTCCTTCTATTTTTGAAATTTCTTCAACTGCCCATCTTGTTTGTGTATCATCAGATGTACAAATTACCTTCATATTAGGGATAGCCCTCATTAAAGCAATATCTTCTATCATTTGATGTGTAGCTCCATCTTCTCCAACAGTTATTCCTGCATGTGTTGCACAAATCTTTACATTTAAGTTTGGATAACAAATACTATTTCTAATTTGGTCATATGCTCTACCTGCTGCAAACATAGCAAAAGTGCTTGCATATGGAATTTTTCCACATGTGGCTAGTCCTGCAGCAGTTCCTATCATGTTTTGTTCTGCTATTCCCATATCCAAAAATCTATTTGGAAATTTTTTAGCAAAAATGTTGGTTTTAGTTGCTGAAGCTAAATCGGCATCTAAAACAATGACTTTTGAATTTATTTCTCCTAAATGTTCTAAAGCTTCACCATAACTTTGTCTTGTTGCTTTCTTTTCTTCTTTATTCATCAATTTTCCCTCCTAACTCTTCCATTGCTATTTTATATTCTTCTTCGTTAGGAGCCTTTCCATGCCATCCAACATTATTTTCCATAAAAGATACTCCTTTTCCTTTGATTGTTTTAGCAATTATTGCTGTTGGCTTTTCCTTAACACTTTTTGCTTTTATTAAAGCCTCTTCTATTTCTTTAGTATCATTTCCATTTATATTTATTACATAAAAACCAAAACTTTTAAATTTTTCATCTATTGGATATGGATTTATAATTTTATCTATACTACCATCTATTTGCAAATTATTATTATCAATAAAAATACATAAATTGTCTAATTTATATCTTGCTGAAGCCATTGCAGCTTCCCATACTTGGCCTTCCTCTATTTCTCCATCTCCTAGTATAGCATAAACTCTATATTTTTTTCCATCTAGTTTACCCGCTATTGCCATTCCATTAGCTACTGATAGTCCTTGTCCTAATGATCCTGTAGACATATCTACTCCTGGAATATTTTTCATGTCTGGATGACCTTGAAGAACTGATCCTAATTTTCTAAAATTTTTTAATTCGCTTATATTAAAAAATCCTTTTAATGCAAGAGTTGCATATAGTGCTGGTGAGCAATGGCCTTTTGATAGAACAAACCTATCTCTATCTTCCCATTTAGGATTTTTTGGATCAACATTCATCTCTTTAAAATAGAGAACTGCCAAAATATCAGCAATTGATAGTGAACCTCCTGGATGACCAGATTTTGCATAATAAACCTCTTTTACAGAATTTATTCTTATGTCATTTGCAATTTGTTTTAAATTTTCTTCCATATTTCCTCCTTCTTTACAAATGGGCAATAAGTAATCTTATTGCCCCCTTTTATTGTTTTATTTAAATCTAATTTACATCTTTATATTTTCTATATTTTGTATATGAAATTATAAGGATCATAACTCCTATAAAAATTATATAAATCAATATTCTAGATGAACCAGTCTTTGGTAACATTCCATTGGCTACTGTTGGATCTTTCTTTCCAGTATAATAATATTCTGTATTATTATCTGAACCTGTACTTTGGTTTTCTCCTTGATTATTATTTGAATTTTGATCATTGTTTTGCTCTTGATCTTGTTCCGTATTTGTATCTGGTTTTTCATTTGTATTTTGATCTGGATTTGTATCTGGCTTTTCATCTGTATCTTGATCTGGATTTGCATCTGGTTTTTCATCTGTATTTTGATCTGGGTTTGTATCCGGATTCTCTGGTGCATCTGTTGTAGTAATTGCCTTTACACATAAATTTGATTCTGTAAATGCATTCTCACCTACTTGTAGTTCTGTAAAATCTGTCCATGTATTAAATCCATCTAAAGAAATATAACTTTCTCCTGGATTTGCAGAAACATTATCAAATATAGTTGCAGAATTTGTTATGTTAGCATCTTTATAATTACATTCTACACCCATCGTAAAGCTTTCAGTATCATTTAACTTAACTGCAACTGCAAATTTATTGCCTGTTATTTTTATTGGATTTTTTAATTTTAATGTATTATAATTTCCATCCAATTCTTCTGCATCTACTTCAACTTTCTGCAAACTTGAAGAATCTAAATTACCATCAGAAGGATTAATGTATACCTCTGCTTTAATATTTCCTCTTGCTGCAACTTGTATTTGATCTATGTATTGATCCTCATCACCTTCTTTTGTAAATACATTTGCCATTCCAACTGCTCCTTGAGGATTTACTCCCAAATATAGTGTTGCTCCATAAAAATCATTTTGATATATTTTCATATCATCAGAATAATCTTCTGTTCCAGTTATTCCTGTTAAATTCTTTTCTATATTTACATCATCATATGAAATATAAATATAACCATTATCAAAATTATCTGTTCCATAAGAGTTTAAACAAATATATGCTCCAGGATTCTTAGGTTTTCTATCTGAATTAAAATTATCAACAGAATAATTATCATCCCATCCGACTATAGTTATTGCATGATCTATAATATCTTCATTGCTATCACAATAATATGCTTCTGATGACATAATGTCTGATGGATTACTATAATATTGTGATTTGCTTCCAACAGTTGCACCGGACAAAGCTCCATTTTCCATTATATATTCTTTTATGTTATTCCTCATCAAGGTTACTTCTTCATTTGTATATTCTTGATTATTATCGTTCACATAAGTTACATTTCCATCTGCATCTATAATTTTATTTATATTTGGAAAAACGACTGCATCAGTTACCCTTGTTGCAGGTTTTATATTTTCGATTTCTGATAAATTTATCTTATCTTCATTATCTTCAAAAGGCATATCCTCCTCTAGTACTGCACCAGTTCCATTTGTAAGATATCCTAATGCAATTGTTGCATTTCCTCCACTTCCCAATTCTCTATTAAATCCTTTGGTATTTGTTCCATCTAAAAAAGTCTGTGTTGTAGCATAATCCATATGTCTTGCTGAATATCTAGGAATAATATCTTTTTCGCCAGATATTGCTAAATAAGATTCTAATACACTTGCCATAGAAATTGCCCAGCATTCATATGTAGTTCCTTGATTCTTTACAGGTATATTTATATCTTCTGTTAATGAATATTTACTTGGAATTACTGCTTTAGTAAAGAAATTTTGCACTCCAAATAACAAAGAATTCGCATTGTTTTTCTTCTCTTCTGCTATATTATTAATTGTAGCCATTGGCATTATTGTTTTATTTTTTTCCTCTTCAGAAAGATTTTCCCAATTTTTAAAATCCTCTGATATCTGAAGAGTAAGGGTTGACTCTTTCGCAAATGATATTTGCCCCATTGAAAGTATTATTACAACTAGTAATATTATTGAAATTAATTTTTTCATAAATGATCTCCTTTTATTTTTTAAATAGCCAAATCTACTTATACTATTACAATTATATAATAACATATTAACTTATGTTTTATATGACAACTTGCTTTCTTTTTAATTACATTTTTATTACAATTTCTTTGTTATTTTCATCTATTTTTCTATATTTTACATTACAAGCATCAAATAATTTTTTTGCAGCTATTGTTTCTTTTGTTTTTGCATATTTATCTGACATATAGATTACTTCTTTAATTCCAGCTTGAATAATTTCCTTTGCGCATTCATTACAAGGAAATAGATCAACATATATTCGTGAATTCTCTAAATCCTTTCTTGATCCCCTATAATTTAATATTGCATTTCTTTCTGCATGTACAACATATAGATATTTAGTCTCTAATGGATCTCCATCCCTATTCCAGGGAAATTCTTCATCATTAAAACCATTTGGTGTTCCATTATATCCTATTGATAATATTCTGTTATCATTGCTTATAATACATGCTCCAACTTGTGTATTAGGATCTTTACTCCTCATGGCAGATAATTTGGCTATAGCCATAAAATACTCTTCCCAGCTTAAATAGTCGTTTCTTGCAGTTGAATTTTCTTTCATATATGTTCCTCCTAAAAATCTCTTTTGTTTTAATATACTTATATTTTAATTATTTTTCAAGATTTATCTATATAAAATATTTTTTTATTTTAATTTATTTAACTTGAAAATTTTTTTTAAAAATATATTGACAAAAAAAATAATTAATATTATAATCTATACTTGTCAGGAGCTAATGCAGGTGTAGTTCAATGGTAGAATTCCAGCCTTCCAAGCTGGCTATGCGGGTTCGATTCCCGCTACCTGCTCCAGACATTTTATTTTAATATATTAGTAACTAACGCAGGTGTAGTTCAATGGTAGAATTCCAGCCTTCCAAGCTGGCTATGCGGGTTCGATTCCCGCTACCTGCTCCATTTAATTAGCAACAACTGGCTTAGTTGTTGCTTTTATTGTAATATAAAATATCTTATATGCGGGTATATTTTAATGGTAGAATTTCGTGCTTCCGACCCGAAGACGTGGGTTCGATTCCCACTACCCGCTCCAATGACGTTTCTGTTCGAACTATCAGAACAGTTAGATACAAAATCAATCAGAAAATAAAATCTGGTTGATTTTTTTGTTGTCTATAAACAATATAAAAATCATCCAAACGAAAGGATGGTGTAAAAAAATGAAGATAATTAAACAAGAATTACATTTTGAGGAATGTCTAAAACAACGAATTGAATTTATATGTGAGTTTTCTAAAGTTACTCCTACTTTTATCAATGGTAGCATTAGAAAAGTAGAGAAAACTAATCTTACATATATTGAGCCACATAGAGTGATTATTAAAAATATTACTTTTTTAGTTTTTAATTATTCAAATGATGTGTATATCTCAAATTTGACTAAAAAGATTAAACTATCAGAGTTAGAAGAATATTTGGAAAATATATAATTGTAAATAATTGACATTTCCCTAAATCGTGATATAATATAGGCAATTGATTATGTATAGTTGTTCGTAAAGAACTATACAATTACGTGTACTTTGAAAAATTTATATTATATTACAATTATATTGTATTTTGTTTTGTAATAAACAGATTTAAGAGATGTCAGTGGTACTCGTATTGTACTTTGATGTCTCTTTTTTGTTAGATTGGAGGTTTAAAATTGAACGAAGAAAGGAAAAAATGTGGGTTATATATGAGAGTATCAACAGAAGACCAAGCTCGTGAGGGATTTAGTTTACCAGAGCAAAAAGAACGATTAGAGTCTTTTTGTAAATTTAAAGGTTACGAAATAGTAGACTATTATGAAGACGCTGGAATAAGTGCTAAAACTGGTAATCATAGACCAGAATTTGAAAGATTAAAAGCTGATATTAAAGCTAAAAAGATAAATACTATTGTTGCTCTAAAGCTAGATAGAATAACAAGAAGTATTTATGATTGGGAAAATTTAATGACATTTTTAGATGAGAATAATGCTTATTTAGACTGTGTTAATGATGAGATAAATACAACAAGTGCAAATGGTAAAATGATTTCAAGGCTTTTAATGAGTGTTAGTCAAAATGAAATCGAAAGAACTAGCGAAAGAACTAAAGTAGGTTTAGCTGGTGCAATTAAATGTGGTCATATTCCCCATATTGCCCCATTAGGATATAAGCATAAAGATAAGAAATTAGTAATTGATTATTCTACTAAAGATGTTGTAATTAGAATATTTGATTTATACTATAACGGTTATTCTTATCAAAAAATAAGTAATTTATTTAATGAAAAAAAAGTATTAGGAAAAGATAATTGGAGAGATTCAACGATTGTTACTATTCTTGAAAATGAAATATACAAAGGAGATTTTGTTCACGGTAAAAGAACGAAACACCCTACCTATTATGAAGATGTAGTTGAGCCTATTATATCTAAAGAAATGTGGGAAGATTGCCAAGTACAAAAAAAGAAAAATTCAAGAAGTTATAAAAGAACATTGACATATTTATATTTACAAAAATTAAAATGTCCTAAATGCAATCGAATATTAGGTGGTAAAGCTACTACGAAGAAAAATGGAAATACCTACTTTTACTACTATTGTAATGACTGTAAAATTGAATTTAAGGAAAAAGTTATAAATGATTATTTTAGTCAATTTATAGATGAATTAACAGAATATGACTCTGTTGTAAATCAATTCTTCTTGCCTATGATAAAGCAAAAATTTGATGAGCCTAGAGAGCAATTAGAAAAAGAAATAAATGAACAAAAAAATAAACTTGAAAGAATTAAAAAAGCATATATCAATGGAGTTTTTGAATTAAAAGAATATAACGATGAAAAGAAAATAGTTGAAAAAGCAATTAGTGAACTAGAAAGTAAATTAGATACTACTGATTGTGTAGAAGAATTAAGATTTACACCAAAAGATATATTATTAAAAAGAGATATTGATTTTATTAACAAAATTAAACTAGATAAAGAATATCAAGAAAGAACTAAAACTTGGAAAGATTATACTAGACAAGAACAAGCAGAATTAATAATGAAATATGTTGATGATATTGAACTAGAGTTAATTGGTAACGAAGTTTCCGTTAAACAAATAAATTTTAGAGAATCAATTTGCAAACCTTGTCAAGAACTATTTGATAAAGGTTATATAGATACAACTAAACCTGCAATTTTTGGTAATGTACTTGGTAATATTAGATTTAGCAATTATTTAGCTGAAGAAGAAGTCGGCGAAATAATTATGAGATTAAGACAATATTATGATGTTGGTTATGCAGAGGCAACTTACTATGTAGAAAAGCAAGTATTCTATTTCAATTTCAAGGAAGATAACTCTGCTATTGTTAGAGTATTTCCTTTAAAAGATTATTACAAATTAGATCCAGATAATAAAATGAAAACCTATGAATTTGGAATAATTTATATTCGTGAAGAAGATAAATTCCAAATGCAAGAAATTGACTCTGCATTTGATTATATTCCAGATGAAACTAACAATAGTGTGATTTATACTAAAGAGCCATCACCTATTTCAGTAGGTGTAAAACCAGTAAAGTTCTGCGAAGGAGATACAGAATAATTGTTGCAACTAAACTAAAAATATTTGCTATGTTGCAACAATCAAATTAACGTGGCACGTTTTGTTTTTACGAAGTAAAAATGAAAGTGGCGATAGTTAATTTGGATAAAATTTATCTTGAGAAGATAAATTTTATTGCCTCGCAGAGCCCCCGAGTTGTGTTAGTATGACACAACTCATAGGGGGTTAGGACTTATGACAGAGTCAAAGTCCTGTGCTTCGAAGCAAGTTCAAGGAGGTGCTTTTGATGGAACAAGAATTAGCATATTCATTTCACTTAGGCAGTGATAAAAACAAAAGTAAATTAGCCAAAAGAGTATCAAAAGATAATGTATCTGGTACTACATCTTTTTCCAATAATGCAATTCAAAATGCTAACGATTTATCAAGAGTTAATAAGCATAATTTAAGAGATTATGATAACGAAAAAGAATTGATTAGAGTTATTTATGGTACAGATAATATTGTAAATGATGTGCAACAACTATATTTAAGAGAATTTGAAGAATCTAAATTAGAATATAATAACAAACAAACTCGTGAAGATAGAAAAATTGAAGATTATTTCAAAAAAGTATGCGATTCACAAAATGATATAGCTTGTGAAATTATAATAGAACTTGGCGATATGGACTTTTGGAATGATAAAGATGAACGATATATATTTAAAATGGTTGATGTTTATAATGAACAAATAAAAGACTTAACTAAAATTGTACCAGATTTTAAAATAGCAAATGCAACAATACATTTTGACGAAACATCTCCACATATGCACATTGTAGGTGTTCCAGTAGCACTAAATTGTACTAGAGGAATGAAAAAACAAGTAGGAAAAAGTAAATTGTTTACTAAAACAACACTAACTGAAATACAAGATAAAATGAGAAATGCTTGTATTAAGTCATATAACAAGTTTTATGAAGTTAATACACGATTAAAACAAAAGCAAAAAGGCAGAAACCAAGACGTTAATGTTAATGATATGGACAATTACAGAGAAATCAAGAAACAACTAGCTAAAAAAGAACAGAAACTTGAAAAAGCAAACATTCAAACTAGAGAACTTGATAATACAAGTAAAGATATAAAGGAGATATTAAGTAATCTAAAACCTACTAAGCTAAATAAAAATAATATGGTTATTTCAAACGAGGATGTCCATAAAATCAAAAATTATACAGAAGATGTAAAAGATATTACTAAAACTGTTAGGAGTGTAAATGACTTAAATATGGCGATTAAAGATTTTGAACATTCTGCTTTTAAAATAGAAAAGGAAAATCGTTCACTTAAATATGAAATAGAACTAAAAGATAATGAAATCGGCAACTTGAAAAATGAACTATCTACTAAAGACAAGATTATAGGTAAATTGCAAACTGAAAAAGAAAAACTAAAACAAGAATTACAGAAGTTCAAAGACTTTTGGCATAGTATTATGAGCCACTTTCATAGAAGAATTTGCTATGATAATGATAATAACTACAAGATTGTTAGTGATGACCTATATAAAAATGGCATATTCGACAACAATGATAATGAAATTGCAAATAATATTGCTAGAAGAGTAACTATACCAGATGAAAACAAGCAAATTAAGAGTAAAAAGAAGAATAATGATACCAGATTTTAAAAGGAGAAAATTTAGATATGGAAAATGAAAAAGTAAAATATTTAATAGATATAATAAATGATATGGATTTAACAAATAAACTAAGACTTGCAATATGTATGAGTGATAGTAGTTATACTAATCTAAAATATGATAAACCTGAGATGTATAAATGTTTTGATACTATGCTAAAAGAAATTGATAAAGAATATAGAACTACTTTGATAAATTTTGCAAAATATCATCTTATAATGTTTGCAATGGCTAAAATTATGGAAATGACAAAAGAAGAACAAAATCAAGTTGCATTGTATTTATTTAATAATATAAAAAAAACTACCCGTTCAACGGGTAGTTTTCTCTAGCCCTATAAGGGCTTGTTACTGGCAAGGACTTAAGTCCT